>CAUSKT010000031.1:0-24920 GCA_963532335.1 uncultured Neisseria sp. | reverse complement strand
CCATGCAGTGCGGCAGCAGGCTTTCGCCGATGACGAAGCGCGGAAAGTGCTGTTTTTCCAATACGCAGACTTTATAACCTTTTTTGTGAAGCAGGGCGGATGCTACCGAGCCTGCAGGACCTGCGCCGATCACGGCGACATCGAATTGAGGTGCGGACATTTAAATATACTTTCAAAACATAACAAAATAAAACGGGCGCTATTTTACTCCTTAATAGACTTATCTGAAATGAATTTTAAAGGCGACATCATGACTAAGATGAAATGGTTGCATAAACGACAACAGCCCTATATCGGGATAGGGCGGATTGCGGCTTGGCATGGATGGTTTTGTTGTCAATTTGTCTGATAAAAAGGTCGTCTGAAAACCTCGAATCAAGGTTTTCAGACGACCTCTTGCCGTTTTCAGTTAATCAATCCTCCGCCTTCGGCTCGGGAACGTCAAACACCTGACGCAGGTAGGCGAGGAAGGTGTTGTTGGTAGTCATGGTTTTGCCCGGGGAGTCGGAGAGTTTGGCGACGGACTGACCGTTGCACTCAACGAGTTTCAAAACGATGTTCAGCGGGGTATGGCCCATGTCGTTGGTGAGGTTGGTGCCGATACCGAAGCTGGTTTTGAAACGGTCTTTGAAATATTGGTGCAACGCCCACGAGCGTTCGATGTCCAGCCCGTCGGAGAAGGTCAGCATTTTGGTGCGGCTGTCGATTTTGAGTTTTTTGTAGTGGGCGTGCGCTTTGTCGCCCCATACATAAGGGTCGCCGCTGTCGTGGCGCAGACCGTCGAAGAGTTTGGCGAAATAGAGGTCGAAGTCGCGCAGGAAGGCATCCATGCCGACCACGTCGGTCAGCGCGATGCCGAGGTCGCCGCGGTATTCGTGTACCCAGCTTTCGAGGGCGGCTTTTTGGAAATTGCGCAGGCGCACGTCAAGGGCTTGGAAGGCTTGGAGGAACTCGTGCGCCATCGTGCCGATGGGGGTGATGCCGATTTTTTTGGCGAGATAAACGTTGCTGGTACCGCGCACGATGTCGGGGGCGGCTTCAAGCAGGGTGCGGATGACGTGTTCCTGCCAATCGAGGGTATAGCGGCGGCGGGTGCCGAAGTCGGAGATGAGGAACGGCGGATCGTCGGGGTTTTGCGCGGCGGAGATTTCTTTGAGGCGTTGCGCTTTGGCTTGGAGGCGGCGTTCGCCTTCTTCAATGACGGCGGGGGTTTCGAGACGGCGGAAGTAGAGCTCGTTGACGATGGCGAGGATGAAGATTTCAAAGAACATCGCCTGAATCATGGGGCCTTCGATGCGGATATTCAGACGACCTTCTGAATCAGGGCTGACTTTGACGAAGCGGCGTTGGAGTTGGAAGAGTTCGAGATAGTCGACAAAGTCGCTTTTGATGAAGCGCAGGCTGCGCAGGTAGTCGAGTTCGTCGTGGGTAAAGCGCAGTTGGCAGAGCGCGTCGAGTTCTCGTTCCAAGTCGCTTTGGATGTCGGCAAGCGGGTAAACCATGTCTTTGTTGCGACAGCGGAACTCATAAAGGCTGTGGGTTTGGGGGAATTGGTGCAGTATCACCTGAAGCATGGTGAACTTGTACAGGTCGGTGTCGAGCAGGGAGCGGATAACGGGCGTTTGAGGTGCGGTCATGGCTTTTCTCTCGTTCAGCGTAAATCTAAAGCATTATTAGAACACGGTTAGACGGGCGGGTGTTACTTTTTTTGACTGGAGGAATGCTGAAAAGGTCGTCTGAAAATCTTTCAGACGACCTTTTTCTTCATATAAAACCGACATCAATTATTTGTCCACAACGATTTTGGCTGCCTGTCCGTCAGGCGAGGGTTCGTATTGTGTGGACTCGTCGCCGTAATACAGCACACCGAGTTTGATGGGGATGCGGCCTTGCGATTTGCGGTGGGCGTTGGAGTCGCGCAGGGAGTAGGCGCAGCCGCAGTATTCTTGTTGGTAGAAGTGTTCGCGTTTGCTGATTTCGATCATGCGCGCGCTGCCGCCGCCTTTGCGCCAGTTGAAATCCCAATACACGACGTCGTCGTAAGGCGCGGCGGCGCGGTGGCCGCAGCCGTTGATTTGCTTCATGTTTTTCCAGCGGGAAATGCCCAGCGAGCTGGTGAAGACGGGGAAGCCGTTTTCGTGGGCGTATTGGGCGGCTTTTTCGAAACGCATGTCGAAACACATGGTGCAGCGGATGCCGCGTTCGGGTTCGAATTCCATGCCTTTGGCTTTGGCGAACCATTCTTTGCGGTCGTTTTCGTAGTCGTCGTCTTTGTCGATGAAGGGGATGCCGAATTTGTCGGCGAAGCGCATGTTTTCTTCTTTGCGCAACATGTATTCTTTGAGCGGGTGGATGTTGGGGTTGTAGAAGTAGATGGTGTAGTCGATGCCGCTGGCGAGCATGGCTTCCATGACTTCGCCGCTGCACGGGGCGCAGCAGGAATGCAGCAGGACTTTTTTATGGCCGCCGGGCGGGACGAGGACGGGGCGGTTGATGTCGGTAACGATAGGGCTGGTTTTGTCGTTCATAATCGGGGTGTTCCGTTTGTGGTGTTTCAGACGACCTTTGGATTTTATGGGTCGTCTGAAATGTCGTTATGGGATGGGTTTGTTTTGTTTTTTGGCTGGCTTGCCGTCTTTGGGGTCGGGTGGCGGCGGCTCGGCGAAGATGCTTTCGGGGTTGGGGTGTGCGGCAAATTCTTGCAGCAGTTTTTGGTAGTCTTGGGACTGTTTCATCAGCTCTGCCGCGGCGGTCCGCAGGTTGTCCACGTCTTCGGGCGGGAGGTAGAAGCTGGTGGGGATGTTCAACACTTTGTCGCGCAACGCGGAGGGCGGCAGGTCTTTGAGGTTGAGGCTGACAAAGGAAAAGCTGATTCCGTCGCCGTTTTGTCGGCTGGCTTCGTTGCGTTTGTCGACAAAGGCGCGGAAGCGGCGTTGGGATTCTTGGGTGTATTGGTCGATGGGGATGTTGACGATGGCGGTAACGACGTCGCGGAATCCGGGTACGGCGGCGGTTTTGTCCATATTGCTGCTGATTTGGTTTTGGGCGTTGACGCTGATGACGACGATGTGTCGCAGGTTGCGGCTGCGGATTTGTTGTTCCAACACTTTGTCGGGATACATTTCGGTCATGTCCAAGAGGCTGCGCATGCCGAGGTTGTCGGTCAGCCCGCCGTCTATCAGGTGGATGTAGGGACGGGTTTTGCTGTCGTTGTATTTGTTGAACCTGTTTTTAAACTCTTGATAGGTGGCGTTTTGCTGCTTTTGGGACTCGAGGCCGGTCATTTGCAGCTGCGGCGGCAGGGTGTAGCCGCAGTTGCCGCCGTTGTTATTGAGGGTAATCGGGGCGAACACCATGGGCACTGCGCTGGAGGCGGCAACGGCGCGGGCCAGGCGCAATCCGCCCAAGTCGATACACATGGGGTCGAAGTATTCTTGCGTGAAGTTCAGGCGTTCACCCGCGCCCATGTCGGTGGCGGAAATGATGGCGAACGGGCCTTTGCCGTGCATTTCCAAATCGCGGAAGGTGGCTTTGCCGAAAAGGTGGTTTTCAAACTGCTCCTGCAAGAGGTCGCCGCGTCCGTATTCGGGCGAAGCGAGGCGGGGCAGGTTGGACATGGAAAAGGCTTGTTTGACGACTTGGCGTTGGAAATTTTGGTGAAGGAAACGCTTGTAAAACATGGGGATGGTTTCTTCGCCTTTGAGCGCGAAGTAGGCGGCGAGGACGGAGCCGCCGGATACGCCGACCACCAAATCTACATTGGACATCAGTGATTTGCTTTTGCCGCCGATGGTAACTTTTTGCTGCTGAAGCTGTTCCAACACGCCGTAGCCCAATGCCGCCGCGCGCGTGCCGCCGCCGGAGAGCATCAGGATGATGAAGGTGTCGTCTTCTTCGCGCCGAAACTGGCTGGTTTCAAAACGATAGCCTTGGTTCATATCAATTTTATTGATGGTGGCGACAGGCTGATACTTGACCAGCGAGCAGGCAGACAGCGCGGCCAAGGTAAAGGCGGTCAGGACGGTTTTGAACGGGCGTTGCGGCATGGAAGTTTGGCTGTGAAACAAAAGAGCTTGATTATAATGGATTAAATCGGTTTTCGATACCTGTCGGCAGGTTAAGGCGATGCCGCAGCGTAGATTGAAAGGTTTTCAGACGACCTTGGTTCATTCCGCAATCGGACAGGTCGTCTGAAAAATAAAATCAGGTTTACGGCTTGTCCGCCTTGTCTCCGATTTTGCCTTCTTTGCCTTGAAGCAGGTTTTGGATATTGCTTTTATGGCGGTACAACACCAGCACGGCAATGACGACGGTCGCCCAAGCCCAAGAAGAGTAGGGCATCAGCCAGAAGGCGACGAGCGGCGCGGCTACGGTGGCGGCGAGCGCGGCAAGCGAGGACACTTTAAAGCCGAACGCCATCACCAGCCAAATCGCCGCGCAAACCAAAGCCGTTGCAGGAGAAAGCGCCAGCAATACGCCCAAAGCAGTTGCCACGCCCTTGCCGCCTTTAAAGCCGAAAAACAGCGGCCACATATGTCCAACTAGCGCGGCCACGGCAACCACCGCTATGGTGATGTCCGACAGAGTCAAAGCATCTTGCAGGCAGCGTGCCAAAACCACCGCCACCAAACCTTTGAGCGCGTCGCCCAGCAAAGTCAGCGCCGCCGCTTTTTTCTTGCCGCTGCGCAAAACATTGGTCGCGCCGGGGTTGCCCGAGCCGTAAGTGCGCGGATCGTCCATGCCGTAATATTTGGAAACAATGACGGCAAACGACAGCGAACCGATTAAATAAGCCGCGATAACGGCGGATACATTGAACATTTCAGATGCTTTACTTAAAATGGGACGCTCATTTTATCAAAAAAACAGGCAGGCAAATGGACAAAATCTTTTTACGTGGCATGAAGGCGGACACCTTAATCGGCGTGTACGACTGGGAACGCGAACGCCCCCAAACCCTGATTTTGGACTTGGACATCGGCATCCCCGAACAAAGCGGTCAAGACGACCACATCGGCAATACCGTCCACTACGGCGAAGTCTGCGAAGCCGTCAGGGCAAGCCTTGCCGAACAAAGCTTCCTCTTGCTCGAATCATTGGCGGAACACATCGCCAAACTCATCCTCGACAATTTCGGCGCGTTGAGTGTGCGCGTCAAAATCATCAAGCCCGGCATCCTGCCCGATGTCAAAGAAGTCGGCATTGAAATCGAACGCAGCAGGGTTTAAAACAGCACAAACGTTTTAGCGAAACCCGCTTCGCTCCCTTTCAGATGAGCCTTTTCATGACTCAAGAGGTCGTCTGAAAGCTCGGCTTCAACGAAGTTAAAACCCATTCCCGATTTTCAGACGACCCCGTATCAAACTTTACAAAGAGAACACGCAAATGGATTTGAAAGAAACCAAACTCAGCAGCGAGCCGATTTATCAAGGCTCATTTGTTACCATCAACCGCGACAAAGTCCGCCTGCCCAACGGCAACGAAAGCCAGCGCATCGTCATCCGCCATCCCGGCGCGGCCTGCGTTTTGGCGGTTACCGAAGAGGGCAAAGCCGTACTCGTGCGCCAATGGCGTTACGCCGCAGACGCTGCCACGCTCGAGCTGCCCGCCGGCAAACTCGATGCAGGCGAAGACCCCGCCGAATGCGCCCTGCGCGAGCTGGCGGAAGAAACTCCGTACACCGCCGACCGCGTCAAACTCATCAGCAGCTTCTACACTGCCATCGGCTTCTGCGACGAAAAAATGTACTTCTACCAAGCAGAAGGCGTGCGCCTCGGCAGCACTCTGAGCAACGACGAAGACGAAATCACCGAAACCGTCCTGATGAGCAAGGAAGAAGCCCGCACCGCTTTGGCACACAACGAAATCAAAGACGGCAAAACCCTAATCGGCCTGCAATATTGGCTGATGCAGGATTGATGTGAAAAGGATGTAAAAAGGTCGTCTGAAAAGCAGGTTGCATGTTTTCAGACGACCTTTCTGCAAACCGGCTGCATAGCAATACCCATAAAACCGACGGATTTCAAATCCTCCATATATAGTGGATTAATTTAAATCAGGACAAGGCGAGGCAACGCCGTACTGGTTTAAGGTTAATCCACTATAAAACAAAGAGAATAGAGAGCGTTATGAATAAGCCGCATCATTCGCATGCCGCCCCTTTGCTGGTCGTCGGCTGCGTCGTTTTCGGATTGGGCAGCTTGATTGTCAAATTTGTCGAAGTCGGCTCTTACGCCATCGCATTTTGGCGGCTGGCGATAGCGGCGGTGATTTTCTGGCTGCTGTCGCGCCTCTTTGGGCAAAAGCTGCCCAAAAGCAGAAAAGCCATCTACACCGCCATGCTCTCCGGCGTGTTTTTGGCATTCGACCTGTCGCTGTGGCACGAAAGCATACACGCCGTCGGCCCCGGTATTTCCACCTTGCTCAACAGCTTGCAGATATTTTTCCTCTCCGCCATCGGTTTCTTCTTTTTCGGCGAACGCTTGAGCAAACCGCAAATGTTCAGCCTCATTCTCGCCATCAGCGGCGTCGCCCTTATCGGCAGCCCTGAGTTCGGACACAACGGTAACGCCGTCTGGGGCTTTATCAGCGGCATCACTTCGGGCGGTATGCTCGCATTGTCTATGGTGTGTATCCACAAAACCCACCAAATCGAGAAAACTTCCCTGTTTCCCATGATGATGATTTTGAGCTTTGGCGGCGCGTTATCCCTCATCATCCCGTCCATCCTGTTTGACAGCCACGCCCTCTATCCCGCCACCATGCGCGATATCGGGCTGGTACTGATTTACGGCGCAGTGATGCAGTGTTTCGCATGGGGCATGATAGCCTACGCCATTCCCTTATTGTCATTCTCGCTGACCGGACTGCTGCTGCTCTCCGAGCCTGTCGCCGCCTTGCTGATCGACTATTTTTGGTTGGATAAACCGATTAACGCCCTCCAATGGAGCGGCGCCGTGTTGACTCTGATTGCCATTTACTTAGGGCGTGCCAACGAGAAAACCGCTTAATTTTGCCTTGCCGTCACAAACGGATGCAATGACTTGCCGTTATTCGAGTAGGTGCATTCAATAGATTTTCAGACGACCTTTTTCCCATCCCGGATTCTGCAAAAGCAAAAAACACCGAAGACCAATCAATCTTCGGTGTTTTTTAATAGGGTGGCGAGCCAGACCCCCGGCACTGACGCATCGGAGTGGGCTGCTGGCTTCCGCCCCTGACCCGTTGTTCCGAATTACCATGCGGGGAGACCCGCCGTAAGAGAGTGGCATTATAACTGTTTTACGGGAAAACTCAAGCGCGGGGGCGTCAAAGGTCGTCTGAAAAGTCTTTTTATCCTAAAATTGTCAACAATATTTGCCTTTTTGAAAATTATTCCTATTGAAACATTTTTCGCCTTTTCCGTTGAAAAACATCGGAATTTAAACTACATTATCGCTTTTCCAACGAGTTGTTCTGATTGTTTTGAAAATCATTTTAGCTTCGTTGAAGCTGTGCTTTCAGACGACCTTTTCATAAAAATACGGCGAAATCATGCCGCAGCTTTCCGCAGTTTCGCCGTACCAATAATCATACGGACACACCGCCACCATGACCACGACTACCGCCCCGCAGCGTATTCGGGAAATTCCCTACAACTATACTTCCTACACCGACCGCGAAATCGTCATCCGCCTGTTGGGCGATGAGGCGTGGCAAATCCTGCAAGACCTGCGCGGTCAACGCAAAACAGGACGTTCGGCGCGGATGTTGTTTGAAGTGTTGGGCGATATTTGGGTGGTCGTGCGCAATCCGTATCTGGTCGATGATTTGCTGGAGCATCCGAAACGCCGCGCCGCGCTGGTGCGGGAAATGCGCCACCGTTTGAACGAAATCCGCAAACGCCGTGACGACAATCCGCAAGTCGATGTGTTGGTGGCGGCGGCGGAAAAGGCGGTCGAGCGTTTTGACGGCAGCTTTGACGAAACGCGCCAAAAGCGGCGGCAGATTTTGGAGCGTTTGAGCAAAATCACCAAGCCGCACAATATTATGTTTGACGGGCTGGCGCGGGTAACGCACGTTACCGATGCGACCGACTGGCGCGTCGAATATCCGTTTGTCGTCGTCAATCCCGACACGGAGGCGGAAATCGCGCCCTTGGTGCGCGCGCTGATTGAATTGGATTTGACCATTATCCCGCGCGGCGGCGGCACGGGATATACCGGTGGCGCCGTGCCTTTGGATGCAAACAGCGCAGTCATCAATACGGAAAAGCTGGACAAGCATCGCGGCGTCGAATTTGTCGAACTGGCGGGCTTGGACGGCAAACATCCGATTATCCATTGCGGCGCGGGCGTGGTAACGCGGCGGGTGGAAGAAACCGCGCATCAGGCGGGTTTGGTGTTCGCCGTTGATCCGACTTCCGCCGATGCGTCCTGCGTGGGCGGCAATGTAGCGATGAACGCAGGCGGCAAAAAAGCCGTGCTGTGGGGGACGGCGTTGGACAACCTCGCCTACTGGCAGATGGTCAACCCGCAGGGCGAATGGCTGCGCATCGAGCGCGTGCGCCACAATTTCGGCAAAATCCACGACGAAGAAACCGCCGTGTTCGACGTTCACACGCTGGATTCAGACGGCCTCAATGTCGTTAAAACCGAACGCTTGGAAATCCCCGGCCACAAATTCCGCAAAGTCGGTTTGGGCAAAGACGTTACCGACAAATTCTTGAGCGGCCTGCCCGGCGTGCAGAAAGAAGGCACGGACGGCATCATTACCAGCGTTGCCTTCGTGTTGCATAAAATGCCGAAATACACGCGCACCGTGTGTATGGAGTTTTTCGGTACGGTTGCCACCGCCACGCCTTCTATCGTCGAAATCCGCGATTTCCTGCTCGCCCACGACAGTGTGCGGCTGGCGGGTTTGGAGCATTTGGACTGGCGTTATGTCCGCGCCGTCGGCTACGCCACCAAAGCGGCAGGTAAGGGGCGGCCGAAAATGGTCTTGCTGGCGGACGTGGTTTCAGACGACGAAGCCGCCGTAGAGGCAGCCGCCGAACACATCTGCGAACTTGCCCGCGCCCGTGACGGCGAAGGCTTTATCGCCGTGTCGCCCGAAGCGCGCAAAACCTTCTGGCTCGACCGCAGCCGCACCGCCGCCATCGCCAAACACACCAACGCCTTTAAAATCAACGAAGACGTGGTGATTCCTCTGGAGCGGCTGGGCGAGTATTCGGACGGTATCGAACGCATCAACATCGAGCTTTCCATCCAAAACAAACTCACCTTGTGCGCCGCATTGGAGCAATATCTGTCGGGAAAACTCCCCATCGACAAAATGGGCACGGACCTGCCGACCGCCGAACTTTTAGGCGAACGCGGCAAACACGCCCTTGCCCACGTTTCCGCCGTTAAAGAGCGTTGGGATTGGTTGCTCGCCCATCTGGACACGCCGCTTGCCGACTATAAAGCCCGCTACGGCGCAGCCGTCCATGCCGCGCCCGAGGCCAAAGACGACGAAAGCTGTTTCACCGCATTCCGCGATTTCCGCCTGCGCGTGTCCGTCAAAGAAGACGTAATGAAACCGCTCGCCGAAATCTTCAGCGGCAAAACCGACACCAAAATCATCGAAGGTTTGGGCAAAATCCACGCCAAAACCGTGCGCGGCAGAGTATTCGTCGCCCTGCATATGCACGCCGGCGACGGCAACGTCCATACCAACATCCCCGTCAATTCAGACGACGCCCAAATGCTTCAGACGGCCTACCGTTCGGTCGAACGCATCATGAAACTCGCCCGCTCGCTCGGCGGCGTGATTTCCGGCGAACACGGCATCGGCATCACCAAGCTCGAATTTCTGACCGATGAAGATTTGCAGCCGTTTTGGGACTACAAAAACCAAGTCGATCCCAAGCACACCTTCAACCGTCACAAACTGATGAAAGGTTCGGACTTACGCAACGCCTACACGCCGTCCTTCGAGCTTTTGGGCGCGGAATCGCTGATTATGGAAAAATCAGACCTCGGCACCATCGCCGATTCCGTCAAAGACTGCCTGCGCTGCGGCAAATGCAAACCCGTCTGCTCCACCCACGTTCCGCGCGCCAACCTGCTGTACAGCCCGCGCAACAAAATCCTCGGCGTGGGGCTCTTGACCGAAGCCTTCTTATACGAAGAACAAACCCGCCGCGGCGTTTCCATCAAACACTTTGAAGAACTCATGGACATCGGCGACCACTGCACCGTGTGCCACCGCTGCGTCAAACCCTGCCCCGTCAACATCGACTTCGGCGACGTAACCGTAGCCATCCGCAACTACCTTGCCGATTCCGGCCACAAACGCTTCGCACCTGCCGCATCGATGGGCATGGCATTTTTGAACGCCACCGGTCCAAAAACCATCAAAGCCCTGCGCGCCGCCATGATACAGACCGGCTTCCCCGCGCAAAACTTCGCCTATAAAATCGGCAAACTCCTGCCCGTCGGCACCAAAAAACAAAAAGCCGAACCCAAAGCCACCGTCGGCACCGCCCCGGTCAAAGAACAAATCATCCACTTCATCAACCGTCCTTTGCCCAAAAGCGTGCCCGCCAAAACACCGCGCTCCATGCTCGGCATCGAAGACGACAAAAGCATCCCCATCATCCGCAACCCCGCCGCGCCCGAAGATGCCGAAGCCGTGTTCTACTTCCCAGGCTGCGGTTCCGAGCGTTTGTTCAGCCAAATCGGACTCGCCGTCCAAGCCATGCTCTGGCACGTCGGCGTACAAACCGTCCTGCCGCCCGGCTATATGTGTTGCGGCTATCCGCAGGATGCGGGTGGTAACAAGGCAAAAGCCGAGCAGATGAGCACCAACAACCGCGTCGCCTTCCACCGCATGGCGAACACCCTCAACTACCTCGACATTAAAACCGTCGTCGTCAGTTGCGGCACCTGCTACGACCAGCTCGAAAAATACCGCTTCGAAGAAATCTTCCCAGGCTGCCGCATCATCGACATCCACGAATACCTGCTCGAAAAAGGCGTGAAACTGAACGGCGTGAAAGGTCAGCAATACCTCTACCACGACCCCTGCCACACGCCCATCAAAACCATGAACGCCACCCAAATGGCAAGCAGCCTCATGGGGCAGAAAGTCGTCTTAAGCGACCGCTGCTGCGGCGAATCCGGCATGTTCGCCGTCAAACGGCCCGACATCGCCACCCAAGTCAAATTCCGCAAACAGGAAGAAATCGAGAAAAACCTCAAAGAGCTGCCGCAGGGCGAACCCGTCAAAATGCTCACCACCTGCCCCGCCTGCCTGCAAGGTCTGAGCCGCTACGCCGACGACAACGACATGCCCGCCGACTACATCGTCATCGAAATGGCGAAACATATCCTCGGAGAAAACTGGCTGGACGAGTTTGTAAAAAAAGCCAACAACGGCGGCGTGGAGAAAGTGTTGCTGTAAGGCTTGTACGGTTTTCAGACGACCGACCTCAAAGGTCGTCTGAAAACCGTCATTCATTTTTGATTTTGCCTAAAGCCGCGAAGCCACCCCTATCCTAACCTTCCCCCGCAGGACGGGGGAAGGGACAAGGTTGCTGATACGGTAAAAGGTCGTCTGAAACTGAAAATTTGGTTTCAGACGACCTCTTCTCATAATCAGAACATGCTAAATACCCCGCCAGATAGGGAAGGGCAGGTTGCCGTTGAAGCAACGAGTAGCGTGATATCCCGATCAGCATGATACTGCTTAAAGGCGGATGAAGCAGGCGGATGGTTGTATGGATTGCTGCAAACGGGAGCGTTGCAGTTTGAGATGGAAAAAGCCGAGTCCTGTTTATGCAGAACCCGGCTTATAGGGAGCGCCCAAATAGGCTTTTACGAGCGTCCGAGATTTGAGGCGCAGTTTAGATTCAAATTCAGACGACCTGTTGTGACATCAGATTGCTTAACGCAGTTCTGTATGCAGGCGGCTGAGGAGCGTAGAGGCATCGCTGCCTTTGTATGCGCTGCCGTCTTTGTTCAAGAGGCTGATGCGCGAACCGCCGTTGACTGGCTCGACGAATACGATGATCTCGGGGTAGGCAGCCGGTTTCTCAACTTTTTTGCCTTTGCCCAGCATACGGCCGAAGAAGCCCGGTTTTTTCGTGGAAACGGCGTCGCTTTCGTTAGGCGCCTGTTGAACCAAGAAGGCGTGGCGTTCGATGTTTTGACCCAAGACATTCAAGCCGATGCGGTCGAGGGCAAGCGCGGTGCGTCGCCAGTTGCGGCCGTAGTCGCCGGAGACGAGCAGGGTGTTGCCGTCGATTCGTGCCAATTCGCTGCCGCTGCGTTTGGCAACGCTTTGGGTCAGCGCGTTCTCAGCTTGTTGCTGATCAACGCCCAAGTATTGCATGAAGCGTGCGAGGAAGGCGGCTTCAAGGTTGGGGTCGTTGGCGGCAGGCTGCCACATGGTCGTGTCTTTTTTCTTGTCGGCGTAAACTTCTTTCATGCCTTTGTGGGCGAAGAAGACGTCGGTCGTGCCGTTTTTGCCTTGTTCGATGCGGATGATGAATTTATCGCGCTCGCTGGTGGAATAGATACCGCCCATGCCGACTTTGTCTAAGAGGCGGCGCAGGCCGTCTTGCGGGATTTTGGCGCGGTTTTCCGCCCATTCGGTTTCCATTTGACCGATGCCGGGTTCTTCGGATTTGATGTCAAAGCCGTTTTCTTGCCAGAATGCTTTCAACAGAGGCCAAATTTCAGCAGGGGATTTGCCTTGGACTTCAATCCAACGTTGGTTCCCGTCGCGTTCCAAACGGACGCCTTTGACGGATTTGAGGACTTCGGAATTTGCGGCTTGTTGCGTTGCCGATGTGCGGCGGCTCAGGTCGCTGGCGCGGACGGCGCCGCTGCCTGCGGGTATTTGATAGAGGTTGCCTTGATCGGGGTTGTTCAAATCAGGCGGTACTTCTAATTTGACGATTTTGCGTGTCTGGGTTTGGTAGTCCAGCTTAGGCAGGTCTTTTTTGTTGCCCGAACAGGCAGTCATGCTGATCAGGGCGATTGCTACGACGACAGGTTTCATATAGGTCATATTGGTTTCCTGTGGGATGTGATGGGTTAACGGCAGGTCGTCTGAAAACGGTTTTCAGACGACCTTTGCGGTTTATGCGGTGAGTTGTCCGGATTCTTGCAATGCGGCGCGGACTTTTGCCTGTCCGGCTTCGGTCAGGGGGACGAGCGGCAGGCGGACATAAGGTTCGCATTTGCCCAATGCGGAGATGCCCCATTTGGGCGCGGCAGGGCTTGGTTCGCAGAACATAGTGTTATAAATCGGAATCAGGCGGTCATTTAATTGACGAGCGGTCGCAATATCGCCTGCAAGGGCGGCGCGGCACATATCGGCGAAGAGTTTGGGGGCGACATTGGCGGCAACGGTTACGACGCCTTTCCCGCCGCAGAGCATGAAGGGCAGGCCGGTAGGATCATCGCCGGAAAGGACGGTGAAACCTTCGGGCGCGTGTTTGATTAATTCGAGATTGCTGCCGATGTTGCCGCTGGCTTCTTTGACGCCGACGATATTCGGGATTTTGGCAAGGCGCAGGATGGTGTCGTTGGTCATGCTGACGACGGTGCGGCCGGGTACGTTGTAGATAATCATCGGAATCGAGGTGGATTCGGCGATGGTTTTGAAATGTTGGTAAATACCTTCTTGGGAGGGCTTGTTGTAATAGGGGACGACGGAAAGGGTGTAGTCTGCACCGGCTTTTTCGGCGGCGCGGGAGAGCGCGATGGCTTCGAGGGTGTTGTTGGCGCCGGTGCCGGCGATAACGGGAACGCGTTTGTTGACGTGTTTGACCGTTTCTTCGATTACGCTTAAATGTTCTTCGACGGAGAGGGTGGCGGATTCGCCTGTCGTGCCGACGGCGACGATGCCGTCGGTACCGCTTTCAATGTGCCAGTCGATCAAATCGCGGAGTTGTTCGTAATGGATGCTGCCGTCTTGATTCATGGGTGTAATCAGGGCAACCAAGCTACCTTGTAACATACGGAAACCTTTTTATTCATTGTGTGAGGTCGATTATGCTTCGGATTGTAGCTTACTTTGTTGTTTGTGTGAAACATATCGGCCGGACGGTTGGTTTAAAGGCTTAAGGGCTATCATATCTTAATAAATAATATTTTTTATAATCATAAAATTATTGGTTTTGAGCGGTGGAATTGCTGTCAAGAATTAAAATGTGTTAAGCGCATAAATGCCGTCTAAAAATGAAGGACTGTCTGGCGCGGGAATTCAAAGAAATTCGAATTTGGGCAGCCGGAGATGTTTTTGCACTGGAGGATTGGAATTGATAAGGAATCTTTGATTCGCTACAATTTCGTTCCTTAAAAATTTTTAACGTTTGACAACGGATAGAAAGACTGCAATGGCTGAAACAATGAAAAAACAGGCGGATTCGCCTGATTTGGTGTACGGTTTGGAAGACAAACCGCCATTCGGAAATGCCTTATTAAGCGCGATAACGCATCTTCTGGCAATTTTTGTGCCGATGATTACGCCCGCGCTGATTGTGGGCGGTGCGCTGGAATTGCCGGTGGAGATGACGGCGTATCTCGTGTCGATGGCGATGGTTGCGTCGGGTGTCGGCACTTATTTGCAGGTCAACCGCTTCGGGCCGATTGGTTCGGGGATGTTGTCTATCCAGTCGGTGAATTTCTCGTTCGTTACCGTCATGATTGCGCTCGGCGCGGGGATGAAAGAGGGCGGTTTGACTAAGGATGCGATGATTTCGACGCTGTTGGGCGTATCGTTTGTCGGCGCGTTTTTGGTGTGTTTCTCGGCATGGCTTTTGCCGTATTTGAAAAAAGTGATTACGCCGACGGTCAGCGGCGTGGTCGTGATGCTGATTGGCTTGAGTTTGGTACACGTCGGCATTACCGATTTCGGCGGCGGCTTCGGCGCGAAGACGAACGGCACATTCGGCTCGATGGAAAATTTGGGGCTGGCGTCGCTGGTGTTGCTGATTGTGCTGATATTCAACTGTATGAAAAATCCACTGCTGCGTATGAGCGGCATCGCAGTTGGGCTGATTGTCGGCTACATTGTCGCGCTGTTTTTGGGCAAGGTGGATTTTTCCGCGCTGCAAAACCTGCCGCTGGTTACGCTGCCCGTACCGTTTAAATATGGTTTCGCTTTCGACTGGCACGCATTTATTGTGGCGGGCGCGATTTTCCTGTTGAGCGTATTTGAGGCGGTCGGCGATTTGACTGCGACGGCAATGGTGTCCGACCAGCCGATTGAAGGCGAGGAATACACCAAACGCCTGCGCGGCGGCGTGTTGGCGGACGGTTTGGTATCGGTGATTGCGACGGCTTTGGGTTCGCTGCCGCTGACGACCTTCGCGCAAAACAACGGCGTGATTCAGATGACCGGCGTGGCTTCGCGTCATGTGGGCAAATATATTGCCGTGATTTTGGTGCTGCTGGGTTTGTTCCCCGTTGTCGGGCGCGCGTTTACGACGATTCCGAGTCCGGTGTTGGGCGGGGCGATGGTCTTGATGTTCGGCTTGATTGCGATTGCGGGCGTGCGGATTTTGGTCAGCCACGGCATCCGCAGGCGCGAGGCGGTGATCGCGGCGACTTCGGTCGGTCTGGGCTTGGGCGTGGCGTTTGAACCGGAAGTGTTTAAAAACCTGCCAGTCTTGTTCCAAAACTCCATTTCCGCCGGCGGCATTACGGCAGTTATCCTGAACCTGCTTTTGCCGGAGGATAAAACCGACAAAGTCGTCAAAATCGATACCGAGGGGCTGGAACATTAAGTTTCAAGCATAAATAAAAAGGTCGTCTGAAAATTTGATTTTCAGACGACCTTTTATATCGGGCTTGAATTGAAACCGTATTCTGTCAAAGAAGTCGGTTTTTGTATAGTGGATTAAAATAAAAATGAGACAAGGCGGCAACGCCCGCCGTGTACGGATAGTACATAAGGGCGTTGGCAACGCCGTATCATTGCAATTTTAATCCACTATAATTTATTTGCCGATGGTGACGCGCTTGATGATAACCGGTTTGACGGGGACGTTTTGATGGAAGCCGCGTGTCGCAGTCGGGGTTTTGCTGATTTGTTGTACGACATCCATGCCCGAAGTCACTTTGCCGAAGACGGCATAGCCGTAGCCTTGCGGGGTTTTGTTTTTGAAGTCGAGGAATGCGTTGTCGGCAGTATTGATGAAGAACTGGCTGGTGGCGGAATTAGGATCGCCGGTGCGCGCCATGGCGATGGTGCCGACGGTGTTTTTCAAGCCGTTGTCTGCTTCATTGTTAATGGCTTTGTCTGTGGCTTTTTGGGCAAGGTCCGGGGTAAAGCCGCCGCCTTGGATCATGAAGCCGTCGATAACGCGGTGGAAGATGGTGTTGTCGTAAAAGCCTTTGCGGGCGTAGTTGACGAAGTTGGCGACGGTTTTGGGTGCTTTGGTTTCGTCGAGCGACAGGCTGATGTTGCCCATATTGGTTTCGATGACGGCGCGTGTCTCGGCTTGGGCGTTGAAGGCTGCGGCAAGGGCAAGGGCGGCGAAAGTGAGTTTGAGGGTTTTGTTCATTTGAGTGTTTCTCGTAGTGTGAAAATCAAACGTTATTATCGCGGATTTTATGTGAAATCTCTAAAAGGCGTTGTGAAATATTTTAAGGTCGTCTGAAAACGGATACAGTAAACTTCGTTTTCAGACGACCTTATGTGTTGCGCAGTGGTTTATTGTTTGGCTGCTTCGATTTGGATGTCGATGCGGACGTTTTTGGTCATGCCTGCATCAACCAGATAGTCCACGCCCCATTTGGTGCGGTCGATGGTGGTGCTGAAGTCGCCGCCGCAAACTTCGGTTTTCGCCATCGGGCTTTGGTAGCAGTTGAATTTTTCGGCTTTGAGTTTGACGGGGGCGGTTTTGCCGTGCATGGTCAGGTTGCCGTCAACGGAGAGCAGTTTTTTGCCGTTGAAGTTGAATTTGGTGGAAACGAAGCGGATGTTCGGGTATTTGGCGGCGTCAAAGATGTCGGCGGATTTCAGGTGGTCGGTGAAGTGTTGCGAACCGCTTTGCAGGTTGGCGACGGGGATGGTGATGTCGATTTTGCCGGTGCGCTTGGCTTGGTCGAAATCGACGGAGCCGGTCAGACCGTAGAAGCCGCCGACGTTGGTGCTGGTGTTGAAGTGGTCGATTGCGAAACGGGCGTTGGCGTGGTATTCGTCCACTTTGTAGGTGGCGGCCGAGGCTGTACCGATGGCTGCTGCTGCGAGTGCGGCGAAGATGATTTTTTTCATGATTCTTGTCCTTTGTATGAGGTTGTAAAGACGTTTATCTTAACATAGGAAAGAATGCATATCATTTCTTAAGGGTGAACGGTGGATTTACTTGGATTTGATGATGGGGTCGTCTGAAACCTGAGAAGGACAATATTAATCAAAAAAGCGCGGAGTTATCCGCGCTTTTGGTTTTCAGACGACCTTTTACAAGGCGGCGAGTACGGCGTCGCCCATTTCGGAGCAGGAAACGAGTTTTGTGCCTTCTTCGTAAATATCGCCGGTGCGCAAGCCTTGTTGCAGCACTTTTTGGACGGCGCTTTCGACTTGTTGCGCGCGGGCTTCGTCGTTCAGGCTGTAACGCAGCAGCATGGCAAGCGAGAGGATGGTGGCCAGCGGGTTGGCTTTGTTTTGTCCGGCGATGTCGGGAGCAGAGCCGTGTGACGGTTCGTACAGGCCTTTGCCGTTTTCGTCCAGCGAGGCGGAGGGCAGCATGCCGATGGAGCCGGTCAGCATGGAGGCTTCGTCGGAGAGGATGTCACCGAAGATGTTGCCGGTGGCGATGACGTCGAATTGTTTGGGTGCGCGCACGAGCTGCATGGCGGCGTTGTCCACATACATGTGGGAGAGTTCGACGTCGGGGTATTGTTTGCCGATTTCTTCAAAGATTTCGCGCCACAGTTCGGTGGTTTCCAAAACGTTGGCTTTGCCTACGGAGCAGACTTTTTTGCTGCGTTTTTGGGCGGATTGGAAGGCGACGTGGGCAATACGGCGGATTTCGCTTTCGCTGTATTTCATGGTGTTGTAGCCTTCGCGTTCGCCGTTTTCCAAAACGCGGATGCCGCGCGGTTCGCCGAAGTAGATGTCGCCGGTGAGTTCGCGCACGATGAGGATGTCGAGGCCTGCGACGATTTCGGGTTTGAGCGTGGAGGCGTTGGCAAGCTCGGGGTAGAGGATGGCGGGGCGCAGGTTGGCAAACAGGTTCAGGTCTTTTCGGATTGCCAATAGGCCGCGTTCGGGGCGCAGCGGGCGGTCAAGGTTGTCGTATCGCGGACTGCCGACTGCGCCGAGCAGGACGGCATCGGCTTTGCGGCAGAGGTTTTGTGTGAATTCGGGATAGGGATGGCCGTATTCGTCGTAGGCTTCGCCGCCCAATGGGGCGTATTCGTAGCCGGCGTCCAAGCCTTGGGCGATGAGTTTGTCGAGTACGCGGACGGTTTCGGCGACGATTTCGGGACCGATGCCGTCGCCTCGGAGGATGGCGATATGTTTGGTCATGGCAAAATCCTTATGAGGGTTTGGAAAAGGGAAGGTCGTCTGAAAACGGCAAAGCGTTTTCCATTTGTAAGGATGGTGTTTTCAGACGACCTTTTGTGTCTGTTTGCAGGTCGGTTTGCTTGAACGAGGCTGATTGTACCATTGCGGCATCGAGAAAGCCGCTTGGAAATCATGCGGGCGGATTCTTCGGGAACGCGATGGGCGATGTAGCCGAGTTTTACAGTATTTGCGAAGGCGAAGGAAATCAGTAGCGTTCTGCTTCGATACGGATTTTAAAGACGGCTTTGCGTATGGACTTTTCTTCGCCCACCAGCGGGGCGTGCGCGTCGTTGGGGAAGAAGAGGGCGAACTCACCCGGTTGGAGCGTGAGCCAGGTTTCCGGTTCGCAGTCGAAAAATTCGATGTCGCGCTTTTCGTCGTAGCCCAAACCGTTTTTCAGACGACCCCTGTCTATCCAGCCGTAGGTTTCTTCCCCGCTGATAGGAACTTGGATATCGATGTGTTTCAAATGCGCTTCGGGCTTGGCTTCGGCTTTGCTCCTCATCGGTTCGCTGCCGACAAAAAGGCGGATATTGGGGTTTGCGCACGGCACTTGTCCGTCGGGCAGGGCGGCGAAATCCAGCGTTTGCAGCAGGTGGACGGCATCGGCAAAGTCGGGGTGCAGCGCGGCGTAGCGAGCGGCGTTGGTGATGGTGTCGGTAATCATGGTTTTTGATTGGAAAGGTCGTCTGAAAAAGCATTCCTTACTGGATGGTTTTTTGTAAATCTAAAGTGGCAGCATAATGTTCGGCAATGGGGATAGGCTTGCGGCTGACTTGGTCGATGTCGCCACCTTCTTCGGTAAATAAAAATGGAAAGAACGTATAAACATTGTCGCCACTCAAATTGCGGATTTCTTCGCGCCAATTTTGCCAACGTAGGTTTTCATAATACATCTGCAGGTCGCCTACTAATGCCCAATGCAAAAAATCGCCATAGCCTTTTTCGCAATCTTCCCATTCGAGAGTATCTGGCGGGAGGTAGAACACATTGCCGGGTGTGCCGTCCAATCCGCCACCGTTGATGGCAAAGTAGCCGCCTGCGGCGTCATCGGCAATCAGGTAATATGGCGCGGGCGCGGCAGGTTCGGATTGTGTGCGGCCGAGATTCCAGCTTCCCAGTCCGCGAGGCAGTTTTGCGCTGCCCGAACCCAGTATCCGCAACCAGCCGTCGTCAATCAGGATGCCGCCGGTTTCATAAACGACCGCACCCATAAATGAACGTGTGGTTACTTGTGTTTTTAAGAGTTCGACTTCTGCAGCGGCAGAGTCGCGCGGCAGGATTTCTACGGGATGGGCAGCTTCAGAAAGCCACTCTTGAATCAACGGCCATGCGGGGTCGGCGGTATTGATGAGTTCGGATAATGTTTTCATTTGGGATCAATTGAAAATGAGCGGAGCAGGTTTCTATTCTCTGCATTTGGTCTGACGCACAAAAAACAGGCAGCCTGCACAGTCATTGTAGGCTGCCTGCTGTTTTAACCGTTAAACAGCCAAGGCTGGCTTTGGCGGCGTTTTTCTTCGAAATCGCGGATTTCGTCGGCGTGTTGCAGGGTTAAGCCGATTTCGTCCAAACCGTTTAAGAGGCAGTGTTTGCGGTGTTCGGTAATGTCGAATTTGAATGTCTCGCCGCTAGGTGTGGTCAGGGTTTGCTCGGCAAGGTCGATGGAGAGCTGATAGCCTTCGTTGGCTTCGACTTCTTTGAAGAGCTGGTCGACTTGTTCTTCGGTCAACACGATGGGCAGGAGGCCGTTTTTGTAGCAGTTGTTGAAGAAGATGTCGGCGAAGCTGGGGGCGATGACGGCGCGGAAGCCGTAGTCGTCCAATGCCCAAGGGGCGTGTTCGCGCGAAGAGCCGCAGCCGAAGTTTTTGCGCGTGAGCAGGATTTGCGCGCCTTGGTAACGCGGCTGGTTCAGCGAGAAATCGGGGTTCAGCGGGCGTTTGCTATTGTCCATGCCCGGTTCGCCGTGGTCGAGGTAACGCCATTCGTCAAAGGCATTGGGACCGAAGCCGCTTCGTTTGATGGATTTTAAAAATTGTTTGGGGATGATGGCGTCGGTGTCAACATTGCTGCGATCGAGCGGAGCGACGATGGCGGTGATTTTGGTAAAGGCTTTCATGTTCTGTACTTTTTCGTTTGTCGAGGATTATAAAATGCCCCGATTTCCGGGGCATTTACGTTTAAATTTTGTTTAGTCAGTAGGTTTTGACATTTTCAGCGGTATTGCTGACAGCAGTACCGGCGGCACTGACGTCTTTAGCTACGCCTGAAATAGTGTTGCAGGCAGAGAGCAAGGTCATCGCGGTAAGTGCGATTAGGGCAAATTTCTTCATGTATGGATTCCTGCGTAAAATTGGATTTTGGATTAGTAATTTTTTACAGACTCAGCAGAACCACTGACTGCGTTACCGGCGGCGCTGACATCTTTGCCCATACCGGAAATGGTGTTGCAGGCAGACAGCAAGGTCATAGCGGTCAAAGCAATGAGGGCGAATTTTTTCATTTGAAGCTCCTAATAGTTTGAAAAGTACAGTCTGTGTTACTGTATTACTAATAATATTCGGCATCTTCACAAAAGGCAATAGTTGGTATAAATGAAAAAATGCGGAGTTACATGAATATAAACGGTGGTTTGAGTAAAGGTTTTTATAACTCTTATTGTTTGCGTAGTAGGCTGCCTGAAAATATATTTTAGGCAGCCTTGTGTAAAGATAGCAGTTTATTCAGTAGCTTCTTCAATTTTTTCGCCGACATGGGTCATGCCGCGGCCAACAGCGTTACCGCCTTTTTTCACGGCAGCTTTGGTTTTGTCCCAGCCGCGCTCGGCAGCGTTTTCTGTTTTATCCCAGTTGCGGCTAGCGTCATCTTTCGCTCCGGACCAAGTGCTGGAGCAGGCAGCCAGGGTAAGGGCAGCAAGGGTGGTTATCAACAGTTTGTTCATCATTGGATTCCTTGATTTAAGAGTTGGAGAATCTCCTTTGCGCGGAGATGGTGGTTACAGACGACCTTTGGTGGTTATGCAAGGTCGTCTGAAAGATTATGCCATAGTACGGATGTCGGTAAAGCGTCCGTTGACCGCCGCGGCAGCAGCCATAGCAGGGCTGACCAAATGGGTGCGCCCACCGTTGCCTTGGCGGCCTTCGAAGTTGCGGTTGGAGGTGGAGGCGCAGCGTTGACCCGGAGTGAGGCGGTCGGCGTTCATGGCGAGGCACATCGAGCAGCCCGGTTCGCGCCACTCGAAACCGGCATCGATGAAGATTTTGTCCAAGCCTTCCTGTTCCGCCTGCCGTTTAACCAAGCCGGAACCGGGAACGATTAACACGCGCTGTACGTTGTCGGCTTTTTTACGGCCTTTGGCAACGGCGGCGGCTTCGCGCAAATCTTCGATGCGGCTGTTGGTGCAGGAGCCGATGAATACGATGTCGACGGGGATTTCGTTCAGCGGTGTGCCGGCTTCCAGGCCCATGTATTCAAGGGCGCGTTCCATGCCGCTGCGTTTGACGGGATCGGTTTCTTCGGCAGGGTTCGGCACTTTGCCGCTGATGTCCAAAACCATTTCGGGCGATGTGCCCCATGTTACTTGCGGTTCGATGTCTTCGGCTTTGAAACGGTATTCTTTGTCGAATACCGCGCCTTTGTCGGAAACCAGCGTGCGCCAGTATTCGACGGCTTTGTCCCACGCTTCGCCTTTGGGGGCGAAGGGTTTGTCTTTGACATAGTCGATGGTGGTTTGATCGACGGCAACCATGCCGGAGCGCGCCCCTGCTTCAATCGCCATGTTGCACAGGGTCATGCGGCCTTCCATCGAAAGGCTGCGGATGGCTTCGCCGCCGAACTCGATGGCATAGCCCGTGCCGCCTGCCGTGCCGATTTGTCCGATGATGTAGAGGGCGACGTCTTTGGCGGTAACGCCCGGTTTCAGACGACCTTCAACGGCAATCAGCATGGATTTGGATTTTTTCGCGGTAATGCACTGGGTCGCCATGGTATGTTCGACTTCGGAAGTGCCGATACCGTGTGCCAGCGCGCCGAACGCGCCGTGGGTAGAGGTGTGCGAGTCGCCGCAGACGACGGTCATGCCGGGCAGGGTTGCGCCTTGCTCCGGACCCATGACATGAACGATGCCTTGACCTTTATCCATGAACGGGAAGTAGGCGAGTGCGCCGAACTCTTTGATGTTTTTGTCCAAAGTATCGACTTGCAGCTTGGAAATCGGGTCTTGGATGCCTTTGTCCCAATCGCCGGTCGGGGTGTTGTGGTCGGCGGTGGAGACGACGCTGTCGATACGCCAAAGCTTGCGCCCCGCCATTTTCAGGCCTTCAAACGCTTGCGGGCTGGTGACTTCGTGCACTAAATGGCGGTCGATGTAGAGCAGGACAGTGCCGTCTTCTTCTTCGCGGACGACGTGGCTGTTCCAGAGTTTGTCGTAGAGGGTTTGTGCGCTCATGATGGGTTATCTTTACTTATTAATAATAGGAGTAGATGGTTTGTTTTAATGGGCGGATTTTAGGCTTTTTACAGGGGTAGCGCAATAGAAATTTGTCTAATTTCTACATTTTCATATAAAAATCTAAAAATCAATTTCAAAAATTAGACAAATTGTAGAATTGTTGACAAAAAGAGGTATTTTATTTGAAACAATGCTTGTCGTACCGCCTAAAAAGGCACTATCATTTCCATCCGTATCCAACATCCGACATCAGAGGTATAGAGAATGAAATTACCGGTTATGGCTGCCGAACATCTGTCGCAACTTCAGGCGTTTGAAGCGAAAATCTTGTGCAACCACGCCAAAATCGAAGCATGGTTCCGTTCGCAATGGAACGCGCACCGCCCGCCGTTTTACGGTTCGGTCGACATCCGCAATGCCGGTTACAAAATTTCATCTATTGATATGAACCTGTTTCCCGGCGGTTTCAACAACCTGAATCCGAATTTCATCCCGCTGGCGGCAGTGGCGGCGCAAGATGCGGTACAGCGCGCCTGCGAAA
Source organism: uncultured Neisseria sp. (assembly GCA_963532335.1). Lineage (GTDB taxonomy): Bacteria > Pseudomonadota > Gammaproteobacteria > Burkholderiales > Neisseriaceae > Neisseria. Next base: position 1,380 of record CAUSKT010000031.1, on the reverse strand, counting down.
CGGCAAAATCCGTGTTGATTATTCCTGAAAACCATACCCGCAACACGTTCTACCTGCAAAACGTTTACGCACTCAGCGAGATTTTGCGCTCGGCAGGGTATGAAGTCCGTTTGGGCAGCCTGAATCCGGAAGTTACCGAACCGACCGAATTTGAAACCGCGTTGGGCGACAAAATCCTGCTGGAACCTTTATTGCGTACCCGCGAGCGCGTCCATCTTGCCGACGGCTTCTCGCCTTGCGTCGTCTTGTTGAACAACGACTTGTCCGCGGGCGTTCCCGACATTCTCAAAGGCATCAGCCAAACCGTATTGCCTCCGTTGCACGGCGGTTGGACGACGCGCCGCAAAACAGAGCATTTCAGCGCATACAACCAAGTCGCCGCCGAATTTGCCAAGCTGATTGACATCGACGAATGGCAGATTAACCCGTATTTCGAAAAAATCGGCGGTTTGGACTTCCAAGAACGCGAAGGCGAAGACGCGTTGGCGGAAGCGGTAGAACGCGTGCTGGCGAAAATTCAAGCCAAATACGACGAATTGGGCATTACCGACCAGCCTTTCGTGATTGTCAAAGCCGACGCGGGTACTTATGGCATGGGCGTGATGAGCGTCAAATCAGCCGACGAAGTGCACGGGTTGAACCGCAAAAACCGTAACAAAATGGCGAAGGTGAAAGAAGGTTTGGAAGTCAGCGAAGTGATTGTCCAAGAAGGCATTTATACCTATGAAACCATGAACGGCGCCGTGTGCGAACCTGTTGTTTATATGATGGACCGTTTCGTTATCGGCGGCTTCTTCCGCGTACACGAAGGACGCGGCGCGGACGAAAACCTCAACGCCGGCGGCATGGTGTTCGTCCCGCTGTCCAACAGCATTCCCACTGGCAGCGGCGACAATTCCCAAGAAGCCCCCGAAGCCTGCAAACGCGTATTCGAACAATGGGACTCGCTCGGCATGCCTCGTTCAGAAAAAGACTGCGACGTGGACAACGAACACAACCGCCTCTACGTTTACGGCGTAATGGCGCGCCTGTCGCTGCTTGCCGCCGCACTTGAGTTGGAACAAACCGCCCCGTAAAGGATTACTTAAAATAGTAAAAGGTCGTCTGAAAACCATAGTTTTAAGTTTTCAGACGACCTTTTTATGTGGGCAGGTAGGAATAGCAGACAACCATTAAAGAAACAAGCCGCAGATGGTATGGACAGTGCGGTAGCTGTGGCGAAAAATCAGTTTATTCGCCATATGATTCAAAAGGGATGCAAAAAGCCCGAAAAGCGCGGTTTTATGCTAAAATTCCCATCTATTTTTGCCATACGAAATAAAGAAAACCATGACCGACGCAACTATCCGCAACGACCATAAATTCGCACTCGAAACCCTG
>CAUSKT010000030.1:0-24971 GCA_963532335.1 uncultured Neisseria sp. | reverse complement strand
TGGTTAGACCTTCAAAGTTGAGTATTGTACTATTTTATTTTTAATTGACTATACACAAAATCCCCCGAATGTTTCCAATCGGGGGATTGTTCAATGTTGATAAAAAGCTTATTTATTCAACTCGTTAGCCAAATACAGCCAAGTTTCGATGACGGTATCCGGATTCAGGGAAACGCTTTCGATGCCTTCTTGAACCAGCCATTTGGCGAAGTCCGGATGGTCTGACGGGCCTTGACCGCAGATACCGACGTATTTGTTTTGTTTGCGGCAGGCAGAGATTGCCAAATGCAGCATCACTTTGACGGCAGGGTTGCGTTCGTCAAACGATTCGGACACCAAGCCGCTGTCGCGGTCGAGGCCGAGGGTCAGCTGGGTCATGTCGTTGGAACCGATAGAGAAGCCGTCGAAGTATTGCAGGAATTGTTCTGCCAATACCGCGTTGCTCGGCAGTTCGCACATCATGATCAGGCGCAGGCCGTTTTTGCCGCGTTCTAAACCGTTTTCTTTCAAGGCTTTGACGACGGCTTCGGCTTCGCCCAACGTGCGGACGAACGGAATCATGATTTCGACGTTGGTCAGACCCATTTCGTCTCGGACGCGTTTAAGGGCTTTGCATTCGAGCGCGAAGCAGTCTTTGAAGCTTTCGGCAACGTAACGCGCTGCACCGCGGAAGCCTAGCATCGGGTTTTCTTCGTGCGGTTCGTAAATGCTGCCGCCGACCAAGTTGGCGTATTCGTTGGATTTGAAATCGGACATACGGACGATGGTTTTACGCGGATAAACCGATGCGGCCAATGTTGCCACGCCTTCGGCGATTTTATCGACGTAGAAGTCGACAGGGGAGGCGTAGCCGGCGATGCGGCGGGTAATTTCCGCTTTCAATTCATCGTCTTGTTTGTCAAATTTCAACAAGGCTTTCGGGTGGATGCCGATTTGGCGGTTGATGATGAATTCCATGCGTGCCAAGCCGATGCCTTCGCTCGGCAGGTTGGCGAAGCTGAATGCCAGTTCGGGGTTGCCGACATTCATCATCACTTTAACCGGCGCTTTGGGCATATTGTCCAAGGCAACGTCGGTGATTTGTACGTCCAGCAGGTCGGAGTAGATAAAGCCTGTATCGCCTTCGGCACAGGATACGGTAACTTCTTGACCGTTGCTCAGCAATTCGGTTGCGTCGCCGCAGCCGACTACGGCAGGAATACCCAGTTCGCGCGCGATGATGGCGGCGTGGCAGGTGCGGCCGCCGCGGTTGGTAACGATGGCGGAAGCGCGTTTCATTACCGGCTCCCAATCCGGGTCGGTCATGTCGGTAACGAGTACGTCGCCTGCTTCAACGGAATCCATTTCGGAGGCGTCTTTCACCAAACGGACTTTGCCTTGACCGACTTTTTGACCGATGGCGCGGCCTTCACACAAGACGTTTTTGTCGCCGTTGATGTCGAAGCGGCGCAGGTTGCGGCTGCTTTCTTCTTGGGATTTCACGGTCTCGGGGCGGGCTTGCAGGATGTAGAGTTTGCCGTCCAAGCCGTCACGGCCCCACTCGATATCCATCGGGCGGCCGTAGTGTTTTTCGATTGTTAGCGCGTAGTGTGCCAACTCGGTGATTTCTTCGTCGGTAATGGAGAAGCGGTTGCGGTCTTCTTCAGGAACATCGACGTTCATCACGGATTTACCGGCTTCTGCTTTGTCGGTAAAGATCATTTTGATTTGTTTCGAACCCATGGTTTTGCGTAGGATGGCAGGTTTGCCTGCTTTCAGCGTGGGTTTGAATACATAGAATTCGTCGGGGTTGACCGCGCCCTGCACGACGTTTTCGCCCAGACCGTAAGATGAAGTCACGAAAACGACTTGGTCGAAGCCAGATTCGGTGTCGAGGGTGAACATGACGCCGGACGCGCCGCTGTCGGAACGCACCATGCGTTGCACGCCTGCGGAGAGGGCGACGATGTCGTGTTCGAAGCCTTTATGTACGCGGTAGGAGATGGCACGGTCGTTGTACAAAGAAGCGAATACATGGCGCATGGCTTCTTTGACGTTTTCCAAGCCGTTGATATTCAAGAAGGTTTCTTGTTGACCTGCAAACGATGCGTCGGGCAGGTCTTCGGCGGTTGCAGAAGAACGGACGGCAACGGAAATATCCGCGCCGCCTGCGTCTGCAACCATTTTGTTCCATGCCGTTTCGATTTCGGCATCCAGTTGTTCGGGGAAGGGCGTATCCAAAATCCATTGGCGGATTTCTTTACCGACGCGCGCCAGTTCGGCGACATCTTCCACATCCAGTTGTGCCAGTGCGGCGGAAATACGCTCGCTCAGTCCGTTGTGCGCCAAAAATGCGCGGTAGGCTTCGGCAGTAGTGGCAAAGCCGCCGGGGACGCGGACGCCTTTTTCAGTCAGCTGACTGATCATTTCACCCAGGGAGGCGTTTTTGCCGCCCACGCTTTCAACATCAGTCATACGCAGGTTTTCAAACCAAATTACGTAGTTGTCAGCCATTTGTGTGTCCAATCCAAGATATGTTAAAAAAGAAACGAATACGCTTTGTTATTTTAAGCGATTCAAACGACCGCTGTCATGCTTTTTCTGTCTCGATTTATTTGCGGGTCGTCTGAAAAATTGCGGGCTTCAGGCGTGTAGTCAAATGAAATCTGATGGGGAAGTCAGTATTCCCGTTGTCTATTTCTTTGTAAAACATAAGGTTTGAAATAGATTAATGACTGATTGGTAGAGTTTGGAAAGGTTTTGGATGGGTATAAAATTTTAAGATAATTCGATTATTAAAATAAAAATGCGTTTAAAGGTGGGTTTAATTGCGTTGTAGTTGGGTGTAATTTAGGCGTATTCCCTTTATTTAGAAGGTTTCAGCTGCTATGATAACCGTCTGCAACTGTCTTAAATTTCAAAGGATGACTGAATGACCGCCCCGCGCCATGTGTTTTATATTTCCGACCGTACCGGCCTGACTGCTGAAAATATCGGTGAGGCACTGCTGAATCAGTTTGGCAGAATCGAATTCAAACGCCACACCTATCCCTTCATCGATACGCCTGAAAAAGCGCGTACCGTCGTCGAAATAGTCAACCGCAACGCTCAGGAAAACGGTTTGCGCCCGATTGCCTTCGTCAGCGTCGTCAATGACGAAATCCGTGAAATCATCAAAAAAGCGGGCGCTTTCCATATCAATTTTTTCGAAACCTTCCTCGGGCTTTTGGAAAAAGAACTCAACACCGAGGCGGTTGCCGCCGAACAGGGGCACCACAGTATCGGCAATACACAACGCTATGATGCGCGTATGGAGGCGGTCAATTTCTCGCTCAACCATGACGACGGCGTCAGCGATAAAAACCTGAAAGAAGCCGATGTGATCTTGATGGGCGTATCGCGTTCGGGCAAAACGCCGACCTGTCTTTACCTTGCCCTGCAATACGGTATCCGCGCCGCCAATTACCCGCTGATTCCCGACGATTTGGAATCCACCGACCTGCCGCGCATGGTCAAACCTTACAAAGACAAACTGTTCGGCCTGACCATTCAACCCGAACGCCTGCAGGCCATCCGTCAAGAGCGCCGTCCGAATTCGACTTATGCCAAAATCGATACCTGCCGCAGTGAGATTGCCGATGCGCAAAATATGTTTAAACGTCACGGTATTCCGTTCACCAATACGACCGATAAATCGGTGGAAGAACTTGCCGTCCATATTCTTCAAGCCTGCAAATTGAAGCGGCGTTTTTGAGGCGTAACATATTGACTATTAATAAAAGGTCGTCTGAAACACGGAAGCGCGTTTCAGACGACCTTTTGCTGTCATGAATGCTTGGATTTACTTACATTTGCTATTATAATGCGCGTTTGGATTGGCCGTTTGAGGTCGTCTGAAAATATATAGTGGATTAACTTTAAACCAGTACGGCGTTGCCTCGCCTTGCCGTACTATTTGTACTGTCTGCGGCTTCGTCGCCTTGTCCTGATTTAAATTTAATCCACTATAGTTTTTACCAACCGCCGCACACCTGAAACCCTAACTATGCACATTCTCACTTTTAGTGTGCATTATTAGTGTTTTAGCGTGCGGCATTCTGAAAGGAACGAAATGTTCGATAAACACGTTAAAACCTTCCAATACGGCAATCACACTGTTACTTTGGAAACCGGCGAAATCGCGCGCCAAGCCGCAGCGGCTGTTAAAGTATCGATGGGCGATACAGTTGTTTTGGTTGCCGTGACCACCAACAAAGAAGTCAAAGAAGGTCAAGACTTCTTCCCTCTGACTGTTGATTACCTTGAGCGCACTTACGCCGCAGGTAAAATCCCCGGCGGTTTCTTTAAGCGCGAAGGCAAACAAAGTGAAAAAGAAATCCTGACCAGCCGTCTGATTGACCGTCCTATCCGCCCGCTGTTCCCTGAAGGTTTCTACCATGACATCCAAATTGTTGCGATGGTGGTTTCCGTTGACCCTGAAATCGATTCCGATATTCCTGCCATGCTCGGCGCATCCGCTGCGCTGGTGTTGAGCGGCGTACCGTTTGCCGGTCCGATTGGTGCCGCGCGCGTAGGTTATGTAAACGGCGTGTACGTATTGAACCCGACCAAAGCCGAATTGGCGAAATCTAAGCTGGACTTGGTGGTTGCGGGTACATCCAAAGCCGTTTTGATGGTGGAATCCGAAGCTAAAATCCTGCCTGAAGATGTGATGCTGGGTGCCGTCGTTTACGGTCACGACCAAATGCAGGTGGCGATTAACGCCATCAACGAGTTTGCCGACGAAGTAAATCCTGAAGTATGGGATTGGAAAGCGCCTGAAACCAATGAAGAATTGGTTGCCAAAGTGCGCGAAATCGCAGGCGAAGCCATTAAAGAAGCGTTCAAAATCCGTCAAAAACAAGCGCGTTCTGCCAAATTGGACGAGGCTTGGAATGCAGTAAAAGACGCGCTGATTACCGAAGAAACCGATACTTTGGCTGCTAACGAAATCAAAGGCATTTTCAAACATTTGGAAGCCGACGTTGTCCGTACCCAAATTTTGGAAGGTCAGCCGCGTATCGACGGTCGCGATACCCGCACCGTCCGTCCGCTGAATATCCAAACCGGTGTATTGCCGCGTACACACGGTTCTGCCCTGTTTACCCGTGGCGAAACCCAAGCCCTTGCCGTAGCGACTCTGGGTACTTCTCGCGACGAGCAAATTATTGACGCACTCTCTGGCGAATACACCGACCGCTTTATGCTGCATTACAACTTCCCACCGTATTCTACCGGCGAAGTGGGTCGCGTCGGCGCACCGAAACGCCGCGAAATCGGACATGGCCGTTTGGCAAAACGCGCACTGGTTGCCGTATTGCCGTCTCCTGAAGAATTCAGCTACACCATGCGTGTTGTTTCCGAAATTACCGAGTCTAATGGTTCGTCTTCTATGGCTTCTGTCTGCGGCGGCTGCTTGAGCCTGCTGTCTGCCGGTGTGCCTTTGAAAGCACACGTTGCCGGTATCGCGATGGGTCTGATTTTGGACAACAACAAATTCGCCGTATTGACCGACATCTTGGGTGATGAAGACCACTTGGGCGACATGGACTTTAAAGTTGCCGGTACGACCGAAGGCGTAACCGCGCTGCAAATGGACATCAAAATCCAAGGTATTACCAAAGAAATCATGCAGATTGCTTTGGCGCAAGCCAAAGACGCGCGTCTGCACATCTTGGAACAGATGAAAGCCGCCGTGACAGGTCCGCAAGAGTTGTCCGCTCACGCTCCGCGCCTGTTCACCATGAAAATCAACCAAGACAAAATCCGTGAAGTCATTGGCAAAGGCGGTGAAACCATCCGTGCGATTACTGCTGAAACCGGTACTGAAATCAATATCGCGGAAGACGGCACCATCACTATTGCTGCAACCACTCAAGAAGCCGGCGACGCTGCGAAAAAACGTATCGAAGAAATCACTGCCGAAGTGGAAGTGGGCAAAGTGTACGAAGGTACTGTGGTTAAAATCCTCGACAACAACGTTGGCGCGATTGTCAGCGTGATGCCGGGCAAAGACGGTTTGGTACACATCAGCCAAATCGCCCACGAGCGCGTACGCAACGTCAGCGACTATCTGCAAGTCGGTCAGGTTGTGAATGTGAAAGCATTGGAAGTGGATGACCGCGGCCGCGTGCGTCTGTCTATCAAAGCATTGACCGAAGCTCCTGCGCGCGAAGAAAAAGCGCCTGAATAATCGTTGAGCCGATTTTGATTGATAAAAGGTCGTCTGAAAAATTTCAGACGACCTTTTTTACTGAATGCGGATAAACAAAGTAGGGGGGCAGGAATGTGGAATTATAGTGGATTAACTTTAAACCAGTACGGCGTTGCCTCGTCTTAGCTCAAAGAGAACGATTCTCTAAGGTGCTGAAGCACCAAGTGAATCGGTTCCGTACTATCTGTACTGTCTGCGGCTTCGTCGCCTTGTCCTGATTTAAATTTAATCCACTATAAGTTGTCTTGTGTCGGAACTTTGATTTATCGTTCTTTTTGAACAGCAATTAGATTGAATGTTGAAAAGGTCGTCTGAAAATCATTTTTTTGGCTTTCAGACGACCTCTTTCTTTATAGGCAACATTTGCCGAAACGCAGTTTTTTATTCAGGCCGGAAGCGTAAGTAAGCTGCTTGATGACCAGTATATTGGTGTGGTCTTCTAGGGCGCGTATGCTGTGGGTTTCGTTGGGCTCAAGGCGGACGACTTGAAGTCCTTGCGTGGAGAGGGTTTCGGTTTGGGTGATGATTTTGGCGCTGCCGTTGAGTACCAGCAGGAGAATAATGGCATCGGCTTGATAATCGGGGATTTCATTATCCTTTTGCAGGGAGAGTTGAACGATTTCTTGGTCGATATCACTATGGATAACGCCGCCGAGCAAGGCTTTGGGATCTAGGGTGTATTGTTGCATGATGACTCCTTGAAAAGAAAAGCTTTGAGAAAGATTTCAAAAGACGGAAATGTCTTGAGGGTCGTCTGAAAAATACTGGAGACGGCAATAAGTTTGATTGTACGGGTGTATCGGCGGGAGAAATTCAATATAAGTCAATATTGTTGTGAATTGGGGCGGTTGGCTTTTGTATAGTGGATTAAATTTAAATCAGGACAAGGCGACGAAGCCGCAGACAGTACAGATAGTACGGCAAGGCGAGGCAACGCCGTACTGGTTTAAAGTTAATCCAATATATTTGAAAATAAAAACCGCCCAATTTGGGCGGTTTTGTATGGTATTGATTTTAAAATGCAACGTAGTTTGCAGGGTTGACCGGTTTGCCGTTTTGGCGCACTTCAAAATGCAGTTGTGTACGGCTGGCGTCTGTATTACCCATGTTTGCGATGGTTTGACCGCGTTTGACTTGTTGTCCTTCGTTGACCAGCAAGCGTTGGTTGTGGCCGTATGCGCTCAGATAAGATGAGTTGTGTTGGATGATGACCAGGTTGCCGTAACCGCGCAAACCTGAGCCGGCATAGACGACTTTGCCGTCAGCAGCGGCAACGACGGGTTGACCGGCTGTACCGCCGATATCTACACCTTTGTTGCTGCCGCCGAAGTTGCTGATGACGTTGCCGACGGTCGGACGTTGCCATGTGATGCCGCTGACTGTGCGGGTACCGCCTGTGGAAACGGTCGGGGTGTTAAGCGGTGCGGGAGTCGGTTTGGGAGAGGCGGTGTGTGTCGGAGGAGGTGTCGGAACAGACGCAGTAGCGGCTGGGGCGCTGTAACCGTTCGGTTTGACGCGGAGGGTTTGTCCGACGCTGATGGTGTTGTCTGCCAAGCCGTTCCATGCGCGGAGGTTGTCTTGCGTAATTTGGTAACGTTTGGAAATGTTATAGACGGTATCGCCGCGCACTACGGTGTGTGTTGCAGCATTGATGTCCACCGGCGCGTAAGAAGGCGTGTAAGAGCCGGTAGGGCCGGAAGGGTAGTTGTTGTTGGCAGGAGGAGTGGAGGCGGGAGGGGTATAAGGGGCGTCGTTGTTGGCCGCATTGGTTTCGTAAGGCGCTGCACCATATGGATTGTTGGAGGCTGTATTTGCAGAACCGGAATTGCTGCCGGAATTGCCTACGACGACGGGCGCAGGTTGTTGGCTGGCACATGCGCTGAGTATGAGGGCGAGGGCTGCCGACCCTGCGTAAAATGCGGTTTTTTTCAACATGATTGGATGACCTTTATATCGGGTTGTTGTTTTATTGGGACATATCATAATAAAAATACGCCCTGTTCTCAAGTATTGCAGCCGTTAGTAACTGTTAAAGTGCCTGATTTTGACTGGTTCGCCTGTTTGAAAATCTGACGGACAGCGGGTAGGGGCTTAATGTAGGGTTTCATTTCAAAATAACTGTTTATAGTGGATTAACTTTAAACCAGGATGGCATTGTCTCGTCTTAGCTCAAAGAGAACGATTCTCTAAGGTGCTGAAGCACCAAGTGAATCGGTTCCGTACTATCTGTACTGTCTGTGGCTTCGTCGCCTTGTCCTGATTTAAAGTTAATCCACTATATCAGAAACAGGTCGTCTGAAAAGGTTATGTGTTTGAGGGTTTTATGCCTTGCCAAAATTCCCTGACGCTTTGGAGTTGGTTGTAGGCTGTCAGGTCGATTTGCAGGGGGGTGATGGTGATGAATCCTGCTTCGCACTCTCCAAAGTCGGTGCCTTTCTCTTGGTCGGAAATGTTGCCGACCGGCCCTATCCAGTAAATCGGTTCTCCGCGCGGATTGTGCATGGGGACGATACTTTGCTCGTGGTGTCTTCTGCCCAATCGCGTAATTTTAATGCCCTGTATGTCTTCAGGCATGACTGCGGGGATATTGATATTCCACAGGATAGGCTCTTTAGGAGGATTTTTTAACAAATATTCTAGCAACATCCAAACGGATTTTTCAGCGGTTTTCCAATAGCGGCCGCGTGAATCATTCAATGAAAAAGCGATGGCGGGAATGCCCATCAGATAGGCTTCGGTTGCTGCGGCGACTGTACCTGAGTAGAGGGTATCATCTCCCATGTTGGCGCCATTGTTTATTCCGGATAAGACCAAATCGGGTTTGAAATCGGGCAGGGCGTGTTGTCCGACATGGATACAGTCGGTTGGCGTTCCGCTGACATAGTAAAAACCGTTTGAGGCTTCTTTTATTTGCAGCGGGCGGTCAAGTGTTAAAGAATTGCTGACGCCGCTGCGGTCGCGTTCGGGTGCAACTACGCGGACATTGGCAAATTCTGCTGCAACGCGTGCCAAAATAGCAATGCCGGGGGCTAGGTAGCCGTCGTCGTTGGAAATTAAGATATTCATAAGCGTATCCGTAACATAATCTGGGCAGTCTAACGGTTGATGATAAAGTTTGTCTATTTTTCAGATGATTTTATGTGTGTGGCGAATTGAGGGTCGTCTGAAAGAGAGAGTTCATATATAGTGGATTAAATTTAAATCAGGACAAGGCGACGAAGCCGCAGACAGTACAGATAGTACGGCAAGGCGAGGCAACGCCGTACTGGTTTAAATTTAATCCACTATAATTTGCTTTATAACAATATTTGAAGTCGTGCGGTGAGAGGGGATTTTTGTAAAAGAAGAGATGATTTATTTCTTATCAGATAATCCGCAATGCATTACAATAACAAATCGTAATCCTTATTTACAAACTACTTTCGGGAGTCATTGAAATGCGCCGTTTTTCTTATCTAATCGCTTTGTCTTCAGTATTAGCCATTTCTGCATGTGCTAGTAACCAATCAAAATCGGAATTTTCTGCCGGAAATTCAGGCTCGGCTTCATCTCATGAACAACATGCCGGGAAAGATTCAGGAGCATGCCGCAGTGTGGGTGAAGGGCATAAAGTGAATGGCAAAGGAAAAAATGACGTTTATATGTGTAAGGCAAGTGTTGCACTGAATTCCGATGAAGCGAAATCTGTTCTGAATCCTAATATCAAAGTTTCTTACGGCAGCACCGGTAATACCACTTTGGTCTCCCGTCAAATTGCCAACATGGTCGGTAAAAGTCCGGAGGAATCCTGCCAGCGTGCTTTCTTGAGTACAGTGAAACGCTTCCAAAGCACTGCGGTACAAAGAAAAGCGAAATCCGTACGCTTAGTCAGCTATTTTGACAAAAAAACCGTTGGCGGCAATGAGTATGAATGCCATGTTGCTACTTGGAACAGCCGAGTGGTTTTAAAAGGAAGCTTGCATTAAAAGTGTAACGACCAAATTATGGTTTGGCGGTAATTTGGTCTAACTGCCACGGCAATTTCAACTGCATGTTTGCCGTGGGGCAAATCAGCCCGCAGGTTCAACTCCTGATTGACGTTCCCCACGAATCCTGCACATTCCAATCTATATGGAGCGTTTATCTATGGAATATCCTTATCTATTATCCGTTTCGCCCGATTCGTTCATCCTGTTTGATAACGACAAAGACAATTTTTTTGACGAATTTTATCGGGAATTTTCCGGTTGTGCGTTTGATAGCGAATGTGAAAATGTGTGGTATTTGCAGGGTACGGACGCATTTTTTGCCGTTCAGGGAAACCGGCTTGTTTTGCAGGATTGGGCAGGGCAAATTTATTTTTCGCTGCCGTTATCCGTGTCGCTGGATTCGGTGGAGAATGGCGTTGTCATGCTGGTTTCCGGTATGCCTGAACCAGTTTCTGCCGAAATACTTCAAGCTGCGTTTGGAAGCACGAAAGGCGATGACAAAGCCTTGTCGCAGGCATTGTCGGATTTTGAAGCGCAAAACGGTTGGAACGAATACGATTGTCAGGCGTTGTGTATTTGCCTGTTCAACGAAGAAGGGTTGGAGCGGATGAAACGGGACTATGAGTTGTAACCGCCTTTTCAGGCAGTCTGCGACAATGTGTTGAAATGAGCCGGTGGGTATATGCTGCCGGCTCATTTTGGTTTTAGAAAATTTTGTTTTGGATATCCGATGAAGAAGCATTTGTATTGCCTGCTCGGAGATGAGCTACTTGCCGAAACTTATTGTGATGATTCTTTAAGTCAACATGATAGGCAGAGGATAGCCCAATCACCGCAATTGTCGGAAAGAATAGATTGGAAAGTCAGTCGCGCCCTTAAGCAAAAATCAAAACATCCAATCGTTTCGCTCAGCCATAGTCACGGCATTGCTGCGGTATTGTGTACATCAAATAGTCTGTCCGCCGGTGTGGATGTTGAGAAAATCCGTTTTCGTGATTTTCAGGCGTTGGCGGAGTGGGTATGTGCTGAGTGGGAAAAGGAATATTTGGTATCCAGGGATTGGGATAAGGAAGAATTTTATCGGCTATGGTGCATTAAAGAAGCACTGTTGAAGGCGGCGGATTTGGATTTTCCCAAGGATATGCGCAAGGTTGGCTATCGATTTACGGCAGATGGAAAAAAGGAAATACAGGTGTGCGGATGTTCGGATTGGCATGGAATGACAGCGATGTTGTCTGATGGATTTGCTGTTGCCTGTGTTTGGCAGGGGAATGATGTTGAAGTTTATCTGGAATGTCACGGTGGGATGGATAAGGATGATTTGATGAGGATAGAGGTCGTCTGAAAACGGAATATTTTCAGACTGCATTGTCTGCTTGTGACAGGCTTGAATTTCGGTTATAATCCGACGCTTTCAACCTTGCCTTTTGCTTTCGCATGGCAAAAGGCTGTATTTAATCATCCATAAGGAGATAACATGCGTCATTATGAGATCGTGTTTATCGTTCATCCTGATCAAAGCGAGCAAGTGCCTGCTATGGTTGAACGTTACAAAACCATGATTGCCGAAGCCGGCGGCAAAATCCACCGCTTGGAAGACTGGGGCCGCCGTCAACTGGCTTACCCGATTAACAAAATCCACAAAGCACACTATGTTTTGATGAACATCGAAACTACTCCTGAAGTAGTTGAAGAGCTGGAAACCGCTTTCCGCTTTAACGATGCCGTACTGCGCCATCTGACCATCAAAACAAAACATGCTGTAACCGAAGCCTCTCCTATGCTGGGCGGCGAAAAAGCAAAAAACTTGCTGAACGGTGCGGCTGAAGAAGTTGCAGCAGCCGAATAAGATTGGATAATCTTACAAAGCTTACCGCCCTGATTTACAAGGTTGAATCCTTGAGATACACGCCGGCAGGAATCCCTGTTTTGGATATTATGTTAAAGCATGAATCTTGGCAGGAAGAAAACGGGCAAAAATGCCTGGTCAGTTTTGAAATTCCCGCACGTATTTTAGGTAAGCAGGCTGAAGAATGGCAGTATCGGCAAGATACGATGGTTGAAGCAGAAGGTTTTCTCGCACAGCGAAGCAAACGCTTCCCAAGGCCGATACTCCGCATACAGAACATTAAAGAATATAAAGGTTAAACGACAATGGCTCGTCAATCATTCAAACGTAGAAAATTCTGCCGCTTTACGGCTGAAAAAATCCAAGAAGTCGATTACAAACAAGTTGATTTGCTGAAAGACTTCATTTCTGAAAACGGCAAGATCATCCCTGCCCGCATCACCGGCACCAAAGCGCATTACCAACGCCAATTGGCTACTGCAGTCAAACGCGCACGCTTCCTGGCTCTGCTGCCTTACACCGATCAACACAAATAATTTTGGAGTTTAAATCATGCAAATTATTCTGTTAGAGAAAATCGGCGGTTTGGGCAACCTGGGCGACATCGTTACCGTGAAAAACGGTTATGCCCGCAACTTCCTGATCCCTGCCGGCAAAGCCAAACGCGCTACTGAAGCCAACATGAAAGAATTCGAAGCACGCCGTGCCGAATTGGAAGCCAAACAAGCCGAAATCTTGGCCGATGCTAAAGCACGTCAAGAAAAACTGGACGGTCAAACCATCACTATCGCTCAAAAAGCCGGTGTGGACGGTCGTCTGTTCGGTTCCGTTACCAATGCCGACATCGCTGCTGCGATTGTTGCTTCAGGCGTTGAAGCTGCAAAATCCAACGTCCGCCTGCCTAACGGCCCTCTGAAAGCCGTAGGCGAGTACGAAGTTGAAGTGGCTCTGCACACTGACGCTGTTGCTGCGATTACCGTTGCTGTTGTTGCGGCTGCCGAGTAATAGACAGTCTTAAAAGGTCGTCTGAAAGGAAAGGGAATGTATATTCCTACCGTCTTTCAGGCGGCCTTTTTGCATAATTAAGACTGCTTCCTTAGTGACTATAAATCCAGATATGAAAAAACTTATTCCTTCTCTTGCGATATCAACTGCGTTGCTGCTTGTTGCTTGCAATACAACCAAAACAAACGTTGAGTCTGCTAAAACGGTTGAGCCGATCAATCAAAGCAAAAACCAGCGTCCTGCTTTTGATTCTGCTGCGGAATCGGTTGCCAGTAGCGGCTTTAATGCCAATACCAATGTCCGCCAGTTTATCCGTTATGAGGCAGCGAAAAAGCAGTTTACAGAAGCCGAGCTGCAAAACTTTTTCAATGGCGTGGTTTACAAGGGCAATATCATCAATATCATGTACCGCCCGTCAACTTCTCGCCCTTGGTATGAATTCCGCACGGGCAACTCCGGCGCGACGAAATTTAACGGCGGCAAACAGTTTTACGCCGCCAACCGTGCCGTTATCGATGATGTGGCACGCAAATACGGTGTACCTGCCGAGCTGATTGTGGCGATTATCGGCATTGAAACTAACTACGGTAAAAACACGGGCAGCTTCCGCGTTGCCGATGCTTTGAGTACCTTGGGTTTTGATTATCCGCGCCGTGCCGAATTTTTCCAAAACGAGCTGATTGAGCTTTTGCTGATGGCAAAAGAAGAAAAAGAGAATGTTTTTGACTTCAAAGGCAGCTATGCGGGCGCGATGGGGATGCCACAATTCATGCCTTCGAGCTATCGCAAATGGGCGGTCGATTATGATGGCGACGGACACCGCGATATTTGGAACAATATTGGCGACGTTGCCGCTTCTGTTGCCAATTATATGAAGCAACACGGCTGGAAAACAGGCGGCAAAATGATTGTTCCCGTCAATCTGACGATTACGCCCGATTTAAAAGCCATCATTGATGAAAAAACCGCATTGAACCGTACTGTTGCCGATTTCAAAGCAATGGGCGTGGTTCCGCAAAAAGCGGTTGCCGACAATGAGAAAGCCGTTTTGTTCAGCTTGGAAACCAGTCCGGGCGTATTTGAATATTATCTCGGTCTGAATAATTTCTATACAGTTTGGCAGTATAACAACAGCCGAATGTATGTTACCGCCGTGCGTGATATTGCCAATGCAATCAACAACAACGGTTTGTAATGTTTAAAAACCACCTTCTCCAAGGTGGTTTTTTATTTGAGGGCCTGAAACAAAACCACTCCAAATTCAAGCAATCAAACGGATTTTCATGCCGTAACGCTTTTTGCCATGTCCGGAAACAAACTGTCCGCCGCGCGCAGGCGATAAAAAGGCGTTGCCTTCGGCGGTAGGCTCGGCGCAGGTGTATTGTCCGTTGCGGTCGCTCCAAAGCGCGTAAACGGGCAGGTTTTGCGTTCGGATGTCGAGTTTTAATCCGTCAAACGCAACATGTGTATCCAACGGCGAGGCGACAAATTCCGTGTGTGCAATATAGTCGGCATCGTAGGGCGCGCCGTTGAAATCGAATTGGGTGCCGACGGCGGGGAAATAGGGATGGAAACCGGGCGAAGTGCGCACGGGCGCATCGCCGTAATTGCAGACGGTCAGCGTGGCGACCGCTTCATTTTCGTTCGGCAGGCTGTAATCCAGCAGCCATTCGACGTTTTCGTAGCCCTTTGCCGTACTGATTAATCTCAAGCCGACATCCGATTCGTTTTGATAGCGGATTTGCCAAGTAGAGGTTCTGCCGAAACCGTGTTGCGCCAAATGGTTTTTACCGTCCGGTCCGAACTGCGGCAGGCAGACGTGCATCCCGCCGCGTAATTTTGTATCAGTACCGACTTGGACGGTGGTTTTCGGAAATAACACTTCCCGACCGTGTAAAACCAAGTTGTCCACATATGCGCCCAGGGTGTTTATCTGCATGGATGCGGAATGATTGCGTAAGATGATTTCAGACATAGTGATTTGTTCTTCAAGATATTTTAGATTTTGTAATATTCTAACGATTATACACGCGCCTTTTCCGATATGCAGACAGAAAATCCTTAATAAAAATCAAAAAAATGCTAAAATACCCGTCATCTTTCAAGGTCGTCTGAAAGGCGTTCAACCACTTTTCAGACGACCTTCCGATTTATTCCCAGCAGAGAAAACCTTATGGCTTATCAAGTTCTTGCTCGTAAATGGCGTCCGAAAACCTTTGCCGACTTAGTCGGTCAGGAACACGTCGTCAAAGCCTTGCGCAACGCGCTGGACGAAGGCCGCCTTCACCATGCCTACCTGCTGACCGGTACGCGCGGGGTGGGGAAAACCACCATTGCCCGTATTCTGGCGAAAAGCCTGAACTGCGAAAACGCGCAACATGGCGAGCCTTGCGGAGTGTGCCAAAGCTGTACGCAAATCGATACCGGACGCTACGTCGACCTGCTGGAAATCGACGCCGCCTCCAACACCGGCATCGACAACATCCGCGAAGTATTGGAAAACGCCCAATACGCGCCGACCGCCGGCAAATACAAAGTCTATATCATCGACGAAGTGCATATGCTCTCCAAAAGCGCGTTCAACGCCATGCTGAAAACGCTGGAAGAGCCGCCCGAACACGTCAAATTCATCCTTGCGACCACCGATCCGCACAAAGTCCCCATTACCGTTTTGAGCCGCTGCCTGCAATTTGTCTTGCGCAACATGACTTCGCAACAGGTTGCCGACCACCTTGCCCATGTTTTAAACAACGAAAACATCGCCTACGAACCCGCCGCCCTGCAACTCTTGGGCCGTGCCGCCGCAGGCTCGATGCGCGATGCTTTGAGCCTGCTCGACCAAGCCATCGCCATGGGTTCGGGCAGCGTTGCCGAACAAGACGTCCGCCAAATGATAGGCGCGGTGGACAAGCAATATCTCTACGAACTGCTGGCGGGTATCGTCAACCAGGACGGCGAAGCCCTGCTGGCGAAAGCGCAGGAAATGGCGGCGCGCGCCATCGGCTTTGACAGCGCGTTGAGCGAACTCGCCATGCTGTTGCAGCGCCTCGCCCTGATACAGGCGGTTCCTTCCGCTTTGGCACACGACGACCCTGAGCGCGAAACCCTGTTGAAACTGAGCCAGGCACTCAGCGGTGAACAAATCCAGCTTTATTATCAATGCACTATCCACGGCAAACAGGATTTGAGCCTTGCACCCGACGAATACGCCGGCTTCGTCATGACCCTGCTGCGTATGCTTGCGTTTGCGCCGCTGGCAGCGGATGCGCACGACGTTGGCGGACATATTGAAAATACCGAGCTGCATTCTGCCGAAACGGGTGTCCATACCGCAAAAAAGCCTTTGCAACTTCCCCAGTCTGAAGCCGCCAACCCGCCCGTTCAGACGACCTCCACGCCTGCAAAGTCGTCTGAAAACAAGGTTGCCGAACCGGTTACGACTCAAGGAAACGACGACGTCCCACCTTGGGAAGACACACCAAGCGATGTGGAAACCGTAACGAACACGCCCGCCCAAATGACGGATGCGAGCGTTCAGACGACCTCTGACGCAGCAAAGACAAACACTCCGTCCGCAAACGAAGCAGAAACGCCGTTTCAGACGACCCCTCAAGCCGAAACGTCGTCTGAAAATCAAGTTTCCGATAACGAGGCAGCAAACAACGAAACCAATGTTTCCTTGCCTGAGACGTCGTCTGAAAACCCCATTCAGACGACCCCGATTGAAGAAGCCGTGGATGCAGAATCGTTTGCGCATGAAGCTTCCGCAGAGCCTTTCTACGATTACAGTCCGCCCGAGCATGACTACCCCGTAGCAGACAGCGCGGAAATGCCCCCGCCGCCGGATTGGGAACACGCCGTCCCTGCCGATACGCCAGAAGCAGAATCTGAAGCCGAAGAAGACAGCGACGACGAAGACGGCACGCAGTTCGCCCCGCTGCCCGAGTTCTCTACTGAAAACTGGGCGGCAATCGTCCGACATTTCGCCCGCAAGCTCGGCGCCGCGCAAATGCTGGCGCAACACGCCGCATGGACGCACTACGACGCAGACAGCCATCTGATGATGCTGTCGCTGACCGACGAAGCGCGCGCCACCGCCAACAAAGAGCGGCTCGACAAAATCAAAAACACGCTTGCCGAAGCCTACGGCCTTCCGTTGAAATTGCAAACCGAACCATGGCGCGACGATGCAGGCTGGGAAACCCCGACCATGCGCCGCCAACGCCTCCAGCTCGAAGGCAGGCAGCAGGCACAGGATTTGCTCGAAGCCGACGAAACCGCGCGTCAGGTTTTAAAAGTTTTCGAAGCCCAATGGCAGCCTGATTCTTTGGAACTGGCGGAGCAGGCGGAATAACGGCAATCGAGAATTTCCGTTTCCCTTCGGATACATAAACATTCAGGTCGTCTGAAAACCGTCAACCCGCTTTCAGACGACCCTTCACACCAAACGGTATGACCCCATAACCTTAACGATTCAACCACAGGAGTTTTAAATATGTTCGGAAAAGCCGGATTAGGCGGCCTGATGAAACAGGCGCAGCAAATGCAGGAAAACATGAAAAAAGCGCAAGCGAAACTTGCCGAAACCGAAGTAGAAGGCGAAGCAGGCAACGGCTTGGTTAAAGTCGTGATGACCTGTGCCCACGTCGTGCGCAAACTCGAAATCAGCCCCGACCTGATTCAAGAAGCCGCAGACGACAAAGAAATGCTCGAAGATTTGGTGCTCGCCGCCATCAACGCCGCCTCTGAAAAAGCCGAAGAAACCACCAACAAAACCATGGGCGCATTCACCCAAGGCCTGCCCGCAGGCATGGGCGACTTCTTCCGCTAAACCCGCGCCGCAAAGCAAATATATAGTGGATTAAATTTAAATCAGGACAAGGCGACGAAGCCGCAGACAGTACAGATAGTACGGAACCGATTCACTTGGTGCTTCAGCACCTTAGAGAATCGTTCTCTTTGAGCTAAGGCGAGGCAACGCCGTACTGGTTTAAAGTTAATCCACTATAGGTCGTCTGAAACGCTGAAAAAGCAGTTTCAGACGACCTTCGGATTATCTGTTTGATAGATTGAAATCAACATATCGGCGGTCATTCCGCCGCAGGCATATTGAGTGAGTCATTGCATTCAAACCCACTCAATCAAGATTAAAAAACCAACCGATACACCAAACAAAAAATGAAACCGTCCCTTCCCATCCGCTCACTTCTTTTAAGCTGTGTGTTCGCCGCAGCAAGCGCAAACAGCCTTGCCGCCGCAACCGTCATTACTTCTCCGGACAAACAGTTCAGCGTCAGAAAAGTCTGCAACCATAAAACTCAAGAATGCTCTTTCTTTGCAGGCAAAAAAGCCATTGCAAAAAATCTTCCCGAAGACAGGACGAGCTATGAATGGCTTGGCAATACCTTTGCATTAAGGATCAGCTTCGGATCGTATGATTCCTACACCACCTTCGCCGACCGTACCCACAAGCCTCATACGCTTTCTTCCGTCATCGCCACCGACAGCAAAACGCAATGCGCCGTGACCGCAGGTTATAAAGGCGTGTCTTTCTACTCGCTGTTCCATGAAAAACCGGTCAAATTCATTTCCGCAAAAGACAAAAAATTCGGTTTCATCCAAGATGTCGCCACGTTGGAATCCGTCGTCAAGGCAGAATTCAAAGGCAGGAAAGTCCACATGACGTATATGAACAAAGCCGAACGCGATGTCTCGGTCGTTTTGGACAATCCGTGTGTGAAATGATGTGCCAAGTTTGATGGACAAGGTCGTCTGAAAAGATGCCGTTCATTCAAAAGCAAAACAGCCCGAAACCTGACTGAAAAAAGGTTTCGGGCTGTTTGCGCCTGTTTGGCAAGCCGAAGCGGGTAGGGCACAAGGCGTGCCGGTTGGGCGGATTGTTTCTTTTAGCGTTTGGGCGAGAGCTGGTCCACCAAGCCGCCGTCGGCAAAATATTTCTTCATGATTTCCGGCCATGTGCCGAATTTTTCATTCGGATTGAACGTTTCGATATCTGGAAAATCAGCTTTGTGTG
This sequence comes from uncultured Neisseria sp., assembly GCA_963532335.1. Lineage (GTDB taxonomy): Bacteria > Pseudomonadota > Gammaproteobacteria > Burkholderiales > Neisseriaceae > Neisseria. The sequence goes on along the minus strand of CAUSKT010000030.1, from coordinate 5,883 downwards.
CGGCGAGGACTTCACTGTCGCGCGGACGCAGATAAAGCTTGGCGGCAAGCTCTTGGGCGGGTTTGCTCCAGAGGTAGGACAGATATTCCTGCGCCGCCTGCTGCGTACCTTTTTTATCCGCCACGCTGTCCACGACGGCAACCGGCGTTTCCGACAAAATCGTGTAGCTCGGATAAACAATCTCAAATTGATCTTGAGTCAGTTTTTTGCTGACATGATTCGCCTCGTTTTCAAAAGTAATCAAAACATCGCCGATATTGCGCTGGCTGAACGTCGTCGTTGCCGCCCTGCCGCCGCTTTCAAATACCGGCGTATTTTTCAGCAAAGCAGCGACAAATTCCTTGGTTTTGCCTTCATCTCCGCCAAACGCCTTCAAACCGTAGCCGTATGCGCCCAAAAAGGCGTAGCGGCCGTTGCCCGTGGTTTTCGGGTTGGCGAGTACGATTTTTACCCCGTCTTTGGTCAAATCGTTCCAATCCTTGATTTGCTTCGGATTGCCTTTGCGGACGAGGAAAACTGTCGTACTGGTGTAAGGCACGGCTTGGTCGGGCAGGCGTTTTGCCCAGTCGGATTTGACCAAGCCTTTTTGTTCGAGCAGCTCGATGTCGGAAGTCTGATTCATGGTCACCACGTCCGCCGCCAAACCGTTCGCCACAGATAAAGCCTGCTTGCTGGAGCCGCCGTGAGACTGCTGGATTTCAATAGACTCGCCATGATGCTTTGCCTGATATTCTTTAATAAATAACGGGTTGTATTCTTTGTAAAAATCCCGTGCCACATCATAAGACACATTTAAAAGCGTAATGCCCTTGCCGTTTGCCGCCGGCGCAGCCGCCTTGTCGGCAGCCTGTTCGGACTTGGGCGAGCAGGCGGAAAGAGCAATGACGGCAGCCAGCGACAGTATGCGGATATTCATTCGACACTCCTGAAAAATTCGGAAAACAATTCGCCCGATTCATTGCCGATAAGGACGTAACGCACAAAGCATGAACAGGCAGTGATTACAAAGCACTTTATCTCGAAAGAATAAAAAGCGGAAATAATGTTTGCTTCGGCGGATATCAATTTTGGTTATAAGGTCGTCTGAAAAGCAGGTTTCATTTTCAGACGACCGCCGCCGAGACGGAATCTTGTTTTGCTTATAGTGGATTAACTTTAAACCAGTACGGCGTTACCTCGCCTTGTCCTGATTTAAATTTAATCCACTATATCCGGCGAAAACGTAAAAAAAGGTCGTCTGAAAACGGATTCCGGTTCATATAGAACCGAATCAGCCGTTTTCAGACGACCTTTTCGCAAGCAATCACAAAGCCGCGTCGTATCCGCCGTCTTCCACAGCGTCAATCAACGCCGCCGCATTGGTTTTCGCCGGATCGAATTCAATAACGGCATTTTTGTTTTCCAAACTGACTTCGGCTTTGGCTACGCCGTCGATGCCGGTCAAAATGCGGGTAACACTTTTGACGCAACCGCCGCAAGTCATCCCGTCGATATGAAGCGTGAGGGTTTCCATAGGGTTTCCTTTCTGTGGGCAAATATCGTGAAATCCGACAAACCGCTGCAACACTTCAACGCAAACGATGCGCCCAAATGTCGAAACGCAAATGCTTGTAGGATTTCATCCTAGATTGTAGAAAATATCCAAGACCGTACTGTAAACCCTCAAGAGGCAAAGTCAAGCGGGTCGTCTGAAAAAAGCCGTATGCTGCCGCCGTGTTGTAGCGTCAGGCAATCAAGATGCTGCCAAACGGTTGAAACGTTTAGGTAAATAAGTGTGGTTTGGGTGATCTGCGGGTGTAATTTAACAAAACACCGAAACTTCAAATCAAAGGTCGTCTGAAAACAAGCGTGAAGCATTTTCAGACAACCTTTTTTATGGGAAGCGGTGTGTTTTTGGGGTTTCGTTCGAGGATGGTTTCAGGGGTTGCCGAATTTTATAGTGGATTAAAATAAAAATGAGACAAGGCGGCAATGCCCGCCGTGTACGGGTAGTACATAAGGGCGTTGGCAATGCCATATCATTGCAATTTTAATCCACTATATTGAAACCCAAAGGCTTCGTTTGAATAGGCTTATCGGCTGTATCGGGTATCCGTATGGATGTTTCGGACCGGATTGTGTTTGGGAACGGGTATGCGGGTTTGTACGGACGGGTGCTTGATTCGTTCGGGTCAGATTTTGGCTTCCAGCATCGGTTTTAAGGCTTCCCAAGCCTGCGGCAGTTCTGTAAAGCCGTCGGATGCCATCAGGTGTCCGCCTTGGGCGATGTGGGTGACGGGGCTTTTGAGTTTGTCCGCCATGTCCAGGGTCAGTTCGGGCGGGACGTGGGTGTCGTCGTCGGAGACGATGCAGTGTTTGGGCATTTGGATTTTGCGCAGGATGTCGAATTCGGGCGCGGCGCCTTTGATGTAGGCATCAAGGGCGGGCAGCGGGGGCAGGGGTTCGGCGAATCCCGCCGCCAGTACCAAGCCGCCGATTTTTTCGGGCTGCTGACGGCTGAGGAAGTGCAGAAGGGTGATGCAGCCTAGGCTGTGTCCGACTAAGAAGGTGTTTTCGTCGGGCTTGCCGATGACTTGGTCGAGGGCGAACTGCCACGAGGAAACCGTCGGCCGTTCGGGATTGGGCATCGCCAGCGAGTCGGCTTGGAAGCCTGCGGCGCGGACTTGTGCCGAGAGCCAGTCAAACCAGTTGCCGTGCGGATTGCCTTCAAAACCGTGTACGATAAAGACGCGTCGGGGCATATCGATTACTCCTTTTCAGACGACCTGTCGGGTGTGTCGGTTTACTTATTATAACACTCATTGTTTGTTTCAGTTTTATCGTTATCCTGTGTACGGCGGGTAAATGGGAATCGGGACGGGCGGTAAAACCGAAGGCAAAAAGGGGGATACGCGGCTTCCGCGTCGGAATCAAACGCTCGCTTTGGGCTTGGGTGCGGGGCATTGTTTGGTTAAAGTTCATGTGTGATGCAAATAGTTTTTTTAGATTTGTATCAATAAAAGGTCGTCTGAAATCGGTTTTCAGACGACCTTGGGCAGGGAAACATTCAGATGTAAATATTGTGAATGCCGCGGGTTTGGTCGGATTGCTCCGCTCAAAAATACCCCGCCTTTTTGCGCTCTTCCATCGCTGCTTCCGACACGCGGTCGTCCATGCGCGTGGCGCTGCGTTCGGAAATGGTGGCCGCCGCGGTTTCGGCGATGATGTCTTCGGGCGTGGAGGCGGTGCTGGCGACGGGGCAGGTGCAGGAAATGTCGCCGACGGTGCGGAAGCGCACGTCGCGGATTTGGGAAACTTCGCCTTCGCGTTTCGGCGTCAGCGGGGTAACGGGGACGAGCAGCCCGCCGCGTTCGACGACTTCGCGTTTGTGGCTGTAATAAATCGGCGGCAGCGCGAGGTTTTCACGGGCGATGTATTGCCAGATGTCGAGTTCCGTCCAGTTCGAGATGGGGAACACGCGCATGTTTTCGCCGCTGAATAGCCGCGTATTGTAGAGCGACCACAGTTCGGGACGCTGGCTTTTCGGGTCCCATTGTCCGAATTCGTCGCGGAACGAGAAAATCCGCTCCTTCGCCCGCGCTTTTTCCTCATCGCGCCGCGCGCCGCCCATCAGCGCGTCAAAGCCTTGTTCTTCAATGGTTTCCACCAATGTAACCGCCTGTGCGGCGTTGCGCGAATCGGTTTCGCGGCGTAGGACGACCGTGCCTTTTTTGATGGAATCTTCGACGCTGCCGACCACCAGTTGCACGCCCGTGCGCGCCACGGTTTCATCGCGGAACTGAATCACTTCGGGATAATTGTGCCCCGTATCGACGTGCAGCAGCTTGAACGGCAGCTTGAGCGGGCGGCCTTCGAGTTTGAACGCTTTGACTGCCAGCGCCAGCAAAACGACGGAATCCTTGCCGCCGGAAAACAGCAGCGCGGGATTTTTCGCCTCGGCGACGACTTCGCGGATGATGTAGATGGACTCGGCTTCGAGCCAGTCTAGGTGGTGGTTTTGAATAGACATATTGTTCTCTTTAGCAAAACTCGGATAGGCGGTACTCTAAAGAGGTCATCTGAAAAACGGAAAGAATGGTTTGTTTGAAGCAAAGATGATTTCGTTATATTGGCGGGGTCGTCTGAAAAGGGATTGCTGTTTTCAGACGACCTTTTTGCCGCGTGGCAACGGAAACGGCACATATAGTGGATTAACTTTAAACCAGTACGGCGTTGCCTCGCCTTGCCGTACCATCTGCACTGTCTGCGGCTTCGTCGCCTTGTCCTGATTTAAATTTAATCCACCATATAACCAAATTCGATAAGATAAGCAAAAACCATTCTTTCCGCCGAAGCCTGCGGGATTTTAAGATGGGCGGCACGATAGCTTAATAAGAGAACACGCCATGAACCATTATCCCCTGTTTGCCGATTTGAACGGCCGCCCCGTCCTGCTGGCGGGTGCGGGTAAAGTGGCGGAGCGCAAAGCCGAAAGCCTGTTGCAGGCAGGGGCTGCGGTCAGGGTTGTCGCCCGCGAACTCAATCCCGTTTTCCAAAAGTGGGCGGACGAAGGCAAAATCGAATGGCTGGGCAGCGAATTTCACGAGGACGATTTGGACGACGTGTTTTTCGCCGTCGCCGCCACCGACGATTACGCCTTCAACCGCCGCATCTTCCAAGCGGCGGAGCAGCGGGCGAAACTCTGCAACACCGTCGATACCGCGGATTTGTGTTCCTTCACCGTCCCCGCCGTCATCGACCGCAGCCCGCTCAAAATCGCCGTCTCCAGCGGCGCGACCGCCCCTGTTTTGGCGCGCAAGTGGCGGCAAATCATCGAAACGCTCATCCCGCTGCACACCGGTCAAATGGCGGCACTCGCAGGAAAATGGCGCAGCGCGGTCAAAGCCAAAATCAAAGGCACGGCAAACCGCCGCCGTTTTTGGGAAAACCTGTTTGACAGCCGCTTTAACGCGCTCGCCGCACAAGGCAACCTCGATGCCGCCGAAGCAGAGCTTGCCGCGCAGCTTGACGGCTTCGGCGCGGCAAAAGGCGAAGTCGTCCTTGTCGGCGCAGGCCCCGGCGACGCAGGGCTGCTCACCTTGCACGCTTTGCAGGCGATACAGGCGGCGGATGTCGTGTTCCACGATGCTTTGGTTTCAGACGACGTCTTAAGCATGGTGCGCAAAGACGCGGACAAAATCAGCGTCGGCAAACGCGCAGGCTCGCACCACGTCCAACAAGAAGAAACCAACCGCCTCCTGGTCGAATACGCCCGCCAAGGTTTGCGCGTCGTCCGGCTCAAAGGCGGCGACCCCTTCGTTTTCGGGCGCGGCGGCGAAGAAGCCCAAGTCCTGCGGCAGGCAAACATTCCCTACCGCATCATCCCCGGCATCACCGCCGCACTGGGCGCGACCGCCTACGCAGGCATCCCCCTGACACACCGCGACTGCGCCCAAAGCGCGCTCTTCGTTACCGGACACAGCAAACACGACGGCCACCAACCCGACTGGCGCACGCTCGCCCTGAGCAACCAAACCTTGGTCGTCTATATGGGCACGCTTAAAGCCGCCGAAACCGCCGAAAAACTGATGGCGTACGGACGCAGCGGCGACACACCCGTCGCCATCGTCTCCAACGGCACGCTTCCGCACCAAAGCGTCGTGACAGGTTGTCTGAAAAACCTGCCCGAGCTGGCAGAAAACGCCCCGCGCCCCGCGTTGATTGTTATCGGCGAAGTCGTTTCCTTGCGCGACGAATTGAAGTGGTTTCAAGAAAACCCCGTGCAAAGCTGCCTTCACACGCTGCACGAACAAGCCGCCTGAAGCGTTGTTCAAACCGTTTAAACAAACAAAAGGTCGTCTGAAAACTGAACTGGCCCCCAAATCTTGGACACTCATAAAAGCC
>CAUSKT010000029.1:0-25035 GCA_963532335.1 uncultured Neisseria sp. | reverse complement strand
AACCCGCAATAACCGATCTAATGTAATCCTGCCGGCATCCGCCCGTAAGGGGTGGGCGCGTCCTGCAACAAGGGTTGGGGAAATGCATTTTTTACGCGCTCTGCCGGTTAAGCTATTCCGCCCTTATCTGACGGAAACGGGATTCGAACCCGTACCTCGTACTCCCTAAGTGATGTAATTTCTCCGGCATTTGCCGGTTGCGCCCTTAAACTTTTTATTTAATCCTCTAAAATCTTGCTTTCAATCATGCAGCGGATACATGCCTGCCGCACATAGGCTTTGCGGTTGTCTGAAAGACGCAGTACAAGCATACTTCCATAGCCGAACAGAAACTCCGCTTCTTTGCCCTGCGCCGTGCCGAGTATTTCGGCTTGGCGGAAGGTGCGGCCGTCTGAAAGCGAGATGTCGTAACGGCAGCCTTCCTTTATCAAACTGCATTCCGCTTCGGGAAAAGCCTGTTTCCGCCAATCCTGCTCGCGTTTACGGCTGCGGCAGGTTTGGAACGACCCGCAAACCAGAGTCGAAAAAACGATGACGCCTATGATTAGCCAAGTGTTCATATCTATTCCTTAAAGTCGGCTCAGTTTCAGGTAGCTTTTTTTCGGAAAAGGATATTCATGGCTATGTCTCCTTCAGGTCGTCTGAAAGTGTTGATAAGGGGCAGCACGGCAAACAACGAGTTTTCTGGAAACGCCTTATTGCTCTATCCGACTGAGCTACCCGCCGAAAGCGGGGCAGGACTCGAACCTGCGACGGATGTAGTTCCCAAGGCATTTGTCCGCTATGCTGTGAAAAAGGGTGGGCGGCTAGATTGGCAGGATTTACGCCGTTTCCGGCGGCGGGAATCGAACCCGCAATAACCGATCTAATGTAATCCTGCCGGCATCCGCCCGTAAGGGGTGGTACATCTGGCAACAAGGAGTAGAGAAATTTTTACGCGCTCTATCCTCTGAGCTACTCTGCCATAGTTGGCGGCAGAGGCGGGATTCGAACCCGCGACCTCGAGCGTTGGCAGGCTGTAATTCCTCCTGCATTTGCCGAATGTACCTAAAACGGTTTTCATCGTAGGTCGTCTGAAAAGTTTCAGACGACCTTGAGTGATCAAGCGATACAGCAAGCCATCAACCATTCAGGGAAACAAGGCTGGCATTTGCCTGCTGAATCAGAAAAGGTGGGCGACTAGAAAAACAAGACGTCAACGCCTATTAGGCGAGGCAGGAGTCGAACCTGCAGAAACCTTGTAGTCTTGTCGGCATTCGCCCTGTAACGACACGGCAGCTAAAAATTTACGGAAAAATCTTTCCTGTAGAACTGTATTTTCCGCAGCATCTGCTGCATCGTTACATTTACAACATAGCCAACAGCGTGCCAACGATAAAAAAATTTCAAAATTAATTTTTAATTTATTGAATAAAAAGAAAATATATTTTGATGTGGTCTTTTGCGGCAAAAAGAGTAGAATGCTGAAAAATATATTTTTAGATAGATTTATAGAAAATAAGATATTTAAGGAGATGTGATGCGATTCGATGATTTGGACAAACGCCTGCGGCAATACGAAACCGCTTACGATTTCTGCGTGCCGCAGGAAAATTTCATCGTAGTGCGCTTGGACGGGCGTGGCTTTACGCGGTTGACTAAGGAAATTTGGCAGTTTGAAGCCCCGTTCGATATCCGCTTCCGCGACCTGATGGCACACACCGTCCAGCATTTGATGCAGTGCGGCTTTAATGTGGCGTATGGCTATTCCGAAAGCGATGAAATTTCGCTGCTGTTGCGCCGCGACGACGATACGTTCAAACGCAAAACGCGCAAAATTATTTCGGTATTGGCGGGCGAAGCCAGCGCTGCCTTTTCGGTAGCGCACGGGCAACCTGCCGCTTTTGATGCACGGGTTTGCGTTTTGCCGAACGAAAAACTGGTGGTCGATTATTTCCGTTGGCGGCATGAAGACGCGCACCGCAACGCGCTCAACGCCCACTGCTATTGGATGCTGCGTAAAAAAGGCGAAAGCGTATCCCGTGCCACGGATGCCGTCAGCGGGCTGACACGCGCTCAAAAACACGATTTGCTGTTTGAAAATAACATTAATTTCAACGAACTGCCCGCATGGCAGAAACGCGGCTTCGGCGTGTATTTTCAGACGACCTTGAAAGAGGGTTTCAATCCGCAAATCAAAGAGAACGTGCAGGCGGAACGCCAAATCTTACATACGGATTTCGAGCTGCCTTTGGGCGACGATTACGGCGCATTTGTCTTGGAAAGAATCGTTTAGAGGTCGTCTGAAAATGAATACTGCACCCAAAAAACAAGTCGCCGTCAGCTTTCTCGGTACGGTGTTGGACAGCGGTTTCGGTCAAGGGCGTTGGCAGAAGTGGCGGCCGAATGTCGCCATGAATCAGCGTCATGATTTTCATCTTGACCGCATGGAGCTGTTTTATGCGGAGAAATACCGCGATCTGGCGGATCATGTAAAAGCCGATATTCAGCAGGTGTCGCCGCACACCGTTGTCAATCTCGTGCCTATGGAGCTGGAAAACCCGTGGGATTTTTCCGAGGTTTATACCAAGCTGCACGACTGGGCGGCGGGCTATGCATTTGATACTGAGGAAGAAACTTATCTCACCCACATCACCACGGGTACGCACGTCGCGCAAATCTGCCTGTTTTTATTGGTGGAATCGCGCCAAATCCCGGGCGTGCTGTTGCAGACTGCGCCGCCGAAAAACCAAAGGCGCAGCATGGGGAAAGGCGATATCGGCGGTTATGAAATCATCGATTTGGATTTGGCGCGTTACGATGTGCTTGCCGAACGCCTTGCCGCCGTGCGCGATGACGCGGTGCGCTATCTGAAAAGCGGCATCTCCACACAAAATGCCGCCTTCAACCGCATGATTGCCGAAATCGAACAAGTCGCGCTGCATTCCCCGTCGCCGATTCTGCTCTCCGGCCCTACCGGCGCGGGCAAATCGATGCTGGCACGCAGGATTTTCGAATTGAAAAAGGCGCGCCATCTGATTAAAGGCGAGTTTGTCGATGTGAACTGCGCCACCTTGCGCGGCGACGGCGCGGCTTCCGCCCTGTTCGGACACAAAAAAGGCGCGTTTACCGGCGCGGCGGAAAAGCGCGAAGGTTACCTGAAAACCGCCGACGGCGGCGTGCTGTTTTTAGACGAAATCGGCGAATTGGGCTTGGACGAACAGGCCATGTTGCTCAAAGCCATTGAAGAAAAACATTTTTATCCCGTCGGCAGCGACAAGGAAGTGCACAGCAGCTTCCAGCTTATCGCCGGTACCAACCGCGACCTGAGGCGGGAAATCCGCGCCGGACGCTTCCGCGAAGATCTGTTCGCTCGCATCAATATTTGGAACTATCCGCTGCCCGCGCTCGCCGACCGCCGCGAAGACATCGAGCCGAACATCGAACACCAGCTCGCGCTCGCCTCGCAGGAACTCGGCCGCGCCACCCGTTTCAATAAAGAAGCCCTGTCTGCCTACCTTGCCTTCGCCCATTCAAGCGAAGCCCGATGGCGCGGCAATTTCCGCGACCTGGCCGCCAGCATCATGCGCCTGGCCACGCTTGCCCCGCAGGGCAGGATACAGGCGGAGCAAGTGGCGGCGGAAATTGAGCGGCTCAAATGGTTATGGGCTGAAGAGGCGGATTCAGACGACCTTTTACACAAGGGGTCGTCTGAAAAGGCGGATAATTACCCCGACAAAATCGATTGGGAAAATTTGGATTTGTTTGACCGCTTGCAATTGCAGAACGTGATTGACGAATGCCGCAAACACCAAAACATGGCGCAGGCGGGAAGGGCATTGTTTCATGTTTCCCGAAACAGCCGTGCCAAAACCAATGACAGCGACAGACTGCGCAAATATTTGCAGAAATTCGGTTTGGAGTGGGGCGATATCGTGCAGTAGATGAGGCTTGAACCGAGCGGGTTGGGGCGGGAGAGGTTTTTATTTCGATTGGCTGGTATTAGGAAGGGTCGTCTGAAAAAACTGTTCTCAAGATTCACTGAGTTCGTTTTAGCTCCGCATAAACTGACTGCGTCCGTTTTCAGACGACCTTTTGCTTTGTGGCGGGGATGGACTTATGGTTTGGTCAGATAAGGATATAGATTCAGGCGTCCGTCTTGACGTACGGCTAAATAGTCCGGTGCATCAAACCTCATCCCAGTGCCGTGATAAAGGCATTTTTGTCGAGGATCGGGATACAGTCCGCCACCCAAATAGCCGATTTCTAGCGGTTGCTGATTGGCAGCATACTGTTTTAACACTGCGGCAGCAGCTTGTGTTTGTTCGGCGGTGGGATGGTCGTCGGCTCGTCCCAGACCAAACAGATCCCAAAAGGTTTTTCTAGGAGGGGTAATACGGATATTGTATGTCGTACATCCATCGTTATAAATTGGGCGTTCTATTTGGCGGACGGAAATTCGATAGTAACCGTGGCTGCCTACAATACTGAGAACTTGGGCTTTTGAAAAATCACCGCCTGCATAGGCTGCTAACGGAAACGATAGGAAGAAGAGGGGGATAAGGTGGCGCATAAGGTTTAGGTCGTCTGAAAGAGTGTTGGGCGTTACTGCAAGTTTAACATGACAGGTATTACGGAAAGTATAGTGGATTAAATTTAAACCAGTACGGCGTTGCCTCGCCTTGCCGTACTATTTGTACTGTCTGCGGCTTCATCGCCTTGTCCTGATTTAAATTTAATCCACTATAGGAAGGTAAGGTCGGGTATGGCGTTTTTCTTTTTACTGGAAGGGTCGTCTGAAATTTTTCAGACGACCTTTTTGTCTTTGGTTTTAAAGATAATGTTTTAAAACGCTTACGGATTTTCACCATACGGGGAAATTTTCGTCACGCGCCGGCGTTTTTGGTGCAGGGGGCGGGTTTGTTCCGGCTGGAAAATGTAATCGAAAGGGCGAAGTTGCAGCGTCTGCCACAGGCGGTCCAGGTTGCGTGTGGCGGCAGCGCGGGTTTGCTCTGTGTCGGGCGTGAGGAAAATGTGCAGGGCTTTGCCGTGTTGCTCGACGCGGTATTCTTGGATGAGGTCGTCTGAAATCATGGCGCGGCGGATGAAGTCGGCGTAGAGGGCGTAAGGTTCGCCGTTTGCCGTGCGTGCGTCGAGGATGTCGTCGCAGCGTCCTTCGATGGCGCTGATGCGGGCGAATGCGCTGCCGCAGGGGCAGGGTGCGTCGTCGGCAATCAAAACGTCGTCGAGGCGGTAGCGGATGACGGGTTGGCTTTTGCGGTTGAAGTCGGTAATGATGGGGGCGAAGCGGCCGCTTTCGCGGTCTATCCAGTCTTTTTCGATATAGACCATGTCTTCGTTCAGATGCAGGTTGCCGTGGGCGCAGGTGTGGGCAAGGAAGCCTTCGGTGCATTGGTAGATTTGGTGAACCGGCGTGCCGAAGCGTTGTTCAATGCGGGTTTTGACTTGAGGTTCTAAAACTTCGGCGACGGAGATGATTTTTTTGGGGTGTATGGCGAGGTCGGGGTGTTGGGCAAGCTGCTGCAATACTTGGGCGGGGGCGATGAGGATGGTGGGCTTTTGCGCGTTGAGCCTTGGGATGTGCGCGTCCAAGGCTTCGAGCAGGTCGTAAAACTCGAAGCGTATCAGCGGGCTTTTGACGGCGGTGTAGAGGTTGCTGTTGGCGCGCAGGAAGAAGGCGATGCTGTGGCGGGCGAGGTAGGGGCGGGGCAGCATGCGTTTGAGCATATAGCCTGCCCAAAGGGCGGATTCTTCGGGGGAAACGAGGAAAATACCCCTGTTGCCGCTGGTGCCGGAGGAAAGCCCGACGGTGATTTCTTTGCCCGAGGTCGTCTGAAAAACGGGGCTGAAGTCGCGGCTTTCTTCGGCTTTGAGCGCGACGGAGAGGGCGTCTTTTTCGCTGATGCCGTAGGCGTTGATGTCGGCAAAATGCTGCATGAAGATGCGTTTGTTGATAACGGGGTAGTCTTGCAGCTTGGCGCTGTGGGGGTAGAAGCGGCTGTTGTGGTTTGTTAAAAGGCGGTTAAGCTGTTTTTGCTGGTGTGCTTCAAGGGCGGCGCGTTCCGTGTAGTTTCGGGTGTGGAAAAAGGATTTGAGGATTTGCCATTTTGAAGGTTTCATGGTGTGTTCTTTTGTGCAGTCGAGGGGCTTTGCTCGTCGGGTTTTCAGACGACCTGCTTTAATCCAAACCTTCCATGCCCAAGCGCCGCAAGGTGGGTTCGCAATGGCTGGGAACGAGGATGATTTCGCGGTTGCGGCGGTGGAGGTGTTGCAGGCGGTCTATGGTGGCTTGGACGGCGTTGCGGTTTTGCGCGATAAGGCCGGTAAGGGGGTTGGGGCGGCGGTTGTGGCTGATGGTCGCAAACCGCCAAACGGCGTCGGCAATCAGGAAAAATTCTCCGGCTATCAGCCCGTATTGTCCGGCGGCATGGCCGGGCAGGGCGACGGCAATCAAATCGGCACTGATGCGGTAGCCTTGTTCAAACGGGTAAAACGCTTCGTCAAGGCTGACTTCGGGCATGTCTTCGATAAAGCGGGCGCGTTGCGGCAGGTCTTGGGGCAACAGCTCGCGCAGGAAGCCTTGTTTGACTTCGATGATGCGGTTGGTCAGGCTTTCGGGTTTGTCGGTACGGTAAACAAAATCGTAGGCGGCGCGGGAAAGGATGATTTCCGCGTCGGGGAAGTCTTTGAGGCCGGCAATATGGTCGGCGTGCAGGTGGGAGAGGAAGATTTGGTTGATGTCGTGCGCGGCATCGCCCAAACGCTCGCGTATGGTCGGTTGGCTGAGGGTGACGGGCGTGGTCAGCGCGTAAAATTTTTCGGGAAATCGGCGGCAGGCCTGGAAAAAGCGGGGTGCGTAGCCGGTATCAAACAGCAGGTTGCCGCCTTGGTGGGTGATGTGGGCGGTCATGGCGGGAAAGGCGGCTTTACGCAGGCTGCCGCCCCGTTCGACCATACATTCGGGATGGGTGCAGTAGCCGGTGTGGTAGAAACGGATGTCCATAGCTTCAGCCTTTCAAGGAGCGGGCGTATTGCCGCAGTCCGTCGGCAATGCTGATTTGGGGTTCGTAGCCGAGCAGCGAACGGGCGCGGCTGATGTCTAGGGTTTGGTCGAAGGAAATCGTGCCTATGCTGTAACGGGTGACGAGGGGTTCGCGAAAGGAACGGGTCAGCCGCGCCTGCGTTTCCAGTAGGCGGGCAACGCTGTCAATCAGGCGGTAGGAGACGGGTTTCAGACGACATCCGAGATGCAGGGTATCGATGATTTGCCGGTAGAGTGCGGCGATGGTTTGCGGTTCGCCGTTGGTGATGTTGAACGGTATGGCACGGGGCACATCGGCTTTAGCTGCCAACAGAAGGGCATGGACGACGTTGCCGACGTAGGTCACGTCCACTAATGCGCCGCCTGCTTCGCGGCCGCTGCGCCGAATCAGCGGCAGAAAGCCTTTTTCGGAGATTTTGAGCAGGCGCGGCAGGACGGCGGTATCGTATTCGCCGAAAATGCCGCGCGGACGGATGATGACGCTGGAGATATCGGAGGCGGCGGCGACTTCTTGTTCGGCAAGGAATTTGGTGTAGGCGTAGTCGTTGACGAAGTGGCGGCTGATAAAGGTTTCGGGGACTTTGTGCTGGTCGAGGTAGTCGAAATAGATGCTGGGCGTGGAAACGTGTATCAGCTTGCCGATATGGTGCTGCCGCATCGCCGCTAAGACGTTTTGCGTGGCGGTCACATTGGCGCGGTAGAAATCTTCATAACGCCCCCACGGCGAGGACAGTGCGGCGCAATGGAACACGATATCGGCATCGGAAAACGCCTTCAGGGTCTGATTGCGGTCGGACAAATCGAAGGCGTGAAATTCCGTATCCAGCATTTTGCCGATTTCGGCATTGCGCCCGCAGGCGGCTACCTGCCAGCCTTGGGCAAGCAGCGTCTGCACGAGGTTGCGCCCCAGTCCGCCGGTCGCGCCGGTGACGATGGCCTTTTTCATGGTTTTTCCCAAACCAGTGCGCCCAAGCCCACGCCTGCGGATGTGCCGAACAGCAAAACTTTATCGCCGGATCGGACGGGGAAGTCGGTCAGCAGGTGGTGCAGCGCGGAGGGGATGGAGGCGGAGATTTGGTTGCCGTGGGTGTTGAAAATATCGACGATTTTGGCGGGGTCGAGTTTCAGACGACTGATGATGTGTTGCAAAGCGCCGCGGCTTGCCTGATGCGGAACGATCCAGTCTATGTCTGCCAACGTCAAATCCGCCTGCGCCAACGTTTCATCCAAGAAGCCGGGTATGGCTTCGGCGGCAAGTTTGTAGAGCTTTTTGCCGTTCATGTGGAAATAGGCTTGGGAGACATAGCTTTCGGGATGTTTGGACGGGTGGTTTTCATAGCCGCCCGCAGGAATGGTGCAAAATTCGTAGCCTTCGGGATGTACCTCGAATTTGCTTGTCAGTACGCCGCCGCTTTCAGACGACCTGATGACCGCCGCCGCCGCACCGTCGCCAAAAATGGTCGAACTGTGAAAATCGTTCCAGTCCAAGCCGACAGAGGCGACGTCGCAGCTGATCAATAAAATAGTGGGATATTTGTGTAACAGCGAATCCGCCAAATCCAAGCTGCGTAAGAACGACAAACAGGTCATGTTGACATCGAATGCGGCAATCGGGCGCGCGGGCTTCAGCAGCCGTAATGTATGCGCGGCATTGAAGGGAATGCATTGACGGTCGATGCCCGAAGCGTTGATGACGCAATCCACATCGTCAATCGTGATGCCTGCCGCCGCCAGCGCATTTTTTGCGGCTTGAAGCTGCATCGCATCGGCAGATTCGTCGTCCGCCAGAAAGTAGCGTTGCGCCAAGCCGCTGAGTTTTTCGGTGCGGCCTTCTTTGATGCCGAGCAGGGCGTCGATTTCGGTGGAAGGGACCAGCCGCGAAGGCAGTCCTTTGCCTGTGCCGATGATGTTGAGACGGAGGGATGGGTTCGGATGAGTTGTTTGCATAATATATCCGCTAGTGAGTAATACTTCAGCATAGTATTAATATTTTGTCATTGTCAACGTTTATATCCGCGGCAAACTCAAAAAAAGGTCGTCTGAAAACCTGCAAACGGCTTTTCAGACGACGTTTCCAATATCTTTATATAGTGGATTAAATTTAAATCAGGACAAGGCGACGAAGCCGCAGACAGTACAGATAGTACGGAACCGATTCACTTGGTGCTTCAGCACCTTAGAGAATCGTTCTCTTTGAGCTAAGGCGAGGCAACGCCGTACTGGTTTAAAGTTAATCCACTATAAAACTGCCGTTCAGCTCATCAGCCAAATCACCAAATGCACCATGCTCGGCCCGATGATGACCATAAACAGCCCTGCCAAAATCATGGTCAGGCTCGCCATCACGCCTTCGGTTTCGTGGCGTTGTCCGGCGCGGGAAGTGCCGAAGCCGTGGGCGGCATTGCCCAGTGCGACACCGTTGGCGGTGTGGAAGCGGATGCGGGTGAACGCTAAAAACAAATCGCCGAATATCATGCCGACGAAGCCGGTGATGATGGTGAACAGCGATACCAGCGATGCCGAGCCGTGGATTTCACTTGCCAACACGACGGCAAACGGCGTGGAAATCGAGCGCGCCATCAGGCTGTTGGTCACTTCGCTGTCGAAGTGGAACATATTGCCCATCAAAAACGCGCTGGCCACACCGACGAACATGCCGACCAAAATCGCTATCGACAGGATGGGAAGCTGGCGGCGGATGACTTCGCGGTTTTCATAAATCGGAATGGCGAAAGCGACCGTTACCGGCGTGAGCAGGAAAACGATGCCTTGCGTGTATTTGTGGTAAGTGTCGTAGGAAATGCCCAAAAGCAGCATCAGGACGATGGTGCTGACCGAAACGGTCACGACGGGCGAGAAAATCATCAGCGGTTTTTTACGGTAGATTTTTTTCGCCACAAAATAGGCGAAGCAGGTCCAAGCGAAGCAGGCGAGCGCGGCGTAATCCATTTTTGTTCCCTATCAGGCGTGCAGTTTTTTATACAGGCGGCGTTTCCAGCGGTAGCAGAAATTCAGTGTCAACGCCGTGCTGATCATCACCAGCGCGGTACCGACCGCAATCGTCAGCACCAGCCGCCAACCTTCGGAAAGAAGCAAATCGCGGTATTGCAATACGGAAACCATAATCGGGATGAAGAAAAACACCAACTCGCCCAACACCCATTTCGCGCCGCGCTCGACCATACCGGTTTTAATCACGCCCGAACCCAGCAGCGCAAGCATCAAAAACAGCCCCAATACGCCCGAAGAAACAGGCAGATGGGCAAAGCGCACCATCAAATCCGACACCAGCCACACCAAGCCGACTACGGCAAGCTGCAAGGTTGTCTGAAAAAATCGCGTCAGCGTATCCATAAAGTTTATCCATCCGTAATCCAAAACGAAGGCTTGATTATAAGGACGCGGTTTACGCATAATATGAATTATCCGCATCAAAATCATGCCCAAGAGGAATAATGGACTTCAAAAGCCTGCACTGCTTTGCCGAACTCGTGCGCCTGCAAAGTTTTTCCGCCGCCGCATCCGCGCTCAACCTGACCCAGCCTACCGTCAGCAAAACCATACAGGCATTGGAAGAAGAACTGGGCGTGTCATTGTTGGTTAAAGAGAACGGCCGCAAAAAACGCCAGGTCGCCACCACGCCCATCGGCGAAGAAGTGTACCGCCACGCGCTGAACCTCCTGCACGAACGCGACCTGCTGCTCGCCCGCATCGACGGCTACCGCCACATCAAAAGCGGCACGCTGCGGCTGGGTTTGGCACTGCTCGGCAGCGACCTCCTCAGCAACGCCCTGTTCCGCTTCCGCCGCCAATGGCCCGGCATCGAACTGACCTTCCTCGAACAAGGTTCGCTCGCTATCGAGCAATCCTTGCGCAACAACGAACTCGACGCCGGACAACTGCTCGCCCCCGTCCACGAAGACTTCGACAGCATCACCCTCTGCGACTACCCGCTCGTCGTCCTCATGCCGCGCGCCCAAGCCCGCCATGCCGCCCTCAGCCTCAAAAGCCTGCAACACGAACCGTTTATCCTCTTCGGCTCAGGATTTTCCCTCAACGAAACCATCCAAACCGCCTGCCGCAGCCAAGGCTTCACCCCCAACGTCGTCTGCCGCACCGGACAATGGGACCTGCTCGCCGACATGGTGGCGCACCATATGGGTATCGCCCTTCTGCCCGAATACTACGCCCGCAAAATCAACCCCGACACCTTCGCCGCCGTCCCGCTGACCGAACCCGAAATCCGCTGGCAACTGACCATGGCGTGGAAAAAACACCAGCGTCCCACCCCCGCGCTCAGGGCTTGGCTGGACATCGTCAGGGAAGAATTCAGGAAATAGAAAAAGGTCGTCTGAAAACTTTTCAGACGACCTTTTAAACGCGCTATTGGGCTTCTTGTAAAATACCTTTGAATTTAGGAAGAAGCCAGCGACTGCTTGATTTGCAGCCCCATCAACGCCGAATACCTACAATTTTGTATTGGGGCTACACGTAAGAAAAATTTGACAATCAAGGCTCAATCAACGAAAACTACGTTGATCACTTGGTTCCTGGTTATCTAAGCTGTCCAGAGCAAACGGAAAAAGCCTTGAAGTGATGAGTATTTTATCAATTAGAACAGTACCGGAAATTTAATATGGCAAGAAAACCAATACCTGACAATATCAAGCGTAAATTATGGGCTGAATCAATAGGGAGATGCCTGAATCCTGATTGTCAAATAGAGCTTTTTAACTTAGATGGCGATATTGCAGAGCAAGCACATATAGTCCCCTATAGTGAGACTCAAGATAATTCTTTTGAAAATCTAATTATGTTATGCCCAAATTGTCATACGAAATTCGATAAGAACAGAAATTTTGATATCAATGATGTCAAAAGCTGGAAAGATAAAAGGAAAGCAGAAATAGAGCAATATTTTTCTAAAAGATTTAAAAATTTTGAGGAGTTGAAAAAAAACATAGTTCCTTTATTAATTGAAAATCAAGATATTTATGAAAACTATTTCTTAGGAGAAGATAAGAAACTATGGGAAAAATTTGAAGGTAAAATACTAGCTAATAATGAAAAATTGAAAAAAATGCTAGAAGCAAACCTAACATTAATACAAGATAATAATAATCCTGATTACTCTAATCGTACCATAGTTAGAGATTTTATTGCTCATGTAAATGAATTTGAAATAACAAGAAATGAAGAAGAAAAAAATAGAAAGATTTTGTTTCCTAAAGAAATAAACTCTATATTTGGAATTGAACCAATACAAGACAATCTAATTCAATCAACTGAATCTTTAGAAGATCTTATTGAAAAACTTAAAAATAAAGGAGAGTTTTACAGTTTAGAATTAGGGATTGAACGTCCTTATATTGCTCTACAAAAAGAAGGGAATATTGAAAAAATATATTTAAAAGATACACCGAGGTTAAGACAACTGTATTATGATAATCATTCATTCAAAACTCAAAAAGTAAGGTTAGAGAGTTTAAACTTTGCTATGAAATATATAAGGTCAAGGAATATACCTTTTAGCTATCCAAATGAATCAAAGGTTAGGGAAATTTCTGTCAAAAAAATTAAAATCTTATTCGTATATGAATATTGCTTAAGTAAATCTTTTTTAGAGCAAACGTTGCCTGAAGAAGGAAGTGTCATAGTTAATTTACACAACTGGAATGGGGAATCTTGCATATCATCAGAGGCTCATGGACTTGCTCAAAAACTAAATGTGACCTTATTATCTATGGATAGTTTTTATGTATTTATTAAAAAGTTTAGATAGTATCATTTGTTTAATAAAAGAAAACCAAAATTTTTTATCATTGTTTACGGAGGTTTACATCTTTGGGTCTGTTTTAAATAATTCTAAGTACAGAGATATTGATATTTTATTAATATATGAGAATGTCTCTCCAAAATTGCTATCTCAAAAAAAGAAATTAGAATATTTGGGAAAAAATAAACTTGGGTGTTCATTAGATATTACTATGCTTAGTTGTAGTGAAGAGAAAGAAGTAAGATTCTTAGAAAGGCTTAATTCAAGATATATTAAAATTAAATAAATTTAATTTCTAATTTACTATGAAATAATTTTGAATATTTATTCTATTAACCCTTTTATGAATTAAAATTCACAATGTCTTATTGAATATCACCAAGTGGAATGCTTGGGTTATTTTGCTTAGTACCTTTTGAAGGTCGTCTAAAACCATAAATACGGTTTCAGACGACCTTTTTATCAACTGTAAATCTCAGCCCCTTTCTTCACAAACTCGACCGCTTTTTCCTCCATGCCCTGCCGTTGGGCTTTTTGCTTGTCGGCGTAATCGCGCACTTCCTGCGTGATTTTCATCGAGCAGAATTTGGGGCCGCACATCGAGCAGAAGTGGGCGATTTTCGCGCCTTCGGCGGGCAGGGTTTCGTCGTGGAAGCTTTCGGCGCGTTCGGGGTCGAGGCTGAGGCGGAATTGGTCGCGCCAGCGGAATTCGAAACGCGCCTTGCTCAGGGCATTGTCGCGCAACTGTGCGCCCGGCCAGCCTTTGGCGAGGTCGGCGGCGTGGGCGGCGAGTTTGTAGGTGATGATGCCGGTGCGCACGTCTTCTTTGTCGGGCAGGCCGAGATGCTCTTTCGGGGTAACGTAGCAGAGCATGGCTGTGCCGTACCAGCCGATATTGGTTGCGCCTATGCCCGAGGTGATGTGGTCGTAGCCGGGGGCGATGTCGGTAACGAGCGGGCCGAGTGTGTAGAAAGGCGCTTCAAAGCAGTGTTGCAGCTCTTCGGTCATGTTTTCTTTGACGCGTTGCAGCGGCACATGGCCGGGGCCTTCGATCATGACTTGTACGTCGTGTTTCCACGCTTTGGCGGTCAATTCGCCCAAGGTGTGCAGTTCGGCGAATTGGGATTCGTCGTTGGCATCGGCAATGCAGCCGGGGCGCAGGCCGTCGCCGAGGCTGAACGACACGTCGTAGGCTTTCATGATTTCGCAGATTTCGTCGAAATGCGTGTAGAGGAAGTTTTCCTGATGATGGGCAAGGCACCATTTCGCCATGATGGAGCCGCCGCGCGATACGATGCCGGTGAGGCGGTTGGCGGTCATCGGCACATAGCGCAGCAACACGCCCGCGTGTATGGTGAAATAGTCCACGCCTTGTTCCGCCTGTTCGATTAAGGTGTCGCGGAACAAATCCCAAGTCAAATCTTCGGCAATACCGCCGGTTTTTTCCAAAGCCTGATAGATGGGTACCGTACCGATGGGGACGGGCGCGTTGCGGATAATCCATTCGCGCGTTTCGTGGATATGCGCGCCGGTGGACAAATCCATAATCGTGTCCGCGCCCCAACGCAGCGACCACACCATTTTTTCGACTTCTTCGGTCAGGCTGGAGGTGACGGCGGAATTGCCCAAATTGCCGTTGATTTTGACGCGGAAGTTGCGGCCGATAATCATCGGTTCGAGTTCGGGATGGTTGATGTTGGCGGGGATAATCGCGCGTCCGGCGGCGATTTCTCGGCGCACGAATTCGGGCGTGATTTGGTCGGGATGGGTCGGGATGTTCGCGCCGAAACTTTGCCCTGCGTGCTGTTTCAAGAGCTTGGCGTATTCAGGCCGTCTGAAAAGTTCGTCCAGCTTCATGCGTTCGCGTATGGCGGCAAACTCCATTTCGGGCGTGATGATGCCTCGGCGGGCGTAATGGAGCTGGGTTACGTTGCGTCCTGCTTTGGCGCGGCGCGGGCGGGTGATTTGGTTGAAACGCAGATGGGCGGTTTGCGGGTCATGCGCGCGTTCGATGCCGTATTCGCTGGAAAGCTTGGGCAGGATTTCGGTATCGCCGCGTTCGTCCAGCCATGCGGTGCGGACGTGCGGCAGACCTTGTTTCAGGTCGATGTGTGCCGCCGGATCGCCGTATGCGCCGCTGGTGTCGTACACTGGAATCGGCGGATTGGCTTCCGTGCCTTGCGCCGTGTAGGTGTCGTCCTGACGGATTTCGCGCAAAGGCACGCGGATGTCGCCGCGGCTGCCTTGCAGATACACGCGCTCCGAGTTCGGATATTTGAAGCGGATGCCGATGTCTTCGCTCAAGTCGGCAAGCTCGCGTGCTTCGTTGCCGGAAGTTTTGGCGGTTTTCTTTGGCGTAGTCATAAAAAATGCTCCTGTTTTCTCGTTTGAAAAGAAGAAACAGGAGCGTTTTGCTTTTTCAGACGACCTCAATATCAAAAAAGGCCGTCTGAAAGACAGAATCCGTGAAAACTCCCCACGCAGGTATTATCCCGATCGGGTGTAAAGGGTATTTCTCAGCCGCCTGAGTGTCAGGCAGCACCCCTGTTTCGTAAGAGTAGGATTATAAACCACGATACGCATTTGTTGTAAATTAACTTCATATCAGCCTGAGTTTGAAAGGAAAGGGCCGACGGCGGAAAGCACGCCCATATCCTGCCGCTCCGTCAAATTTTTCATGATTTTAGGTATCGGTTGATGGCTGATTTATCTATAATCTTTTTCCGTTTTTTATAACTATATACGTCGTCTGAAAATGTCTGAAACCATTCAAAACCGCAAAATCAAATTCGCCTTAGTCGGCTGCGGCCGTATTTCCAACAACCATTTTGGCTCGTTTGAGGTATTGCAAGAAGATTGCGAACTCGTTGCCGTGTGCGACATCGATCCTGCCGCGCTTGAAGCGGCGGTCAAGCGCACCGGTGCGAAAGGCTATGCCTGCTATACCGACATGCTGGCCGAAACCGATGCCGACGTAATCGTCATCACTACGCCGTCCGGTTTGCATCCCGAACAGGCGGTTGAGGCGTTGGAAGCGGGTTTTCACGTCGTCACCGAAAAACCGATGGCAACCTGCTTTGCCGACGGCGAACTTATGGTTCAAGCTGCCGACAAAGCGGGCAAACGCTTGTTTGTCGTGAAACAAAACCGTCTGAACGCCACGCTGCAACTACTCAAACGCGCGGTCGCAGAACAACGCTTCGGCAAAATCTATATGGTGCATTTAAACGTTTTTTGGACGCGCCCGCAGTCGTATTACGACCAAGGAGGCGGTTGGCGCGGCACTTGGAAGATGGACGGCGGCGCGTTCATGAATCAGGCTAGCCACTACGTCGATTTGATGGAATGGCTTATCGGCCCAGTGGCGGAAGTGCAGGCGATGATTGCGACCCACCGTAAAATTGAAGCCGAAGACACGGGCGTGATGAACCTCCGTTGGCGCGACGGCACGCTCGGTTCGATGGCGGTAACCATGTGCACCTATCCGAAAAACCTCGAAGGCTCGATTACCATTTTGGGCGAAACCGGCACGGTGCGTATCGGCGGTATGGCGGTGAACGAAATTCAGGAGTGGAATTTTGCTGACGAGCGCGATTACGACGAGCAGGTCAAAACCGCCAATTACGAAACCACGTCGGTGTACGGTTTCGGGCATCCGCTGTATTATCGGAATGTTGTCGATGTGTTGCGCGGCAAAGCCGAGCCTATTGTCGATGGACGCGAAGGCTTGAAATCGCTGGAGCTGATTAACGCCGCCTACCTTTCTGCACACAACCGTCAAACGGTTTCGCTGCCGCTGGTGTTGCAATCTTTGCGAACGTTTGACCATTCTGATTGTCCGAAAGGAAGCCCCTTCCATACTCAATCAAAGGAATCATCATGATACTGACCCGCGAACAAGCCCTCGAAATTTTCAAACGCCGCGTTTCCGTCCGCTACTACGACCCTGCGCGCAAAATCAGTACCGAAGATTTTGCCGCCATCCTTGATTTCGGCCGCCTCTCGCCCAGCTCCGTCGGCTGCGAACCGTGGCAGTTTGTGGTCGTGCAGAACACGGCATTGCGCGAAAAAATCAAACCCTTCGCTTGGGGGATGCAGGCTTCCATTTCGGATGCCAGCCACGTCGTTTTCCTGTTGGCACGAAAACACGCCCGCTACGACAGCCCCGCTTTTGAAGAACTGATGGACAGACGCGGTCTGACCGCCGAAGAGCGGGCGGGCGCATTTGAACGCTACCGCCGTTTCCAAACCCACGATATGCCCATCGCCGACGACGAACGCGCCCTGTTTGACTGGGCAAGTAAGCAAACCTACATCGCGCTGGGCAATATGCTTACCGGCGCGGCGATGCTCGGCATCGATTCCTGCGCCATCGAAGGCATGGAGTATGCCGAAGTGGAAAAAATCCTTGCCGAAGCCGGATTGCTCGATCCTGAACATTACGGCTTATCCGTCGCCGCAACCTTCGGCTACCGTGTGCGCGATATTTCTCCGAAACCGCGCCGCGATGCGTCGGAAACGGTGATTTGGGCGGAGTAGGGCGCGTAGCCGGATTTCAATGAAATAGGTCGTCTGAAAGTGTTGTTTGACTTTGGTGAAGTGACACTTTCAGACGACCTTTTATAGTGGATTAACTTTAAACCAGGACGGCGTTACCTCGCCTTAGCTCAAAGAGAACGATTCTCTAAGGTGCTGAAGCACCAAGTGAATCGGTTCCGTACTATCTGTACTGTCTGCGGCTTCGTCGCCTTGTCCTGATTTAAATTTAATCCACTATATTTGGCGGGATGATTTGAAGAACGGCGTTTATCCGTTGATGTCTTCCAGCGTCCTGCCTTTCGTTTCTTCGCCCAATGCCAAAATTACCAATACAATCAGCATCATCACGCCGGCGAACATCATGAATATATTGCCGAATCCGCCGCTGCCGCCGACCATTTGGGCGACCACCATAGGCGCGAGGATGCCGCCGATGCGTCCGATTGCGCCCGCCCAGCCGGAAGCGAAGGCACGGAAGCGGAGGGGGTAGAGTTCGGGCGTGTAGGTATATAAAACGCCCCATGCGCCGAGGTTGAAGAACGACATCAGGCTGCCCCATGCCATGACTTCGGCGGCGCTGCTGCTTTGCCCGAAAAACCACGCGCAGACGGCACAGGCGGCGAGAAAGCCCGCCAAAGTCGCTTTGCGCCCGATTTTTTCCACCAATGCCGCCGCCGCGATGTAGCCGGGCAGTTGCGCGACTATCATCACTAGCACATATTCAAAGGTTTTAACCACCGTATTGCCTTGTTCGACCAAGAGTTTCGGCAGCCAAGTAAAAATGCCGTAATAGGAAAAGACGATGCCGAACCAAACCAGCCACAGCATCAGCGTGCGCCGTGCGAAAGGATGTTGCCATAGTTGTATGAAACGGATGCGCTGTTTTTCCTTTTGCGGCGGTGCGATGGTTGTTGTGGCGGGTGTAATCCCCGCTTCCTCTTCCAAGCGGCTGACCAGCCGGTGCGCTTCGTCCGTTTTGCCTTGCGAGAGCAGGTAGGGTACGGATTCGGGGATGAATTTCAACACCAGCGGGATATACACAATCGGCAGCGCGCCGATTAAAAACGCGCTGTGCCAGCCGAATTTTGGGATAAAGAAATAGGAAGCGAGTGCGGCGGTAAGCCAGCCCAGCCCCCAAAAACTTTCCAGCAACACGATAAAGCGTCCGCGTACTTTCGGCGGGGCGTATTCGCTGACTAAGGACACTGCGACGGGAAGCTGTCCGCCCAGTCCTACACCGACGAAGAAGCGGAAAAATAAAAGTGCGGACAGGTTGGGTGCAAACGCGCATAAACCCGTTGCTATGCTGTACACCGCCATCGTCCCGGCAAATACGGTTTTCCTGCCGAAGCGGTCGGCAAACCAGCCGCTGATGACCGCGCCCAATGCCATGCCGACAAAAGAGATGCTGACTATCCAGCCCAATTGCGCAGGCGCAAGCGACCAGTCTTTGCCCAGCTCTGGCAGGATGAACGACACCAGCCCGGTATCCATCGCGTCAAACAGCCAGCCGATACCGACCAGCACCAAAAGTCTGTAATGAAACTTGCTCGGCGGCAAGTTTTGAAGGCGGGTAAGGATATCCATCGTATTTCCTTTGCGTTGCTTGTTTTGCTCTTGCAGTTTAACGCAGAGCCGCTCCTTTTCAAGGCTTGCCGCTTTGCACGCATCCGTCAGAATGCGGCAAACCTGATAACAAAAAGGTCGTCTGAAAACCCAAAATCCGTTTTCAGACGACCTGTCTTTATTTTTTCCAATAAGCCGGTGTCAACAAGATCAACACCGTAAAAATCTCCAAGCGGCCCAGCAGCATGACGGCCGAACACAGCCATTTCTGCACATCGCTCAATACCGCATAGCTGCCCGCTGGTCCGACCTCACCTAAGCCCGGGCCTGCATTGGTAATACACGCGATGACGGCGGTGAAGGCGGAGATAAATTCCATCCCGCTTGCCATCAGCAAAAAGCTGAATACAATCGTCGTCATGAAATAAATCGAAATAAACGCCATCACTGTCAGCGCCATGCGGTCGGGAATCATGCGTCCGTTGACCTTGACCGTGCGCACCGCTTTCGGGTGCAGCAGAATCATCATCTCGCGCAGGCTGAATTTGAACAAGACCAACGCCCGCACGTTTTTAATGCCGCCGCCCATAGAGCCGGAGCTTGCCAACAGGTTGGATAGGAAAAACATCCACAGCGACACGATCAGCGGCCATTGCGCGAAATCCGTGTTGGAAAAACCGCTTGCCAGCCCGATGGAGACAAAGTTGAAGCTGACGAAACGCAGCGAATCCCCAAAGGTTGCATAAAAATCCTTCTGCCACAGATACACCGCCGACATCAAAATACTGCCCGCCAGCAGCACCAGCAGTACGCGGCATTCCTCGTCCTGCCAATAAGATTTGAGCGAACGCCGTGTCAGCGCCGTGAAATGCGTAGCGAAATTCACACCGCCCCAAAGCGTAAAAAACATGATCGCCCATTCGACGGTCAGCGAATCAAAATAAGCGATGCTGGCATCGTGTGTCGAAAAACCGCCTAGCGACACCGCCGACATCGCGTGGCAAAGCGCGTCAAACCAGCTCATCCCCGCAAAATGCAGTGTCAGAAAAGCCGCCGCCGTCGTCATCGTGTAGAAGAACCAAAGTTTCTTTGCCACCTGCGAAATGCGCGGCGCCATCTTGCTTTCCTTGTCCATCCCCGGAATTTCAGCCTTGAAGAGCTGCGTTCCGCCCACGCCCAGCATCGGCAGAATCGCTACCGCCAGCACGATGATACCCATGCCGCCCAGCCAGTTGAGCATATGCCGCCAAAAATTCACCGACGGAGCCAGCGTGTCCAAGCTCGTCATGACCGTCGCGCCCGTCGTCGTCAGTCCGGACATCGCCTCAAAAAACGCATCGGTAAAACTGATGCCCGGGATGTGAATATAAATCGGCATCGCCGCCACCAGCGCAAACGCCAGCCACAACATCAAAACCAACGTAAACCCGTCGCGCGGGCGCAGCTCGCGGCGGAAATGGAAGGTCAGCAGCCAAACCGCGCAAGAGGTCAGCGTCGTCGCCAAAGCCGTGTAGGCAAACGCCGGAAACGCGTTGTCCAGAAAAAAATACGACATCAGCGTCGGTACTGCGAGCACCATGGAAAACAGCAGCCCCAGTCTGGACAAAACGTGGACAATAGGGAGGAATTTATACATATCAATCTTAAATAGGGGTCGTCTGAACGGCGTAACGGGCTTGAAGCTGCCGTCCAGATCCGCCTGCGAAATTTCACACTCAAGCCGTTAAAAGCGGCAGGGAAATTTTCAGACGACCTGTTTTACAGACCATCCTTAGCAGGCAGGCACAAAAAATCGGTCCGTAATTTTATCAAATTAGGCAAATGGCGTTATTGATATTTTACAGTCGGAAAAGGCAAGGGGTCGTCTGAAAACAGCGGCTTCAATCGACATAAACGGACGAAGTAGGGATAAAATGCCGCTTGCTTTTTGCGCCGTTTGGCTTTTCAGACGACCCCTTTGCATACTATCCCGCCAGCCACAGCGATACCGTATAAATCACCAGTCCGACCAATCCGCCGACGAGCGTGCCGTTGATACGGATATATTGCAAATCCTTGCCCACGCTCAATTCCAGTTTTTCCACCATCAGGCGGCTGTCCCAGCCTTTGACTTTGTCTGCAACGAACAAAGCGGCCTTATCTTTATAACGCATCACAAAATCCCGAACCAAAAGCGAAATCCGCACATCCGCCCGCCGCATAAATTGCGGGTATGCCTGAGCTTGCGAACGCATATGATGCAGCAGCTTTTCCAGTTGCGCTTGGCACAAAGAGTCTTGTTTTTCCACATCTTCCCGCGCCCAGTCCAAAATGCCGCGCCATAAGGTCATGATTTGACGTTGCAGTGCGGGCGATTGCGCGAGCTGTTTTTTGAATTTGTCCAGACGGCGGTGCCACAGGCGCGATGCGGTCAGGCGTTCGGTCAGTTCGTCGTATTGCACCAAGAATTGTCGGCGCAGCGCGTTGTCCTGCTTGTCCGCAGTTGCCAAATAGCCGTCTATCCATGCCAACGCTTTTTCTGCCGCCCAATCATCGACTTTCTCCACCAAGGTCGATTTCACCGCCGCTTTAAGCCTGTCCCAAGTTCCGGGATTGCCGCCTTCGATTTTCGCCGCCCATTCGCGCAGGTTCTGTTCCAACATTTCGCGGGTTTCCGGCGTTTTCAGCCAACGCCGAATCTGACGGAGCAGGCTTTCAAACGCTTTTTCGTGCATCCCTTGCGCTTTCAGCAGCCGCAAACCGTCGGCAAGCGCGTTGCCGATTTGTCCGCCGCTGTAACGTTCTTCCAGCAGCATCGCCGTGAAACGCGCCGTCTGTTCCGGTTTGGCAATGGCGAGCAGGGTCGGAATCTGCTTGGAAAGCCAGGGCAGCCAGTGCGATTTCACGTCTTCGCCGTCTAGCCATTTCAATAATTTATCGCTGGGCTGCGCTTGATAAATACGCATGGCGATGGGTTTGCCCTGCAAAAAATTGTGTTCGATAAACCGCCCCAATTCATCGCCGATACGCGCCTGATTACGCGGCAAAATCGCGGTATGGGGAATCGGCAGCCCAAGGGGTCGTCTGAAAAGTGCGGTTACGGCAAACCAGTCCGCCAGCGCACCCACCATTGCCGCTTCGGCAAATGCTTTGACAAATCCCAACCAAGGATATTGGCGCACATAAACGGCGGAGGCTGCAAACAGCCCACACGCCGCAAGCAGCAAGCCCGTCGCCCAACGCCTGCTTTTTGCCAACTTTTTGCGCGCCTCATTTAAGCGGACTTGTTCCGAAAGGGTGTGCATTCCTTTTCCTTTTTTTGAAAATCGGGATTTTTGAGTGGGTGTGTTTGATCAATCGGATTATACGCCGTATTGCCTAATTTTTAATCATTGAATATTTTGGTTGAGAATAGAATAAGTTAGCTGACTTTTCCACAGACTGCACACACAAAGGCAAACACGGTATGTGACTAAACCGACAAACTGCCTATTTTTTAAGCATTGTATTTTTTTGTTTGATTATCAAAAGGTAATAGAACTTATTCACAGGCTGTTCACACCGTTCGGCAAAAAAATTGTGTATAGCGGGGAAAATGGGCAATTCAGGGGGAGGGCGTGTGGACGGATGGTGTGGATGATTTGCAGTATTCCTTGTTGGACCGTATTCAGACGACCTTTACTTTGCCGTGTCGCGTTACTACAATCACTATTTTAATCCAATAAAACCAGCCCTAAGGAGCGCATCATGAACGCCTCGCAATTAATCAGCAGCCTGACCCAAACCGTCGGCGAAAAATACATCATCACCGACCCCGCGAAAACCGAACAATACCGTCAAGGCTACCGTTTCGGCGAGGGTAGGGCGTTGGCGGTGGTGCGCCCCGGAACCATTCTGGAAATGTGGAAAATTTTGCAGGCTTGTGTCGAAGCGGACGTGATTGTGATTACGCAGGCGGCGAATACCGGTTTGACAGGCGGCTCGACCCCCGACGGCAACGATTACGACCGCGACATCGTGATTGTGAACACCATGCGGATGAACATCATCCAAACCATCAACAACAACGAACAAGTCGTCTGCCTGCCCGGTTCGACCCTGAATCAACTCGAATTGCTGCTGAAACCTTTGGGGCGCGAACCGCATTCGGTCATCGGCTCTTCATGTATCGGCGCGTCCGTCTTGGGCGGCGTGTGCAACAACTCCGGCGGCGCATTGGTGCAGCGCGGCCCGGCCTACACGGAAATGGCGCTGTTCGCCCAAATCAACGAAGAGGGCAAATTGGAGCTGGTCAACCATTTGGGCATAGACTTGGGCGACACGCCCGAAGAAATCCTGACCAATCTTCAAGGTCATCATTATCAGAGAAAAGACATCATGCAAGACGCGGGCAAAGGACACGACCACGCCTATTGCGACCATGTGCGCCAAGTGGACGAGCCCACCGCCGCGCGTTTCAATGCCGACCCCGCGCGCCATTACGAAGCGTCCGGTTGCGCGGGCAAACTGATGGTTTTCGCCGTCCGCTTGGACACCTTCCCGCAAGAGAAGCAAACCGCCGTGTTCTACATCGGTACCAACGACATCAACGAACTGACCGACATCCGTCGCGCCGCCTTGGGCGAATTTGAAAGCCTGCCCGTTTCCGGTGAATACATCCACCGTCATGCTTTCGATATTGCCGATGTGTACGGCAAAGACACGTTCTACGTCATCAAAAAATTCGGCACGCACCAACTGCCGAAATTATTTGATTTCAAAGCCAAAGTTGACCGATTCGGCAAAAAAGTCAGCTTCCTGCCCAAACATTTTTCCGACAAAGTCATGCAGTTCGTCAGCAAATACTTGCCCGACCACCTGCCCAAATCCATGCGCGATTACCGCGACAAATACGAACACCATCTGATTCTGAAAATGGGCGGAAAAGGCGTAGATGAAGCGCGCGCGTTTTTGAAAGAGTATTTTGCACACCACGGCGGTGCGTTTTTCGAATGCAACGCCGAAGAAACCCAAGCCGCCATGCTGCACCGTTTTGCCGTCGCCTCAGCCGCCATCCGCTACCGCGCCGTGCATGATGATGAAGTGGAAGATTTGGTCGCGCTGGACATCGCCCTGCGCCGCGACGACCGCGACTGGTTTGAAAAACTGCCGTCGGAAATCGACAATAAAATCATCCACAAGCTCTACTATGGACATTTCATGTGCCACGTTTTCCATCAGGATTACATCATCAAAAAAGGCAACGACTGCATGGCATTGGAACACGAAATGCTCCATCTCTTAGACCAACGCGGCGCGCAATATCCCGCCGAACACAATGTCGGTCATTTATACGAAGCGAAACCCGCGCTCAAGCAGTTCTACCGCAAACTCGACCCGACCAACAGTTTCAATCCGGGCATAGGCAAAACCAGTAAGAAGAAAAACTGGGCTGAATGATAAGGTTAGGATTGGATAAGTGAATGAAAGGTCGTCTGAAACTGCATTTGGTTTTCAGACGACCTTTTATCTTGTAATGACTCAACTTGTTAATGTATTCTGATAGAATCATGACGCTAACGTTTTAAGGCATAAAGGCAAGGTGTTTAATGAGACTTTACAAGATTTTTAAAGATCCTATGAACCAGTACGAGGCGGTCAAACAAGGCTGGTCTTGGCCTGCATTTTTCTTTTGGGCTATGTGGGCTTGTGTGAAACAAATGTGGGGTTTGGGAATTAGAATTCTTGTCACGTTTGTTGTGTTAAGTTTATTAGCTGGTCAGAATGAATTGTTGAGGGCAATCAACAGTCTTCTTGGTTTCAGTGTTTTTCTTGCGTTTGGCATGTTCGGTAATACTTTGCGTGAAAAAAATCTGGTTAAACACGGTTATGTAGAATTACCTCAACTTATTAACGCTGCTAACCCTGAAGCTGCAATTGCCCAATATATTGCTGAATATGGTCATAAATAAAGCTTTTTGAGATTAAGGTCGTCTGAAAACTGTATTCGGTTTCCAGACGACCTTTTTTAGATTGAGTACCCAATATTTAAAATGCAGCGACCAAAAATAAAAGCACCGACAAATCGGTGCTTTTTTTAAATTTGGCGCGGCGGACGGGGCTCGAACCCGCGACCCCCGGCGTGACAGGCCGG
>CAUSKT010000028.1:0-25080 GCA_963532335.1 uncultured Neisseria sp. | reverse complement strand
AGTTGGAGGGGATGTCCAACTTTTGGGGTGCAGTTCAGATTTTCAGACGACCTTTTTTTCTACATCAATAAACGATGTTCAGCAGGCAATCAATAGAAGCCTTCGCGTTCCTCGCGGGTGGAAATGTAGATGTTTTTCACCTGCGTGTAGGCGGCGAGCATCATTTTGTGGGTTTCGCGGCCGATACCTGAAGTTTTGTAGCCGCCGAACGGTGCGCCTGCGGGCAGGCGGTTGTAGCAGTTCACCCAGACACGACCGGTTTCCAGCGCGTTGGAGACGCGCAGGCAGCGGTTGATGTCTTTACTCCAAACTGCGCCGCCCAAGCCGTATTCGCTGTCGTTGGCCATTTTGATGACTTCTTCTTCGGTTTTGAATTTAATCACGGTAGCAACCGGGCCGAAGATTTCTTCTTGGGCAACGCGGGCGTTGTTGCTGTCGGCTTCAATCAAGGTCGGTTCGACAAATTCGCCTTTGCCCAACTCGCCTTCGATTTTTTTACCGCCGGTGATGATGCGGCAGCCTTCCTGTTCGCCGATTTTGACGTATTTCAAAATGGTTTCAAGCTGACCGGCGTTGACTTGCGAACCCATTTGGGTGTCGTCTTCCCAAGGCAGGCCGACTTTGATTTTTTTGAACTCTTCAGCCAAGGCGTTGACGAATTTGTCGTAAATGCCTTCTTGTACGAAGATGCGCGAACCGGCGCAGCACACTTGGCCTTGGTTGAACAAAATACCTTTTTGTGCCCCTTCGAGCGCTTTGTCGAACGGCATGTCGTCAAAGAAGATGTTGGCGGATTTGCCGCCCAATTCCAAGGTAGCGGGAATCAGCATTTCGGCGGCGGCGATGCCGATGTGGCGGCCGATTTCGGTCGAACCGGTAAAGGCGAGTTTGTTGAAGCCTTTGTGGTGCAGCATGTATTCGCCGGATTTAGAACCGCGTCCGGTGATGATGTTCAACACGCCTTTAGGCAGCAAGTGGTTGATTTTTTGGGCGAACGACAACAGGCTCAGCGAAGTGCTGGAAGACGGGTGGATAACGATGGTACAGCCTGCGGCGAGTGCGGGGGCGATTTTCCAAGCCGCCATCAGGAAGGGGAAGTTCCACGGAATAATCTGACCGACGACGCCGATGGGTTCGCGCAGGACGATGGACAAGTCTTCGGAGTCAAGCTGGGTGGCAGTGCCTTCTTCGCCGCGGATTACGCTGGCAAAGTAGCGGAAATGGTCGGAAGCCAGCGGAATGTCGGCGGCGCGGGTTTCGCGGATGGGTTTGCCGTTGTCCAGCGTTTCCTGCAAGGCGAACAATTCCAAGTTTTCGTCAATCACATCGGCGATTTTGTTGAGTATGGCGGCGCGTTCGGTGGTGGTGGTTTTGCGCCATGTTTTGAACGCTTCCTGCGCGGCGGCGACGGCAGCATCCACATCGGCATCGGTCGCGTCGGTGAATTTCGCCAATACTTCGCCGTTGGCAGGATTGTATGAATCCAAAAGCGCGCCGGGTTTCGTCCACACGCCGTTAATCAAGAGGCCGTACTCTTTATCAAACACATTTAAATCTTTTGCCATGATGCTGTCTCCTTGGTTGTCTTTCTTAGGTTTTGGACGTTCCTCAAACGTCGTCTGAAAACAGGATAGTATTTTTTCTCTTTCAGTTCAAGCACTAAAAATGATAACGTTCTCGAAATTCCAAATATGTAATTTTCTAAAATAGGAAATTTAAACCGGTAAGGCTTGACCCCGTATGGAAACGAAGCGCGTTTGTTAATATATTTAAAGTTTTCAGACGACCTTTTTTACATGATATGTGTAAGAATTTTTCAGTGCTTTAACAGGTATATTTTTACGCAGATAAAATGTTATGGTATAACATTTTATTTCTTATTTTTCAAAAAGATAGGGTGTTGACACGGCGAAATGAAGGGGAGTATTCTCATTTACAGGAAAGGCGTTATCCCGCCCAACCGTTTACGGATTTCTTACGAATGCCAAGGAGAACACCATGAAGATGCAAGCAGTTGTTGTGAATCAAAATGTAGCAGGCGATGTAGAAGTTGTAGAACGCGAACTGCGCCCGTTGGAATACGGCGAGGCGTTGGTTGAAGTCGAATATTGCGGCGTGTGCCATACCGACTTGCACGTTGCGGCAGGCGACTACGGCGAAAAACCGGGCCGCGTGTTGGGACACGAAGGCATCGGCATCGTCAAAGAAGTCGCTCCGGGCGCGAATGCCCTGAAAGTCGGCGACCGCGTCAGCATCGCATGGTTGTTCCAAAGCTGCGGTTCGTGCGAATACTGTAATACCGGACGCGAAACCTTGTGCCGTTCCGTATTGAACGCAGGCTACACCGCCGACGGCGGTATGGCGACCCACTGTATCGTCGATGCAGACTACGCCGTCAAAGTACCCGACGGCCTCGACCCCGCGCAAGCCTCCAGCATCACCTGCGCCGGCGTAACCACTTACAAAGGCGTGAAAGTTTCCGGCGTGCGTCCGGGACAATGGATTGCCGTTTACGGCGCGGGCGGTTTGGGCAACTTGGGTGTCCAATACGCGAAAAAAGTATTCGGCGCACACGTTGTCGCCATCGACATCAATGATGAAAAACTAGCATTCGCTAAAGAAAGCGGCGCAGATTTAGTCATCAACGCTGCCAAAGAAGACGCAGCCAAAGTGATTCAGGAAAAAACCGGCGGCGCACACGCAGCCGTTGTTACCGCCGTATCCGCCGCCGCGTTCAACTCCGCCGTGGACTGCGTCCGCGCGGGCGGTCGCGTCGTTGCCATCGGCCTGCCGCCCGAATCTATGGACCTGTCCATCCCGCGTCTCGTCTTGGACGGCATCGAAGTGGTCGGCTCGTTGGTCGGTACGCGCAAAGACTTGGAAGAAGCCTTCCAATTCGGCGCGGAAGGCTTGGTCGTACCGAAAGTCCAACTGCGTGCTTTGGACGAAGCTCCGGCGATTTTCCAAGAAATGCGCGAAGGCAAAATCACCGGCCGCATGGTTATCGACATGAAAAAAGAATGCGGCTGCGGACATCATTAATTTGATACAGGCAGTTGACTAAAAAGGTCGTCTGAAACCTTGCTTTGGGGTTTCAGACGACCTTTTGTTTGATTTGAACCATCGCGGATTCACACAATCCGAGTCAATCGGCGCAGCCGGATCATTTCATGCCGCAAAGTCGCAAAGGCGCACCTGATTTAATGTTGCCGCTTTTATAACCAACGGCGGACGCGTCGGCAGTACGCTTCGTACTCAGCACCAAATTTCCGCGCCAAAACTCGTTCTTCGGGCATGATTTGAAACCGCGTCATATAGGCGGCAAATACCACCAAAAACAGCCACGGCAGCGGATGCGCCAAGTGTCCCGCCCATGCCGCCAGCCAGAAGCCCATGCCCGCATACATCGGGTTGCGGCTGAAACGGTACACGCCGTCTGAAACGAAGTGTTCGGTTTCTTCGGGATTGAACGGGCTGACGGTCGTGCGCACACGGCGAAAAGCCCACATACCCAATACGCCCAATGCCGTCCCAAACGCTATCAAAACAGCCGACAGCCATATAGGAAAGCGCGGCAGTATGCCTGAGAGCGCAGATACTTGCGCAGAGGCATACATCAGCAATGCGCAGATAAAACATATCGCCGGCGGCGGGATTTTGGTTTCCAAATTCATATTATTGCCTTTATAAAATGATGCTGTGACGTTTTCAAACGACCTCTTGCCGTCATTCCCAAGTTCAAATCCAATCAAAACGACTCATCCGCCCGCAGATAACGCCATTTGCCGGGCGGCAGTTTGCCCAGTTTGACCTTACCCATCCGAATCCGCTTCAGCCCGACGACGCACAAACCGACAAGTTCGCACATACGGCGGATTTGCCGCTTTTTGCCTTGTTTCAACACGAAACGCAGCTGGTCTTCGTTTTGCCATTCTACTTTGGCGGGGCGCAGTTTCTCACCATCCAAACTCAATCCGTGGTTGAGCAAGGCAAGTCCTTTTTCGTCCAATTTGCCGCGCACGCGTACCAAATATTCTTTTTCACTGCCGCTGTTTTCGCCGATAAGCTGCTTGGCGATGCGGCCGTCCTGCGTCAACACCAGCAATCCGACGGAATCGATGTCCAGTCGGCCGGCGGGCGCCAAGCCGAATTTGTGTTTTTCGCTGAACGGAATGCGGCTGTCGTCGCCTTCCCAACGGTTGTCGGCGGTAATCAGCTCGGCGGCGGATTTGTAGCCTTTTTCCGCCTGCGCGCTGACGTAGCCGACGGGCTTGTTGAGCAGGATGGTAACGCGCTCCGCCTGTTTTTCATGCGCCTGCCGGTTGAGGTCGATGCGGTCGCGTTCGGTTACTTTCTGACCGAGTACGGCGGTTTGCCCGTTGACCTTGACCCAGCCTTGCTCGATGTAGCTGTCCGCCTCGCGGCGCGAGCACAAACCTAATTGCGCCATACGCTTGGAAAGGCGCATGGTTTCGTTTGAATCGTGTTCCATAATGGTCTGCCTGAAAAGAATGAATCAGATTATAAAGCCAAACCGTCATTTTCCCTACCGACATTATCGCCATACCGACCATCTGACGGACGCGCGAAATGCCCGCCCATGTCGGAT
Organism: uncultured Neisseria sp.; assembly: GCA_963532335.1. Lineage (GTDB taxonomy): Bacteria > Pseudomonadota > Gammaproteobacteria > Burkholderiales > Neisseriaceae > Neisseria. The sequence goes on along the minus strand of CAUSKT010000028.1, from coordinate 20,471 downwards.
AAATACCGCCAAGCCCGTTTTATGACAAAGGTCGTCTGAATCAAACTATACTTTCAGACGACCTCTATTCAATCACGGAGCTTATTTATGTCCATCCGTTTGACCACGCTGTCTTTAATACTTGCCGCCACAGCCTGCACGCCCACCGTTTCCCCATCGGCAGAAACTTCACCGACCGTCACCCAATCCGCCATCGATACCGCCTACTGGACCGAACAGCCCTATTGCGGCGGCCGCTATCAATTGCGCCTGCCGTCCAAACGCCGTCATGGCAGTACGCACCTTGATTACAACGGCTGGAGCGTGATGGTCATGTTTAACGACTGGAAGAGAAACGTTAGGACCATCAATGAGACTAAGCAAAATGGTAGAGATGGAACCGATATTGTCGTCGATACCCGTACCCTGATTCCGGATCGGGCAATGATGCAGGTAACGCGCAGCGATTTTGACTGGGATGGTAGGTATATTAAGAAACGTGGCATGCCCTACGAAGCCGATTTATATTTCAAGCTGGATAATGATGATGCTTATATTGTGCGTAGTTATTTCCGCATTCCTTCTGATCATGGCAAAGCCCCTGCCAACTGGAAAATCCAAGAAAAAGAAGCGATAAACACCATGGAGAAAAAATTCCGCCAAGAAATCCTCAGTGGTTTGAAAACCAGGCAGGAATTTGAAGTGCCAAATAAACACGGAATTTGCCTGATAGGCGGTTTTATCGCCGATGACGGCAAAAAACCGTTTGAAGTTCATAGTACCGTCGAATTTGCCAAACAACACGATATGAGTCTGGAAATCATACACGGCGACGTGCTGGAGACAGGTGCGCCAACGCTGATAGACCGTAAAGTAAATCTGGGGAAAGGCGCAATGGTTAAAGCGCTAACCCGCACCATCCGCCAAGGCAAACGCACCATCAACGGTATGTCGGGCGAGGAAAAATTGGTGAAATGGGGCGGCAACAAATATATGTTCTTTTGGGAACGCGACGGCGGCGATCCGCGCATCATGATGCAGTTCGGCGCAGAGAAAAAAGACGGAACGAAGCGCAGCGAAGCCGAAGTCCTTGCGATTTGGGATACGGTTTTGCCGACTTTGAAGCCTGTGAAGCAATAGCGATGAAAAAGGTCGTCTGAAAATGTTTTTCAGACGACCTTTTTAATGAAAAGCAACTTATCGCGGCTCTTGCCGAGAGGGAGGAAATCGGGATGAATATAGTGGATACGAAGCAGAAAAACCTACGCCCTCTCCTTTCGTTTGACGATGGAGAAAAAATCGCGAAGCAGGTCATACAGACAAATCATGCTTTTTTTTACCGCACCAACAAAAAACCTGCCGTTTTCGGCAGGTTTTTTATCGGATGACTACTGTATTACAGGCCGCTCAGACGGGCGGTATCGTGTGCAATCATCAATTCTTCGTTGGTCGGGATAACAACGGCGACGGCTGCGCTGTCGGCAGTCGTAATCACGCCGGCGTTACCGAAGCGGGCTTTCAGGTTGGCTTCGTGGTCGGCTTTCAGACCGAGGAAGCCCAAGTAGCCGAGTACGCGCTCGCGGATGATGTCGGAGTTTTCGCCGATACCGCCGGTGAAGACGAGCACGTCCAGACCGCCGGCTGCCACAGCCATGCTGCCGATGTATTTGGCGAGGCGGTAGATGAAGACGTCCAGGGCGAGTTTCGCGCCGGGATGGCCTTTGCCGGATTCTTCTTCGATGGTACGGCAGTCATTGGACAGGCCGGACAAGCCGAGCAGGCCGGATTTTTTGTTCAGCATGTCGGTGATTTGAGTGATGGTCATGTTGGCGTTTTCAGCGAGGAAGCCGAAGACTGCGGGATCGATGTCGCCGCTGCGCGTACCCATCACGAGGCCTTCCAGCGGGGTCAGGCCCATGCTGGTATCGCGTGATTCGCCGTTGGCGACGGCGGTAATGGACGCGCCGTTACCCAAGTGGGCAATCACCATGCGCAGGTCTTTTTTGTCTTTGCCGAGGAAGCGTGCGGTTTCGTCGGCAACGAAACGGTAGCTGGTACCGTGCGCGCCGTAGCGACGCAAGCCGTATTTTTCATACAGTTCATGCGGAATTGCGTATGTGTAGGCATGTTCCGGCATGGTTTGGTGGAAGGCGGTGTCGAATACGACAACGTTGGGCAGGCCTTTGAAAATGCTTTGTGCAGCACGCAGACCCAAGAGGTGAGCGGGGTTGTGCAGAGGAGCGAGCGGGATACATTTTTCGATGCCGGCGATGACTTCGTCGTCAACAAGGATGGATTCGCTGTACAGTTCGCCGCCGCTGACAACGCGGTGGCCGATGGCGCCGATGCGGCTGTCGAGGCCGTGGGCTTTGAGTTCTTCCATCAGGGCTTCAACTGCGCCGGTGTGGTCGGGCTTGGCGGACAGGTCGACTTTGTGTTTTTCGCCGTTTACTTTGAACGTGATGTAAGCGTCGGGCAGGTTGAGTTTTTCGGCAAGGCAGCTGAGCAGGACTTCGCCGCTGTCGTTATCCAGCACGGCGCCTTTGAGGGATGAGCTGCCGCAGTTCAAAACTAAGATGAGTTTTTGGGTCATTTGTTGTGGCTCCTGGATGTTTCAGACGACCTGTGCGGGCAGTATCGGCAATCTGTTCTTTGTCGTGGATATACCGCCAAACATCTCCCGCAGGCATAGTGGATGCGCTTGAGGTTCGAGCCGGGCATCTGCGCGGCAGGCCGTATCGGTTGGTGGCGTAAAATCTATGAAAGAAAAATGACCGCTACATTCGGAATGGGGCAACTTTATGAATATTGCTTTCCGTGTGGTTTCTGCCGCCGCCGGTTGGACGGGGTCGTCTGAAATCGGTTGATGAATGTAAACCGCGCTATTCTAGCAAAAAACGGGGGCGGCTGCTTGGCTTAATGTTTGACTTGGAGCAGGCGGAAAGCGATAAAGGAAGATATTGATGTTTAAAGGGAAACGGTTGGTTTTCAGACGACCTGTCGAACGCGGGGGCGTAAAGCCCTTTGCAGGGGCGTGTCAAACTGTTACATTTAGAAAGTTTTTGTATTCACTATGTCGTCTGAAAACAGCGGCAGCCTTTTAAGATTCTTTGATATGCACTATTTCAGTATCCATACGCAACAAGGCGCCCATGTGGGCTTTTTCATCATGCTGCCGGATGATGAATCCGAAACGCAGCCGCAGAGCGGGCGTTTCGCCGTCAAGCTGCAAAGTGAAGAAGGCGCGGTGGCGGAGGTTTTGGCGCCTTTCGGGCAAACCGAGATTCCGCAATATTGGCGCGTCGTGAAAGACCGTATCGAGCTGTTTTTCGACGACGCCCCCATCGGCTCGCTGCGCAACGAATATCTGACCGTATCGGGACAGACTTTTGTCTTAACCGATTTGACCGGAGCGATGTGATGGAAAGTATGTTTATCTTAGTGCCCATCAGCATTATTTTGGCGTTTGCCATCGGCTATTTTTTCTGGTGGTCGGGCAAAAACGGACAGTTTGACGACCTCGAAGGTCCGGCACACCGCATTCTGATGGACGACGATTCCACCGACAAGCTGCTTGAAAACGAAATAGAAAAAGAAGAACAAGAATCCGAAAAATGAGCCTCAAAAAAGACAATCTGAATTTCCCGACCAGCCGCCGTTTCGCCCCATTATTCGGCACGCAGTTTCTGGGCGCGTTCAACGACAATATGTTCAAAACCGCGCTGTTTGTGATGATCAGCTTCTACGGTTTGGGCAAAAACAACTTCCTGCCCGCCAGCCAAATGCTGAACTTGGGCGCGTTGCTGTTTATCCTGCCCTATTTCCTGTTTTCCGCGCTGTCGGGACAACTGAGCACCAAATTCGACAAAGCCGTCTTGGCACGATGGATCAAAGTATTGGAAATCGTCATTATGGCGGTGGCGGCGTTCGGCTTCTATATCCAGTCCGCCCCGCTACTCTTGATCTGCCTGTTTTGCATGGGCGCGCAATCGACGTTGTTCGGCCCGCTGAAATACGCCATCCTGCCCGATTATCTCAACGACAAAGAGCTGATTATGGGCAACAGCCTGATCGAATCGGGAACATTCATTGCTATTTTGTTCGGTCAGATTTTAGGCACGTCCGTCGCAGGCTTGCCGCCCTCCGTCGTCGGCATCTTAGTCTTGCTCGTCGCCATCGGCGGCACGCTGACCAGCTTCTTCATGCCTAACGTCCCCGCCAAAGCCCCCAACACCAAAATCGAATGGAACATCGTCAAAGGTACGCACGCGCTCCTGCGCGAAACCGCGCAATATGATTCTGTCTTCACATCCATCATCGGCATTTCATGGTTTTGGTTTATCGGCTCGGTTTACACCACCCAACTGCCGACCTTCACGCAAATCCATTTGGGCGGCAACGACAACGTCTTCAACCTCATGCTCGCCCTATTCTCCATCGGCATCGCCGCCGGCTCGGTGTTGTGCGCCAAACTCAGCCACGAACGCCTGCTCTTGGGCTTGGTAACCGTCGGCACGACGGGTTTGACCGTATTCGGCTTGATTTTGGTATGGCTGACCCAAGGGCAACGCTTTACCGAACTCAACGGCATCACCTGGTTCCTGTCGCAAGGCATGGCGTATCCCGTCATGCTCGTCATGACGCTGATCGGCTTCTTCGGCGGCTTCTTCTCCGTCCCGCTCTACACTTGGCTGCAAACCGCCAGCAGCGAATCCTTCCGCGCCCACGCCGTCGCCGCCAACAACATTATCAATGGCGTGTTCATGGTATCGGCTGCCATTTTAAGCGCGGTACTCTTGATGCTGTTCGACAGCATTTCCCTGCTTTACCTGATCGTCGCCATCGGCAATATCCCCTTGATTGTTTACCTGATACAGCGCGAACCCCGTTTCTTAAACGATATGGGCAAGATATTTCACAATATCGGCAAACGGTAAGCCTAAGCTTAAAAAAGGTCGTCTGAAAACGGGAATCCCATTTTCAGACGACCTTTTTGTTGTTCTTGAATCCGTCCAAAGCGGTCGGTATTCAATTATGAAGTCAGCGCAGCTTTAAGGATTTTGTTGACTTCACCCATATCGGCTTTGCCCGCCAACTGGGTTTTCAACACGCCCATGGCTTTGCCCATGTCAGCCATTCCGGAAGCCCCGGTCATGGCGATTACGGTTTCCACGGCAGTGCGGATTTCTTCGGCAGACATCATTTGCGGCAGGTAGCGGTGCAGGATTTCGATTTCGGCATTTTCTTTGTCTGCCAAGTCCTGACGGCCTGCTTCGGCGTAGATGTTGGCGCTGTCTTTGCGCTGTTTGACCATTTTGGTAATGATGGCAATCACTTTGCCGTCATCGGCTTCGGTGCGCTCGTCCACTTCAAATTGTTTGATGGCGGCATTGATGAGGCGGATGGTGCTCAAAGTAATTTGATCTTTGGCACGCATCGCGGTTTTCATGTCTTCGGTTAATTGTGCTTTCAGGCTCATGGGATGACTTTCGGGAAAAGATGGAAGATGGTATTGCACATACTGCCTTAGGGGATTTTCTATTTTTCAGACGACCCCTTGCCTTACAGGTCGTCTGAAAAACAAAACACACCGCAGGTCAAGCCTTGCGGTGTGTTTCGGCATCACAGGGCAGACCTGCAATTGATGTTTAGTACATTTTAGGAGGCAGTTGTTGGCTGCGCAGGCGTTTTTGCAGGCGTTTTACGGCTGCGGCTTTTTTGCGTTTGCGCTCGGTAGTCGGTTTTTCGTAAGCTTCACGGGCGCGCAGCTCAGTCAACAGACCGGTTTTTTCTACGGCACGTTTGAAACGGCGCATGGCTACTTCGAAGGGTTCGTTCTCTTTAACGCGGATTGCAGGCATTTTATTTCCTTTAAATTGAATTCTGGTTTCAAACCGCCGAAAGGGAGAAAGGTAAAAGGGGCGGTTTGTCAAAAAAATGGTTATTTGTATCTCGGGTGTCTTGCGACCGGCGGGATACACGCCGTGATGTAAACATCACCTCCTAACAAGTCAGCTTGGGCGCCGGGCATGCCGTCGATGCGGCTGCAAATGAATTGCGGGATTATCTTTGATTGCGTCGTTTCTGTCAAGTTTGAAGGTCGTCTGAAAAAGAAGGTTAAAAGTTTTTCAGACGACTTTTTAAGTGATTAGCCAGTAGAGATTAGACATTATACCCATGTAAAAACTGTATTTTGCCATCATTCCATTTGACCAAATGATCGCCGCTTCCTGCTAATTTTTCCGCACGCAACCCACTTTCTCCCAATACAATTTCAGACGCTTTAGCATTAACTACACTAAAAGAGATACGGGTGGGGATATTGGCACGTAGCCTTTGCGAGAAGCTCTCGCTATTTGGGGTTTGAGTAGACAACAACAGAAAAATTCCTGCAGAACGAGCTTTTTCTGCGAGTTGGCAAAGTAAATCCTCCACTTCTTTATTTTTACTCAATAGGTTGGCAACTTCGTCAACTACAACAACAACGTAACGCGGCGATACTTGGCCTGTCGGCAATTCTGCAATATTTTTTTTGCCCTGCGCTTGCAATAAATCGTTACGCCTTTCAACCTCATCGACCAATTCACGCAACACACTATCCATTTCATTACTGTCTGTAACGATGCTGCCACCGTAAATATTGGAATATGTTTGCATAAAATCTTGATATTCCGTCTTTTTAGGATCGAGGATGGCAACTTGTACCTGTTCCGGAGGGTTGAGTTTTAGCAAGCTGTGTAACAGACTGTGTACAAACACGGATTTACCTGAGCCTGTTTTCCCTGCGACAAAACTGTGTACAGCAGCAGTAAGATCAGCAAATACGGGGTTGCCTGTTTCATCCACACCAATCAATACAGGCAGTTTGAAAGCTTTATTTGAATATTGATATTGGGATAAAGCTGACTGAAATTCATTTTGAGCGAATTGTTGCCAAGTATTTTCAGGGCGAAGTAATTTAATCTGCCAAGCGTGCGGCAATCCTGAATGTTGTTCCGCACGAATCTCGCTACCATCGGCCTTAATCCCCATTGCAGAACAGAATTTGTCATGCAACTTATCCCAATCTACATATTCTGTAAACTGGACGAGATAACTGTCATAGCGAACACCTTTACCCAAAAATGTAATACTCTTTATGCCTTTGCCGATGCTCTGTAACGCAGCAACGATTTTTTCGCCTGTTTCACGGGTGGCTGCAGGAGTATTTTTCAAATCAATTCCGTTTAAATTGCTGTTTTTGTCTTGTACATCGTCTAAATGCGTTGAATCATTTCCGATACCCGCATTCTTCACGGCAAGTCCTACTAATTCGTTCAAAAAAGCTTTTCGTGCTTCCAAATCGGTTTCCTGGCATGCTTTGTTGGCGAGCCAGCGTTTTTCCAATTCAATCGCGCCCGTATGCCAAAGCTTATGAATTAAGGTGTATAAGTCGTCTTTGGTAACTTTTTTTTCGGGATTCAGCTTGAACAGGGTTTCACTGAGCAAAACCAGCCAAAGTCTTGCGTAATCTTGGAAGCAGGTTTGGAAAGACGGGATTTCCGTCCCACCGGAAGAACTTGGTGCGGGAATTAGTTTTTCAGGATTTTCGGTCAGTTTTTTGGCAAAGCAATAGCCGATACACAACATGGCCCAATCGAAATTATTATCCAAAACTGGCAATGCACCTGCATCACTCAATCGCTGGCGGATTTCCTTGGCTTCCTTGCTTGAGATAATCCGCTTTTCGCTCATCAATGTATGAAAAAAATCGGTATCCCATTGTTCCTGATTGTTTAATTGATACAATTTTGTTCCCCTTTATTCAAAATAAACATCTGCACTAACTGTTGAACGCGCGCCCGCACTATCCAATGATTCTGCTTTAACTAAATAAGTACGGCTGATATATGGCTCGAGACGGTTATATACTTCGGGTGTAATTTCAGTATCTTGAGACAGCAAAATGACCTGCTGTTCTAATCCGCTCCAATGTTTGAACAAGCCTTCTCGGTGTCCTTCATCCAAGCGTGCCAGTGGGGTGTCGATGATAAACGGTGCACGGTAACGGGTAACTTCCGCCATTGCGGATACTAAGGACATAATCAAAATCTGCATTTGCCCTGCTGATAAGTCAACACGTGATTCGTAACCGTCTTTGCCAAACAAACCCATTCTGCCATTGGTCTCGATACGGATTCGGTCAATACGGTCATCGTGTGCGATTTCTCGATTTATCCGTGTCGCAGCGTCTCCAACTTCTTTGACTTTCTGCTTCATTAGCTCTTCGGTCAGGCGGTTAATTACTTTTTCAACTTCTCCAGCACGCTTAGACTTCAACAGACGGGGGTCGCTCTCGCTGATTTTATCCTGTAATGCTTTGACTTCGTTCTCCAGCCGCTGTCTGATTTTTTCCTGATTGGCAACATTGCTGTTTAGATGCCCTGTTTGTCCTTGTGCCTTATCCGCTTCCTGATTGGCGGTTTTCAACTGTTCGACCAGTTCGTCATTATTCGTTCCTTTCAGCAATTCGAGTTCGGCTTGGACTTTTTTTCGTTCATCTTCTTTTTTTTCTATCTCTTCCAACAAATTACCAATTTGAGTTTGCGGCATACCGCCCAACCTGCCAATTTCGTTTTGGATTTCGGCATGGGCGTTAACAGAAAGATAGTTGTGGCGTATGGTATTGGCACAGTTTTTCGGAAGCGGGTAGAACAGTTTTTCCCAGCAGTCTTCAACCGCTTCTTTCAATAATGGTTCACTAAAAATGGTTTTTGCCAACGGACCGATGGCTTGTTTAACTTTATCGCTTTCAACAAATGTTTCCCAAAAATCGTTTACCTTATCCTTGGTTTGATTTTTTGCTGCCTCATGATTCAAGCGGTTGTTCTCCAGTTCCAATACGACTTGTAAGGTTTTGAGCTGTTCACGCGGTAAAAAGGCAAGCGGCATGGCCTTGACGGCATCTTTGACTTTTTTATCAAACTCTGCCATCTCTTTTTCCAGTGCAGCACGTCTATCAAGCAAATCTTGAGAAGTACGAATGTCGCTGCCGCCACCTAATTGCAACATCAGACGGTCGCGCTCTGCTGCCCAATGCCCCCATTTTTCTTTGACAGCAGACAATTCTTCGTTCATAACGGACAAGGTATCCTCTGCCGTTTTCAATGCGTTTTCGGCACGATCCAAATCCTGCCTCATTTTCAGCGAAGTATTCTCGGAAATACAGGCATTTTTATATTTCTTCAGGCTCTCTTGCAGGCTGACCAATAAGGTAACGCCCAGCAAACCTTTCAATGCGGAGTTAAGCCATAGACCTGTTCCACTTTGTTGAGCCGTCTGAACAATTTTTTCGCCATCGAAAAAGAAAAACGGAGCATAGTCGATGGGTAGGGCGTAGGCATTCAGATACTGCCCGATTTTTTCGCCACCGATATGTTTGCCGACTCCGTCAACAAGCAGTTCGCATAGGGATTCGTTGTCGGCAGTCCTTAATTTTTTGTCGTAGTCGAAAGACCAATTCCGTCGGATTTTGAAGCCATATTGTTTGCCCTGATAATTTTGACGGATTTCGATTTCCAAACTCATGGAATACTGACCGTATTGAAGTTTGGCTTTATGGTGTAAAGCAGATTTCAAAAAATCTGCATAATTGTTTTCACTGCTGTTCAATCCTGCGCGTTGTAAGTGTTTGACCGCATCTTTGTCATAGAGGCACAAATATATGGCTTCTAACAATGTTGTTTTACCATGTCCGTTTTGCGCACCGATCAATACAATATTTTTGCCGTCTTCGGGTTCGGGAAAACTGAAAAAAGCATCATCGTAGGATTTGAAATTTTTGAGCCGGATGGAATGGATCCACATCGTCATTTCCTCCAGTAGTTGCTGTTGCCAAATACGCTGTCAAACATTTCGGTCATTCCGAATTTTCTTTGTTTCGACTGGCTTTCACGTTCCCATGCAATTAATTCAGCCAAAGCATCGACAGATACGCCGTGTTCTTCGGCAATTTCTTTCATCAGGCGATATGCCGGTTCATCGCTCCAAAGCAGTAAATCACTTACTTGTTCTCGTGTTTCAGGAGACATTTTCTTTCCTTATGTACATGGTTTGTTCCGATAAAATCACTTTTCAGACGATCTTTTTCCTGCTGTGCAGTGCAATCAGGTCGTCTGCCCAAATCTGTTTGATCAAATCGATTTCTTCCTGCGTAATCAGTTCGCTACCATAGATCGTCTGAACTTCCAAAAGCCTGTTCAGAATCATTTGCCGTGCTTCTACGGTAAATGGACCAGGGATATGTTTGCCGCCTTTGATGGTCAACGTTCCGTTGCGGCGTTCGACTTGACGGTATTCCGGTTTGTTGCGAATTTCGATCAGCCAGTCGCGGAAGTCCAAAAGGGGTTGGAATTCGGTTTTGCCGATATCTACAAATCCTTGTAGGCTTTTGTCTTTATTGACGACGGTGCAGGTCCAGCAGCCGAATCGGCTGGAGTTGGTGCCGCAGCCTGGAGCTTCTTCTTGTGAGAGAACGATGGGGCATTCACCACCTGCCGCTTCGCGGTAGAGGCGTATCAAACCGTCGTGTGTACCGCCCCAAGGTGGATTGTTGAGAGATAAAAATTCCCATACGTCGTCTGTAGAGACATCGACAATCGGACGGTAAACAAAAGCATTGGTAAGGCTGCCATGCGGGGTCAGATTGGAATTTGCGATATTCTTGTGGCTTTCGATGCTGGTTTTGCGTGTGGACGACTCGTCTTTACGCACACCTAAAAGAATAATCGCTGCCCCGTTTTCATCAACAGTATTTTTGATAAATTGACTGGTTGGTTCGATTTTCAAACGGTCTGTGCACCAGCGCATATTACGGTTGGGAGAGGGATAGCCTTTACCAATCAGCAAAGTCCAAAAAGTTTTATCCAAACTCGGCTTAGTAATTGTGCCTTCGACAGGTAATTTGAGGATTTTTGCCGCATCAAGTATTTTTTTTAGCGATCTATGCATATGTTGTGCGACAAGTGGGCTTTCTACCAAAGTGTCGTTGGATACGAAATAGATTTTTCGGTTGCGTAGAGAGGGGGGCAATTCCAATAATGCTTCAAATACAAGGTGGGCAACCAAAGTGCTGTCTTTTCCGCCGGAGAAAGTTACAATCCAAGGGTAAGATTGTGATGGACTAAGATACTCGTCAATAATACCATTTCTAACTATCTGGAAATCTGTGGTCTCAAGGGTTATGGGAATAACTGTAGGCGACATAAGAAACTCAAACTTGGCGAATCTGCATTTCAAATAAAAACGCAAAATTTTTCATATTATACATATACATAGACATTAATCAACCACTATTTCATGTAGTAATCAATATAAATTTTCGCGCGTCTTGTTGATTTTGCGAAAGTATAGTGGATTAACTTTAAACCAGTACGGCGTTGCCTCGCCTTAGCTCAAAGAGAACGATTCTCTAAGGTGCTGAAGCACCAAGTGAATCGGTTCCGTACTATCTGTACTGTCTGCGGCTTCGTCGCCTTGTCCTGATTTAAAGTTAATCCACTATATCTTCCGGATTTTAAGAAGGCTTAAACCCTATCTGGCGGCACAACGACATCGGCTTTACCGCCCTTCTTCACTAGCTTCTGACCACTTTGCGCACTTGGGGAATGGCGTGCAGGTTGTGAATAATTTGGTTGATTTGTGCCAAGTCCTTCACTTTGATGATGAACTTGAATTCGACAAAGCCTTCCGTACCTGCCAGCGCTTTATTGGGCGTTTCGACGGACTCGATATCCGCGCCGGAGTTGGAGATAGCTTGCGCCATAAGGGCGAGCAGGCCGTGGGCATCTTCGGACTGGATGCTGAGTCCGGTGCGGTAGGTATGGCTGCCTATGCCTTCCCAGTTCGCGTCAAGCTGCTGTTCGGGGTCGGATTTGAGCAGGGTCGGACAGGTATCGCGATGGATAATCATGCCTTTGTCTTTGACCAAAAGGGCGCGGACGGAATCGCCCGGGACGGGGTGGCAACATTCGGCAAAATGGATGCGGCCGGTTTCTTGGTCGTTGACTTTGATGGGGCTGAGTTTGACTTCGCTGCCGAAGTGCTGCCCCGCCAGTTCGGCGATGTGCATGGCGACGTACACGGGCAGGGTATGCCCCATACCGACGTTGTAGAGGACTTCTTCAAACGAGGTTTGTTTGTCGTTGAGGTCGGCGAGGTATTTTTCTTTGAGGTCGTCTGAAAGCAATACGTCTTTGGGCAACAGGCTGGACAGGGCTTTTTGCAGGAGGTTTTCGCCGAGGACGATGGCGTCGTGGCGGTTGAGGTTTTTGACGTATTGGCGGATGGCGCTGCGCGCGCGGCTGGAAACGGTGAAATTCAGCCATGCCGGATTGGGCTTGGCGTGTTCGGATGTGATGATTTCAACGGAGTCGCCGGTTTTGAGTTTGGTGCGCAGGGGCATCATGGTGTTGTTGATGCGGGCGGCAACGGTTTTGTGGCCGATGTCGGTGTGGACGGCGTAGGCGAAGTCTATGGGCGTCGAGCCTTTAGGCAGGGTGAGGATTTTGCCTTTGGGCGTCAGGATATAGACTTCGTTGGGGAACAGGTCGACTTTGACGTGTTCGAGGAATTCGATGGCGTTCGCGCTGCTGGCTTGCAAATCAAGGATGTTTTTGAGCCATTGGTTGGTATGGAGGACGGCTTGATCGACGGTATTTTCGCCGGATTTGTATATCCAGTGTCCTGCGATGCCGCCTTCGGCTACGGCATCCATTTCGCGCGTGCGGATTTGGACTTCAATGGGCAAGCCGTAAGGGCCGACCAGGGTCGTGTGCAGGCTTTGGTAGCCGTTGCTTTTGGGGATGGCGATATAGTCTTTGAAGCGTCCGGGTTTGGGCTGATAAAGATTGTGCAGCGCGCCGAGGGCGGCGTAACACGCGGGAATGCTGTTGACGATGACGCGGAAGCCGTAAATGTCCATGACTTCGGCAAATCGCAATTTTTTCGCCAACATTTTTTGATGGATGCTGTACAGGTTTTTTTCCCGACCTTTGATTTTGGCTTCGATGTTCGCGCCGACCAAACGCTGACTGAAGGCGCGCAAAACTTTGCCGACGACGTCGCGGCGGTTTTTGCGGCTGTTGTCCATCGCTTTTTTGAGGGTTTCGTAGCGGTTCGGGTGGAGGTTTTGAAACGATAAATCCTGAAGTTCTTGGTAGGCGTTGTTCAAGCCGATGCGGTTGGCGATTTGGGCGTAAATTTCGAGGGTTTCTTTGGCGATGCGGCGGCGTTTGTCGGGACGCATGGAGCCGAGCGTGCGCATATTGTGCAGGCGGTCGGCGAGTTTGACGACGATCACGCGCACGTCTTTGGTCATGGCGAGGATGAGCTTGCGGAAACTTTCCGCCTGATGCTCGGCATGATCTTCAAATTTGAGTTTTTCGAGTTTGGAAAGCCCGTCCACCATCTCGGAGATGGTTTCGCCGAATTCTGCCGCCATTTCGATTTTGGATACGCCCGTGTCTTCGAGTACGTCGTGCATCACGCCCGCGCACAAGCCTTGTATGTCCATGTGCCACAATGCAAGTTGCGTGGCGACGGCAAGGGGGTGGGTAATGTAGGGTTCGCCGCTTTTACGGGTTTGTCCGTCATGGGCGTGAAAGGCGTAGGCGACAGCTTTTTCAAGCTCGGCCTGTTCGGATGGGCTGAGATAGGAGGCGGTACGGAACAAAAGTTCGCGGGCTTCGGCAGTCAGCGCGTCGTAGGGGGCAGTGGGCTGGGGGGCGGGCATTTCAGACGGCCTTCGGTGTGTGTTTTGTTTTGAGCCGTCAGACTGTATCGGTCGGATGTCGCGCCGATACAATCCGCGCGGCGGTTGGGCAGGTTTTGCCTGCCGGTATTATTTGTTGCGTGTCAGCAGTTCGGTACCGATTTGACCGGCGGCGATTTCGCGCAGGGCGGTAACGGTCGGTTTGTTGTTGCGGATGTCGTCAACCATAGGGGCGTTGCCGTTTTCAAGCTGGCGTGCGCGGCGGGCGGCGACGAGGGTCAGGTCGAAATGATTGGGGATTTTGCCTGTGCAGTCTTCAGTGGTGATACGGGCCATTTGTTTGCTTTCTTTCTATTAATTTGTGATGGAATGTAAATGCGTATTTTCGCTGTTTTTCAGGAATTTTCCAACAGGTTTGAGATAAATCCTTGCTGGGAAGATTTTTTCAGACGACCTGCTTTGATGATGTGGAGCAAATCGGCTTCTGCCCTGTCTAAATCATCGTTGACGACAATATAGTCAAACAGGACGGATTGTTCGATTTCGTGACGCGCTTTGGAGAGGCGGGTTTGGATGACTTCCTCGCTGTCGGTGCCGCGCCCGATAAGGCGTTCGGCAAGGACTTCGAACGAAGGCGGCAGGATGAAGATGCTGCTCGCTTCGGGCAGCGATTTGCGCACCTGCGCCGCACCTTGCACGTCAATTTCCAAAATCACATCGTAACCCTCTTCGCTAAGGGAATTGACCCCCGCTATGCTGGTTCCGTAATAATTGCCGAAAACGTTTGCGTGTTCGAGGAAGGCTTTTTGTTTGATTAAAGATTCAAATTCCTCTTTGGGAACAAAATGATAATGCACGCCATGCTGTTCGCCTTCGCGCGGCTGGCGGGTGGTATGCGATACGGAGACGCGCAAATCGGCGTTGTTTTTCAAAAGACGGGAAACCAGCGTGGTCTTGCCCGTGCCGGAAGCGGCGGAGATGATGAAAATATTGCCTTTTTTATGGGGTTTCATGATTTTGGTACCGATGGGATTATCTGTTGATTGTAGCATACGGGGCGTGTAATTTCATGTTCAGACGACCCTTACACACATTCCCAAAACGCCTCGCCCATCGGCAAGCAACGGCTTAACGGCAATACCCGACCTCCGGCAGGAAACCCACGTCTTTCTAAACTCTTGCTATAATTGCCCGCTATACACAAATAAGCCTGCAAAGACACACCATGAGCCACACTCCGCTACTCGATACCGTCGGCAGCCCGCAAGATTTGCGCCGTCTGGATAAAAAACAGTTGCCCCAAGTCGCCGCCGAGCTGCGGGAGTTTCTGCTGGATTCGATAGGCAAAACCGGCGGGCATTTCGCCAGCAATCTGGGCGCGGTCGAGCTGACCATCGCCCTGCACTATGTGTACGACACGCCGGAAGACCATTTGGTTTGGGACGTCGGCCATCAAAGCTATCCGCACAAAATCCTCACCGGCCGCAAAAACCGGATGCACACCATGCGCCGCTATGGCGGCTTGGCGGGCTTCCCCAAGCGCAGCGAGTCCGAATACGACGCGTTTGGCGTAGGGCATTCCTCCACCTCCATCGGCGCGGCTTTGGGCATGGCGGCGGCAGATAAGCTCTTGGGCAGCGACCGCCGCAGCGTCGCCATTATCGGCGACGGCGCGATGACGGCGGGTCAGGCGTTTGAAGCCTTGAACTGCGCGGGTGATATGGACGTGAACCTGCTGGTCATCCTCAACGACAACGAAATGTCGATTTCCCCCAACGTCGGTGCGCTGCCGAAATACCTCGCCAGCAACGTCGTGCGCGATATGCGCGGCGTGTTGAGCACCATCAAGGCGCAATCGAGCAAGGTTTTGGACAAGCTGCCCGGCGCGATGGAGCTTGCCCAAAAAGTCGAGCACAAAATCAAAACGCTGGCGGGCGAAGCCGAACACGCCAAGCAGTCGCTGTCTTTGTTTGAAAACTTCGGTTTCCGCTACACCGGCCCCGTGGACGGCCACAACGTCGAGCATCTGGTTGACGTATTGAAAGATTTGCGCGGCCGCAAAGGTCCGCAACTGCTGCACGTCATCACCAAAAAGGGCAACGGCTACAAACTCGCCGAAAACGACCCCGTCAAATACCACGCCGTCGCCAACCTGCCCAAAGACATTTCAGACGACCTCAAAACCGCAACGTCGTCTGAAAAAGAAAACAAACCCGCCGCCAAACCGACCTATACGCAAGTGTTCGGCAAATGGCTGTGCGACCAGGCGACGGCAGATTCCCGATTGGCGGCGATTACCCCCGCCATGCGCGAGGGCAGCGGACTGGTCGAATTCGAACAACAATTCCCCGACCGCTATTTCGATGTCGGCATCGCCGAGCAGCACGCCGTTACCTTTGCCGGCGGTTTGGCTTGCGAAGGCATGAAGCCCGTCGTCGCCATTTATTCCACCTTCCTCCAGCGCGCCTACGACCAACTGGTGCACGACATCGCCCTGCAAAACCTGCCCGTTTTGTTTGCCGTCGACCGTGCGGGCATCGTCGGCGCGGACGGCCCGACTCATGCCGGTTTGTACGATTTGAGCTTCTTGCGCTGCGTGCCGAACATGATTGTTGCCGCGCCGAGCGATGAAAACGAATGCCGCCTGCTGCTTTCGACCTGCTATCAGGCAGACGCCCCCGCCGCCGTCCGCTATCCGCGCGGCACGGGTACAGGCGCGCCGGTTTCAGACGGCCTGGAAACCGTGGAAATCGGCAAGGGCATTATCCGCCGCGAAGGTGAGAAAACCGCATTCATCGCCTTCGGCAGCATGGTTGCCCCCGCATTGGCGGTTGCCGAAAAACTGAACGCCACCGTCGCCGATATGCGCTTCGTCAAACCGATAGACGAAGAACTCATCGTCCGCCTCGCCCAAAGCCACGACTACATCGTTACCGCTGAAGAAAACGCCGAACAAGGCGGCGCAGGCAGCGCAGTGCTGGAAGTGTTGGCGAAACACGGCATCTGCAAACCCGTTTTGCTTTTGGGCGTTGCCGATACTGTAACCGAACACGGCGATCCGAAAAAACTTTTGGACGATTTGGGTTTGAGCGCCGACGCAATGGAAAAACGCATACGCGGATGGCTGCAGGCGGCTTGAGCTGAAGCTGCAATGGAATAACGCCAATGAATAAAGGTCGTCTGAAAACGGTTTTTCAGACGACCTTTAATGTATGAACCCTACCCTTTTGAAAGGCGTTTCAGTGCCAGACTCAAAGCATTACCGCCAAACGGAAAACCGCCCAGCCCGCGACCAATAGTCCGGCGCACAGACGGATGGCTCTGCGTTGTAAAAGTGTTTTCAATTGTGCTGCAAAAATCCCCATTGCCAACAAATTCGGCAACGTTCCCAGTGCAAAAGCCAACATATACAGCCCACCCTGCACCGCATTGCCGCTGCCCAAAGCATACAATGAGGCGCTGTATACTAAACCGCAAGGCAGCCAGCCCCACAACATGCCTACGCCGAAACAAGCCGGAACGGATTTAATCGGCAGCAGTCGGTTCAAAATCGGATTCAAACGTTTCCATATCGGTCTGCCTATGCGCTCAATCTGCGTAGCCGCCGTAGAAAGACCCGCCAGATACAGGCCCAACAGCAACAGCAACACATTCGCTGCAACATACAGGCCGTTTTGCAGCCAGCGCGTATCATCCAAAGAAATACCGATTTGCCCGACCAGCCCGACAATCAAACCAATCAATACATAGCTGCTGATGCGTCCCAAATTCAATAGGACAATCAGCCCCAATCGATTAAGATGCGGCGGAAGCTGCAACGCAAACGCACTACTCAACCCGCCACACATTCCGACACAATGCGTACCGCCGAAAAAGCCGAGTAAAAACAGAGTAAAAAAGGTGATGTCGTAATTCATTATTGGGAAAGCGATTTGTCGATAGAAATGTGATTAATCAGAAAAACAGAGAGCAACATGACAAAAGCTATATCTTTAAATACTTTCAAGAAATTGTCATCTTCATGCTGGGATACCCACCTAGCAGAAACTCAGCCTATAGAACAAAATGAATTGCCAGCTAGAATAGAAATGCTTTTTAATAGATAATGGGAATTTCACCATCCGTACAAACAGCCGATTGTCGATTTTAAACCCTTCAATAACTTTCTGCCCGCTTTTGCAATAGATGCTTCTTCATCTTCACTTGTCAGCCCGACAAAATCTACCGAGCCTATTTGATACTCGTGACCCACTTATATAGAAAACATTCAAAATTTCAAAAGGTCGTCTGAAACGCTGGGTAAAGCATTTTCAGACGACCTTTGTTCCATTCGAATCAAACACGGATATCAGGTACTTTATTGAACAGACGATAGAAATTGTTGCTAGTGTAAGCGGCAAGCGTTTCTACGGATTCGCCGCGCAGTTTCGCCACAAATTCGGCGGTATAGCGGACATAGGAAGGTTCGTTGGGTTTGCCGCGTTTGGGAACAGGGGCGAGAAACGGTGCATCGGTTTCGACCAGCATTCGATCCGCAGGAACGTATTTGGCGGCTTCCTGAATTTGCGGGGCATTTTTGAAAGTAACAATGCCGGAGAAGGAAATGTACAGCCCCAAATCCAAGGCAGCTTTGGCAAAAGCGGTATCTTCGGTGAAGCAGTGGATAACGCCCGAGTTGGTTTGGCCTTCTTTCAGAATCGCCAAAGTATCGGCGGCGGCATCGCGGGTATGGACAATCACGGGCAAACCGCTTTCGTTGGCGGCTTGGATGTGTTCGGCGAAGCGGCGGTGCTGCCATGCCAAATCGCCTTTGCACCAGTAATAATCCAAGCCCGTTTCACCTATGCCGACGACTTTCGGGTGTTTTGCTGCCGCAACCATTTCGGCAACGGTAAATTCTTCGGCTTCTTGGCTGTCGGGGTGGACGCCTATGGTGCAGTAAATCTGTTCATTGGCTTGGGCAATGTCGAAGACTTCGGCAAAACTCTGTTTGCTTACGCTGATGGCAAGCGCCTGCTTGACGCTTTGTTCTTCCATATTGGCAAGCACTTCAGGCAGGCGGTTGCTTAAGCCTTCGAAATTGAGGTGGCAGTGTGAATCAATTAAATGCATGATTTTAAAGCGTAAAGGTAACACGGTCGCTGCGCAGTTTCGGACCCAACTCGCCTTCAATCAGGTTTTTCGCCTGAAGGCAGCTTTCGTGTTCGGAAAATGCCAGTCCGACACCTTTAGGGCGGTGGGCGGAAGTACGGGCGGGGTTGATCCAGACGACTTTGGTAGGCAGGAAGCGTTTGGGGTAATCGGCGATTTCAACGGCAAGCAGGATGTCTTCGCCCAATGAAAATACGTCTTCGGTCGGAACGAAAAGTCCGCCGTGTTCGAGAAACGGCATATAGCAGTTGTAGAGCAGAGTCGGGTCTTTGAGCTGCAACGCCATCATTTTCGCCGGAATGTCTTTATTGTTGTTTACCATTTTGTTTTACCTTATCTGATTATTTGTTTTGCCAAAATTCGAGATATTCAGTCAGCAGATACTCAAGCTGCATTTTAACACTCAAGGTGTGGTATCCGTAAGGGCTGAGTGCGTTCAGACGACCTGTCAGTGCAAACAGGCGGCGCGGATCGGTTTTAGAAGCCGTCTGCGACAATGCCTGCGCGTAATCGGGATAATAAAGCGGCGGCATTTGTTGTTGCGCCAAGCCGACATCCAACAGCCATTTCTGCATCCAATCGATGAAGACTGCCAACGGCTGCTTGTGTTTGTCAAACGCAGCGGCATAGTCGAGTATCGTCAACAGTCGCGGGGCGGCAAGCAAAGTGAGCAGTTCTTCGCGCAAGTCATCCATTTCGGGCGTACGGGCAAACAACGGCGCGCCGCTGTGGAAAGCCAGCAGAGATTCCGCATCATCCACACCCTCTTTCCGAAGATACGCCAAAGCTTCATCGCGCGAAGGTGCGGGCAAAACCATCTGGCGGCAACGGCTTTTAATGGTCGGAAGAAGCTTATCACGCGCATGCGTAACCATCAAAAAAACAACATGTTGCGGCGGTTCTTCCAAAGCTTTGAGCAATCCGTTTGCCGCCTGCACGTTCATACTTTCAGCGGGATGTACCAATACCACCCGCAACCCGCCGCGCACAGCCGTCAGATAAATGTTTTCCACAATATCGCGTACGGCATCTATTTTAATCTGCAACAATTTTCGCCCGACCGCACCATCTTCGGGAGTTTCAGGAGTGAGCTCGTAAAAATCGGGATGGCTGTTTTGCAAAAACAAATGACACGATGCGCATACGCCGCAAGGCTGATGATCTTCCCGAGGCGATTCGCACAGCAAAGCCTGCGCCACAAACCGCGCAAACGCTGTTTTGCCTGTATTTTCCTTGCCGGTAAACAGCCAAGCATTCGGACGGTTTTCCCAATGGCCGGCAAGCTGCCGCCACTGGTTTTGATGCCACGGATAAATCATATCGGGAAGTACAAGCGTTTGAACAAAAGCGTGATTATACAGGGAAATGTTGGAGGTCGTCTGAAACTGAAAATACAATTCGAAACGTTTATAACATCGTCTCTATCCTCTTTCCGCCTCTTCTCAGCCTTTTTGATTCTCCCTTCTTCCCCAAAGGCTCCCTACCCCTATTCCCCTAACAAATCCACCTTAACGGACGTAAACGCGCTATTTGGCAGGGACGTAGTCGGCATAGTGCGCCGGCAAGGCAGTCGTTTCCAATAACGAGCCTT
>CAUSKT010000027.1:0-25146 GCA_963532335.1 uncultured Neisseria sp. | reverse complement strand
TCGGTTCCGTACTATCTGTACTGTCTGCAGCTTCGTCGCCTTGTCCTGATTTAAATTTAATCCACTATATCAAGACGAAACCTTATTCGTTCCCCCAAAAAAATTTCAGACGACCCCTTCATCTCAAAAGGTCGTCTGAAACAGGCAAAGCGGTTGGTTTGAAGCTGTCTTTCTGCGTTCAAAAACAAGTTCAGTTCAAGCTTACGCTTCGCCTTCTGCCCGATCGGCTGCCTCCGTTGCGCTTGGCTCGGCGGCTTTGTAGAGGTAAACCGTTGCCAGCGGCGGTACTTTGATGGCGAGCGAGTTGGGTCTGCCGTGCGACCAGATTTCTTCGGTTTGCAGGGTTTGTCCGGCGGATACGCCGCTGCCGTTGTAACCGGGGTCGTCTGAATTGAGGATTTCGCGGTATTCGCCGGCTTCGTTCACGCCGAAGCGGTAGCTGTCGTGGACGACGGGCGTGAAGTTGCTGATGACGATGACGCGGTTGCCTTCGCGGTCGCGGCGTTCGAAGACGAAGACGGAATTGTTGCCGTCGTCGGCGACCAGCCATTCAAAGCCTTCCGGCCATTGGTCGAGCTGGTAAAGCGGCGCGGTGTCTTTATAGACGTGGTTCAAATCGCGCACGAAGTTTTGTACGCCTTTGTGCCAGCCGCCTTCTTGGTCGAGCAGGAACCAATCCAGTTCTTCGTTGTAGTTCCACTCTCTGCCTTGCGCGAACTCGTTGCCCATAAACAGGAGTTTTTTGCCGGGGAAGCCGTACATGAAGCCGTAGTAGGCGCGCAGGTTGGCGAATTGCTGCCAGCAGTCGCCGGGCATCCGTCCGAGCAGCGAGCGTTTGCCGTGTACGACTTCGTCGTGCGAGAGCGGCAGGACGAAGTTTTCGCTGTATTGGTACATCATGCCGAAGGTCATTTTGTTGTGGTGGTATTTGCGGTTGATGGGGTCTTCCATCATGTAGCGCAAGGTGTCGTTCATCCAGCCCATGTTCCATTTGTAGCTGAAGTTCAAGCCTTCTTGACGGGTTACGTTGGCGAACGAGGTGGATTCTTCGGCGATTTCGGTGGCGGAGGGGACGACCTCTTTCAGCATGGTGTTGGTATCGCGCAGGAAGGCGATGGCCTCGAGGTTTTCATGGCCGCCGTATTGGTTGGGTATCCATTCGCCGTCTTTGCGCGAGTAGTTGCGGTAAATCATGGAGGCGACTGCGTCCACGCGGATGCCGTCGAAACCGAAACGCTCTATCCAATACAAGGCATTACCTTGCAGGAAATTTTTGACTTCGTTCCTGCCGAAGTTGTAAATCAGGGTATTCCAGTCTTGATGGTAGCCTTCGCGCGGGTCGGCGTGTTCGTACAGCGCGGTGCCGTCAAACTTGGCAAGCCCGTGGTCGTCGGTCGGGAAGTGTCCGACCACCCAGTCGAGGATGACGCCGATGCCTTCGTCGTGGGCGGCTTTAATCAGGGCGCGCAATTCATCGGGCGAACCGAAACGGCTGGTCGGCGCATACAATCCGGTCGCCTGATAGCCCCACGAGCCGTCAAACGGGTATTCGGAAACGGGCAGGAATTCGATATGGGTGAAGCCCATGTCTTTGACGTATGCGACCAATTCTTTGGCGAGCTGTTCGTAAGTCAACCAGAAGTTGTTTTCGGGATTGCGTTTCCACGAACCCAAATGCACTTCATAAATGCTGATGGGCGCATCAATGGCATTGGCACGGGTGCGGAAGTCGGGTGTTTCGACTTTTTCCGGCAAACCACGCACGACAGACGCGGTATTCGGACGCAACTCTGCACCAAAGGCATACGGGTCGGTTTTTTGCCGTACATTGCCGTTGGCATCGCGGATTTCAAATTTGTAGAGAGCGTTGAGTTTGACGGCGGGGATGAAAATGTCCCAAATGCCGTTGTCGCGGTGGAAACGCATGACGTGGCGGCGACCGTCCCAATTATTGAATTCACCGATGACGGATACGCGCTGCGCGTTCGGCGCCCATACGGCAAAGCTCACGCCTTTCACGCCGTCCAATTCGGCAAAATGTGCGCCTAAAGTTTCATACGGACGCAGGTGTTTGCCTTCCGCCAGCAACCAAGAATCCATGTCTTTCAGGGCGGAACCGAAGCGGTATGGGTCTTCTTCGCGCACAGGCTCGGCATCTTCGGCATAACGGACGTTCAACGCATAATCGGGCGCACCTTCGGGCAACACGGCAACAAAGAATCCGCGTTCATCGACTTTTTCAGACGACGTAATCACCTCGCCGGTTTCACGGTTGACAATATCCACGCCCCAAGCGTTCGGAATCAGGGTCCGCACGACCTCGTCGCCTTCGGCAAGGCGGTGTCGTCCCAAATAGGCGAACAAATCGCTGTGGGTGGCAAGAAACAGGCTTTCGACCGTGTCGCGTTCGACTTGGTCAAGCTCGTGATAAGGCTTCATCCGGCTGTTTTTCTTCATGCGTACCTCTCCAATCATGGCAAGTTGACCGCCCATCAGGCGGTTGTGGGGAAAATCTTCAAGCGCAGCGGGCATTTTGCGCGCCCAGTTGGGATAACCCTCGGAAACGCCCGGCACATTCAGGTTATCGCTCATGCCCAGCAGGTTTTCCAGTTGCACTGCATACAGTTTGCTGCGGCTCATGGCGGCATACCGGTGCAAGGCGGTTAACAGCGTTTCGTCAATTTCAGAGGACATCTCGGCGTCGGCAGGCAGGCAGCCGGCGTGTTTCAACTTATCGAACAAATCCGCCTTGTCGTGTTCGCGCGCTTCCAAGGTCGTCTGAAAAGTTTCCGCATCGGGAATCGTACCCAAGCGGAACATCAAATCCAAATCCTTGCCCGTCCAATAGCCCGCCAAGGGCGCGACATCGTGCGTACTGACCACCGTAATCGCCTGTTCGGGATATTCTTCGGGCAATTCAAAGCCGTGCCAGCCTTTGCTGAAATACACGACCTTATAAGAAAACACCTGATAGCGGTTCAGCAAATAACGCGCTTGGTCGGGTACTGTCCCCAAATCCTCGCCGATGACCACGCATTGATTCCGCCGGCTTTCCAAAGCCAGGATGGCAAACATCACATCTGCGTCGTAATGCACATACGCGCCAAAGTCCGCCGTCTCGCCCGCAACCCACCACAGACGGCACAAAGCCATCACATGATCAATGCGCAAGATGCCGTAAAGCCGCATATTTTCACGCAAAAGGCGGACGAACTTCTCATAGCCCGTGTGCTTCAACACCATCGGATTGAGCGGCGGCAAATCCCAGTTTTGCCCCGTCGGGCTGAACGGGTCGGGCGGCGCACCGACCGCCATATCCATGCAGTAATCGGCGCGGTTAAGCCAAGTGTCCGCGCTGCCGCGTGCCACGCCGACCGCCAAATCGCCGTAAATCCCCAGCTTCACGCCGCGCGCCGCAGCCGCCTCGTTCACTTCGCGCAACTGCTCCGCGCAAAGCCATTGCAGCCACATATAAAAACGGATTTCGTGCCGATGACCCTGTGCAAATCTTTGAACCGCCTCGCCATGCGGATCATGAAACTCCGACGGCCAAGACAGCCAACCCACTTCGCCGGAGCGGTTGTAATACTGATCCAACGCCTCAAACAAACCGAAGCCTTGCAAAGCCTCTCCGCGTTCTTCGACAAAGGCGTGAAATGCCGCCCGCTCTTGTTCGGCGGCTTCGCATCCGTCGTTTTCAAACGCGTCAAACGCCTTCTGCAAAGCATCGCGCTTGAACGCCCAAACCGCCGTATAAGCGACGGTTTCCGTAATCCGCAACGCCGCAATGCGCTGGCAGACATTCGGCTGCTTGAGCCAGTTTTTTAGCTTTTCGTTGTAGGAGAACGCGCCGACCTTCTCCACATCCAGATAAATCGGATTGAGCCATTCGCGCGAAGACGGGCTGTACGGGCTGGCAAAAGCAGGCTTGGCACTGAAAAGCGCGTGCAGCGGATTGATACCGACGAAATCCAGTTGCTTATCCGCCGCAAACGTCATCAAATCGAGCAAATCGGTAAAATCCCCGATGCCCCAGTTCCGTTGCGAACGCAGGCTGTACAGATGCGTTGTCAGCCCGTTCATGCGCAAACCGTGTTCCAGCATTTTCGATTGATAAACCGACTGTGGCGCAACCACCAGCCGCACCTTGCGGACGCCGCCTTCCACTTCTGCAGACAAAGTGTAATAGCCGCAAGCCAAAGCCGGTAGCGCAACCCAAAGCACGCCGTCTTCGCCATGGTTCAACGGCAAAACCTGCCGTCCGCCCGCTTCGTCTTCCAAGCAAATTTCAGCCGCGCCATGAAACTCAGCAGGCAGTTGCAAAGATTCCCGACCGTTTTCATGCGCGACCAAAGTATCCGCATAAAGGTCGTCTGAAAAACCGTCCTGCTGCAAAGCCTTAATAATCCCTTCCAAAACCTCGGGCTTGGTCGCATGATAAATTCCACCGATGTCGTGGAAACCCAAATCAATACCCAAGCCTGCAGCCTGCTCTTCCAAATGTTCGCTCATGACACAATTCGCCTGTTTACAATAAACCGAATCTTAATATAAATAAGATTGAATGTTTCCCATAATTCAGAGAAAACAACCCTTCAGACCAGAATTTCCCTGCTTAGTTTGACTTATCCCAAAATTTTGATTGATGACTCTAAAGACATGCTGACAAAACGGCGGGAAAATTTCTATTATCATAATATTCTAAATAGTAGACATCTTTTTCGTTGTTTCAGCAGCAAACCTAAGTATTTCTCATTTAATCTCTGAAATTCTTTTTTCGTAAGATTTAAATAAGTTTTCCAAGTAATAATTTATCGAGGAACTTCCATAAAACCCAATATTGTCATACAGTTCATTGCAAAAAACGATTTGATTTGTTTCTTTCATATATGAAATAAATTCCAAAACATTCGTTAACAT
The DNA here is from genome assembly GCA_963532335.1 of uncultured Neisseria sp. Classification (GTDB taxonomy): domain Bacteria; phylum Pseudomonadota; class Gammaproteobacteria; order Burkholderiales; family Neisseriaceae; genus Neisseria. Next base: position 20,226 of record CAUSKT010000027.1, on the reverse strand, counting down.
ACTTTTTTGAATTACGACAGAAGTTTTAACTTGTAAATTCCATAAGATTAAAATAATATACAGAAAATTTTTTACCAGCCCTTCTTTTCATCTGAGATTATTACCTATGTTAAAACAAGCTATTTTACTGACTGCTCTGATTGGTGCACTTACCGGCTGTACTTACGGCCATATGCACTACTCACCATCCTATGAACAAGAAGCTACCATGCGTGCCGACTCCCGCCGCGTTCAAGCTGACGAACGTGCAGAACGTGCAGAGCGCCGCCGCGAGCGCCGTCAAGAAATGATGGATGAAGCCGACGCTATCAACCGCGCCAACCGCAACAACCGCATCTACATCCTTCACTGATCACCGGTCCTTACGGATTATTGGATTCCTAATACTTATATTTCAAACAGGTAACATCATGAAAAATAAAATCGCAGCCCTGCTCCTGACTTCTTTCGTTATCACCGGTTGCTCTGCGCCCGGAGGCTCCGTAGGCGATTTGGCTATCGGTAGCGATTCCGCAGCCATCAAAGCTGGCCGCAACCGCGAATCTGCACAACTCTCCCGTGCCGAACTGGAACAACACCGCCGTCAACGCACCAATGTTTCAGAAGAGTTGGCATTGGAACGTGAAAAACGCCAAGACAAACGTGACCAAGTCAACGGTGCAATGGGTACCGCAGCCAATGCAGTCGGTTTGATTGGCGGTATCGCAGGTACTGCCGCTTTGATCAAAGCTTGGTTCTAATTTAGCAGGTATTCGTAAAAAACGACCGATACAGCGTATCGGTCGTTTTTCTTATCCTCAGCTTCAAAGGCTAATTGAGTTTAAACTTTCTAAATACCGCAATTTAAAACTCATTCATCCTTTATAAAGATAAAGTCATAAACAAAACCTAAAAGGTCGTCTGAAAACCCAAACCGGTTTTCAGACGACCTTTATCTATTCAATACCATCAAGCCGCTTTGCGGTGGTAATACCGTAGTGCGTGTTCTTTGCGACGACCGCTACTGAATGCGGATACGCGTTTCAAGTAGCCGATGACGCGGGTGCCGTAGTCGATGTCGTGCGAACCGCAGGCGGAACAGGCGTGCAAGGTGCGTTTATCGATGTGGCCGCATTCGTTGCAGATGGTGATGCGCACGTTCACGCAGAAGTAGTTGCAGCCGGTTTGCGCGGCGATGTCCAAGAGCGAGCGGTAGCCGGATTCGGGCAGGGCTTCGTCGAGGTTCAGGTGCAGCGCGGAGCCGCCGTCGAGCCAGTCCACCAGTTCTTTGCCGTGCAGCAGGAATTTGTCGAGCGCGTTGATTTCTTCGTCTTCGACGACGTAGAAATAGGAGTTGTAGCATTCGCGGCTGACTTTGTAGCCGTCGGCTTTGTCCCATTTGGCGTTTTTCACGCCGAGGTTTTCGGCGGGGACGAACTCGGTGTTGAACTTCACGCCGTAGTGTTTGCTGGCGGCTTGGTTGGCTTCGAATATGGTTTTCAGACGGCCTTGGACGAAGTTGATGTAGTCGTCGTTGTAGCCGACTTTGATGCCTTGCGATTCGGCGGCTTCCGCCATGCCGTTGATGCCGATGGTGAGGAACTGTTTGTCCAGCGTGATGAAGCCTGCATCGTAAACGGGCAGCATTCCGGCGGCTTGGTATTCTTCCATCAGTTTGCGGTAGGCGTATTGGTATTTGTGGATTTTGGCGACTTCGGCGGCAAGGTCGCGCCCGTCTTGTTCCAGTCGGTTCATGTTGATGGTGATGACGTTGATGGAACCGGTCGCTACGCCGCCCGCACCGAGTGTGTAGCTGAAGGTGCGGTCTTCAATGGCGTTGCGCAGGCGGCAGCAGGAAGCCAAGGAGTCGGGGTTGTCGGAAAGATAGACGAAGAAGGAATTGCCTTCCGCCAACTCTTTCGCCATTTCGTCGGCGAACACGGTGTCTTTGCATTTGCCGCCATCGGTCAGCATCGCAGCGGTAACGACGGGAAAAGTCAAAACGGCTTTGGTGCGCTCCTGATTGAACCATTTGAGGAAGAAGTTTTGCAGCTTCGCCACGCTCGCCCACACCGGTTTGCTGAAATCGGGGAAGACGAAATCGCCGAACATCGCGTCGAAATAGTATTGATCGTAAACGGAAATATTCCAAAACACGCTCTGATAACCGCGCGCAGCGGCGGGCTGGTTGATGCTGTACACCACTTGCTGCATGTGGTTGGCGATTTCTTTGCCGTGGGTTTCCAAATAATCGTCGCCGTAGTCTTTGCGGGCGAAGTAGTCGAAATAGGTCAGAAACTCCACCGTCGCCACCGCACCGGCAAACTGCGCGCTGATGGCAAACACCAGGTTGATAAACGAGCCGCAAAACGATGCCAAATGCTGCGGCGCCTTAGATTCGCCGCCGAGTTTGCTTAAGCCGTCGAGCAGGAAGGGATACAGCGTAACCGACACACAATAAGGCTTGAGACTGGTTTCGTCGTGCACATAAATCTCATGCGCCTCAATCTGGCGGATGTATTCGTCGGCGACGGATTGGTCGAAAATTTCGGCGATTTTGCGCGACACTTGGGCGCGGTTAATCTGCACGAAAAAGTCTTTCATGATTTCCGCTTCCATCGTGGCGATGTTTTTCTGGGTAACGTTGGCGTTGGCGTCCATTTTCGAGCCGTCCGCCGCGTTTTGCGCGCTGATGTAGTCGTGCATGAATTGCAGTTTGCCGTTTAACTGTTCGGGATGCAGCCGAATCATGTTAATTCCTCCTGTGTGGGTTGGATAAAAAGCCTCAGGCCGTCTGAAAAGCGGCCGCCTGCGGCTGAGTTGTAATCGGGATGATTTTGGGCGCGGGTTTGTCTTTGATAAACAAGCGGTTCAACACCTCGCCCGTGCGCAAATCGATAAACTTCTGATTGGTGGTCGGGCTGTCCAAGCCGCCCAGCTCCATCTGCCAGCGGCCGGTTTTCAGATACGTCAGATAAGGCAGGATGCCGTCTGAAACCGCCTCCAGCTCCTCACGCTCCAAACCGGTGTACAAACAGGCTTTCAAACCTGCCTGAGTAACGATGCCCAACATTTTCTGCAAGGCTTCCGGCTGCCATTCCCCGCCCATAAACAACACGCAGCTAATCAGCCCGCGATAGCGTTTCAGACGACCTCTCAAATAATCCTCGGTCAATTCCGTGCCGACACCCTCTTTCCACGCATCGGCACTATGGCAGCCCTTGCAGCGCAGCGGGCAGCCGGAAAACAGAAACGCCAGCGATACTTCACCCGGCACTTCCTGCCAGACGATTTGCTCGATTGTGAATTTCAGCGCTGTCATGACTTGCTACTCATAAATACAATATATGGTGTGAATTAAATCATAAGAACACAAGATATGGTATTTTTATTTAACAATGCAACAAACCGATATGATAGTTTTTAATAATTCACTATATTAAAAATCCAAATCAAAAGGCAGCTTAAATACAAAAAAGCCGTACTCGGGAAACACGCTTCGCATTTCCCAATACGGCTGTTACGCCCATCACGCTTTTTTAAAATTTATAGTGGATTAACTTTAAACCAGTACGGCGTTGCCTCGCCTTGCCGTACTATCTGTACTGTCTGCGGCTTCGTCGCCTTGTCCTGATTTAAATTTAATCCACTATACATCCTTTATCTTACAGTACGACCTTGCCCGAATAGCGAAAACCCAAAAAGGTAAGCAAACTCCGTAATAACAAAAGCCATTAACAATCCATTCCCTCCAATGACCAAAGGTCGTCTGAAAATACCCTTACCAGCTTTTCAGACGACCTCCCGCAATCTGAAACCCAAGCAAAAAGTGTTACAATAGCCGTTTTATTTTAGCCGCTTAAGACAGTCCGACCATGTGCAACCACCATCATCAAAACGACAGCAAAACTCCCCTTTCAGAAGCCCGCGACAACGACACTATCCGCATCCGCGGCGCGCGCACGCATAATTTGAAAAACGTCGATTTGGACATTCCGCGCCACAAGCTGGTGGTGGTCACGGGGCTGTCGGGCAGCGGCAAGTCGTCGCTGGCGTTTGACACGCTGTATGCCGAAGGGCAGCGGCGTTATGTCGAGAGCCTGTCCGCCTATGCGCGGCAGTTTTTGCAGATGATGGACAAACCCGATGTCGATTTGATCGAAGGCCTGTCGCCCGCGATTTCCATCGAGCAGAAATCCACCAGCCACAATCCGCGTTCCACCGTCGGCACGGTAACGGAAATCCATGATTACCTGCGCCTTTTGTACGCCCGCGTCGGCACGCCGTATTGCCCCGAACACAATCTGCCGCTGTCGAGCCAAACCGTATCGCAGATGGTCGATGCCGTGTTGAAGCTGCCGGAAGACACGCGCGTGATGATTCTGGCGCCGGCGGTGCGCGAGCGTAAGGGCGAGTTTGTCGATTTCTTTGCCGACTTGCAGGCGCAGGGTTTTGCGCGGGTGCGCGTGGACGGCGAGGTCTATCAGTTGGACGAAGTGCCGAAGCTGGAAAAAAACATCAAACACAATATCGACGTGGTCATCGACCGCGTGAAAGTGAAGGCGGACATCAAGCAGCGGCTGGCGGAAAGTTTTGAAACCGCGCTGCGCCACGGCAACGAGCGCGCGCTGGCGATGGAAATGGACAGCGGCGAAGAGCATTGGTTTTCCGCGCGTTTCGCCTGCCCCGTGTGTTCGTACAGCCTGCCCGAATTAGAGCCGCGCCTCTTTTCGTTCAACAACCCGATGGGTTCCTGCCCGACTTGCGACGGCTTGGGCAACACCAATTTCTTCGACCCCGAAAAAGTGGTCGCCCATCCCGAATTATCGCTGGCAACGGGCGCGATTGACGGCTGGGACAAGCGCAACCAGTTCTATTTCCAAATGATTCAATCGCTGGCGCGGCATTACGGTTTCGATGTGCAGGCTGCTTGGGAAACGCTACCTGAAAAAGTGAAAAAAGTCGTGCTGCACGGCTCAGGCAAAGAAGTCATTGATTTCACTTACCTATCCGAACGCGGCACCACCTTCAACCGCAGCCACGCCTTCGAAGGCATCATCCCCAATCTCGAACGCCGCTACCGCGAAACCGACAGCGAAACCGTGCGCGAAAAACTGCGCGAATACCAAAACCACCGCGCCTGCCCGAGCTGCGGCGGCGCACGTTTGCGCAAAGAAGCGCGCTACGTTTACGTCAGCGGCGAACCGTTGCACGAAGTCTCCGCCTGGCCGCTGACCAAAACCCACCAATTCTTTGAAACGCTGGATTTGGACGGCAACAAAAAACAAATCGCCGAAAAAATCCTCAAAGAAATCACCGAGCGGCTCGGCTTCCTGATTAACGTCGGGCTGGATTACCTGAATTTAAGCCGCTCCGCCGAAACCCTTTCCGGCGGCGAAGCCCAGCGCATCCGCCTCGCCAGCCAAATCGGCAGCGGCCTGACCGGCGTGATGTACGTTTTGGACGAACCCTCCATCGGCCTGCACCAGCGCGACAACGACCGCCTGCTCGCCACCCTCAAACGCCTGCGCGATTTGGGCAACAGCGTGATTGTGGTCGAACACGACGAAGACGCCATCCGCGAAGCCGATTTCGTCGTCGATATGGGCCCCGGCGCGGGCGAACACGGCGGCAACGTACTGATTGCCGACACGCCCGAAAACGTCGCCAAATGCGAAAAATCCGTTACCGGACAATACCTCAGCGGCAAAAAATCCATTGCCGTGCCGTCTGAACGCACGCCCGTCAATCCCGACCGAATGCTCGTCCTCAAAGGCGCGCGCGGCAACAACCTCAAAAACGTCACCCTCGAACTGCCGCTCGGTTTGATTACCTGCATCACCGGCGTATCCGGCAGCGGCAAATCCACCCTGATTAACGACACCCTCGCCAAAATCACCGCCCGCGAACTCAACCGCGCCCAAGAAGAACCCGCCCCATACGACGACATCCGCGGCCTCGAACACCTCGACAAAGTCATCAACGTCGACCAATCCCCCATCGGCCGCACCCCGCGCTCCAACCCCGCCACCTATACCGGCCTGTTCACCCCCATCCGCGAACTCTTCGCCGGTGTCCCCCTCTCGCGCGAACGCGGCTACAACGTCGGCAGATTCTCCTTCAACGTCAAAGGCGGCCGCTGCGAAGCCTGCCAAGGCGACGGCGTGATTAAAGTCGAAATGCACTTCCTGCCCGACGTGTACGTCCCCTGCGAAGTCTGCCACGGCAAACGCTACAACCGCGAAACCCTCGAAATCCAATACAAAGGCAAAAACATCAGCCAAGTCCTCGACATGACCGTCGAAGAAGCCCGCGAATTTTTCGACGCCGTCCCCACCGTATCGCGCAAACTGCAAACCCTGATGGACGTAGGCCTAGGCTACATCCGCCTCGGCCAGTCCGCCACCACCCTCTCCGGCGGCGAAGCCCAGCGCGTCAAACTCGCCTTGGAACTCTCCAAACGCGACACCGGCAGAACGCTCTACATCCTCGACGAACCCACCACCGGCCTGCACTTCGCCGACATCGCCCTGCTGCTGGAAGTGATAGGCCGTCTGAAAGGCAAAGGCAACTCGATAGTGATTATCGAGCATAATTTGGATGTGATTAAAACTGCGGATTGGATTGTGGACTTAGGGCCGGAAGGGGGCGACGGCGGGGGTAGAATTATTGCTTCAGGTAGCCCTGAAGAAGTAGCGAAGGTTAAGGGGAGTTATACTGGGAAGTATTTGAAACAGACACTACTGTAACTTTTAAATCTAATCTATGGAGTAGAAATGAATCTTCAATTCATAAAAAATTTAGGACAAGGTGGATTTGGTAAAGTTGATTTAGTTTTCGATTCAGATTCAAGTAATAACCAAATCTATGCTCAAAAATTCTTCAACCCACAGCAAACACAATTGTATGATAATTTTACAAGAAGATTTATAAGAGAAATCAATGTACAAAGGCAATTTAATCATCCTAATATCGTCCCTGTTATTGATACTAATTTAACTAGTCATCCTCCTTATTTTTTAATGCCAGTTGCTAATTCAAAATTGACTGAGGATATGAAACAACCTGGATTTATTCCAAACAACGCACTATTTGATATATTGCAAGGCCTAGAGGAAATTCATCACAAGGGATATTCGCATAGAGACTTGAAGCCAGACAATATCTTAAGATTCGATGATGAAAATGGTACTTCTACATATGCTATTTCTGACTTCGGCCTAATTGATAACGGTAGAGATATGACAACCCTGACCGCAACAGGTGATGCAGGTGGTACACCATATTATGCCGCTCCTGAATTGTTCCAAGATCTAAGCAGAGCTACTCATTTATGTGATATTTATTCTTTTGGTGCAATTCTTCATGATATATATGCTACTAGCAAAAGAACTCCAGGAGAAACCTTATCTGCCCCTGGTCCCATTGGTAATATTATTAGTAAATGTACACAAAAATTACCAATGCGAAGATATCAATCTATAAGTGAAATAAGACAAGATTTATATTCAGCATTAAATTCCAACTATACACAAACTGCTGAAAATTATAGAATTACAGAGATTCTTAGTCAACCGCTCCCACTAAATAATGATTTATGGGATGAAATATTTTTTGCGTTAGAGGAAGGTAGAAATAACAACTCTAAACTTCATGAAATATTTAAATTAATTAAATATGAACATATTACAGATTTAGCGCAGAACCAAGGGCTATCACTATTAACATCATTTACTGAAATATTTACAAATTTTATTATTAACTATGCGTTTGACTTCAATTATTGTGATATTTTAGCCGACAAACTATTAACTCTATTTACCTATTCCAGAAATTTATTTAATGATATTTCATTGCAAGCTTCTATTCTTTTAGCTCTCTTAGTGCTTGGCGTTGGTCATAATAGGTGGTATGTCGAAAGAAAGTTTGCTACATTAGCTTCTGCATCTCTTGATGAAAGAGTAGTTGATAGATTAATTTTTGAAGCTAATGATAGAGAAATATGCTTACAAGATAAAATAGAACACTTATTATGGTCTATTTCATTGAAATTAAATTCACTCCATCCTAGATTTTCAGACCATGTTCAATTACGATAAATTTACCCGAACTAAAGATGGAAAAGCCATTAATGAAGATACTATTGGCATAATAAAAGTCTCTAAAAAAATAGTTGCTTTTATTGCAGATGGTGTTTCCAATTCTACCAATAGTTTTCTTGCTTCTCAAATAGCAAGTGATATGATTAACGATGAGTTTAAAAAAGATGAAAATCTTGAAGTATCTCCTAAGTTATTGAATAAAATTAATAATAAGATACTTGATTTAAATAGTAAAAATAATTTAAAACCTTCAGCGACTACATTAACAATTTTATCTATTTCAGAAACTGGTAAATTATTATTTAATCATGTTGGAGATTGTCGTATTTATGTTCTTAGAAATAAGGGATTAAAAACTTTGACGACGGACCAAACAGAAAAACAACTCCTTATTAAAAATAAAATTTTAAATAAAGCACGTGCAGCAGTATATAGAAATAATAAATTATATTCTGCTCTTGGCTCATCATTTGAAGTTGAAATAGGAGATTTTGATTTAATTAATGGTGATAGGGTGATACTTTGTTCAGACGGCATCTATAATATCTTTTTAAAAAAAGATTTCGTGGAACTATCAACTCAAAATTTAAGTTTTATAAAATTTAAAGAGTCTGTATTTGAAAAATTGGAAAAACTACAATTTAAAGACGATGCAAGTTTAATATTAATAGAATACTTATCCGCGTAGCAAGCCGTAGCCTGCATACCTGCCCACCGCGTGCGTGGCTGTGCCACACACCCTACCTGTGAATCATGAGGAACTTCAAAACCAACGCGCAGGGTGTGTGCGGTATGCACGCACGCGGTTGCTTGATTGACAGTTTGCCGTTTTAACTTTTAACTTCGTTGAAGCTAGCGCTTTCAGACGGCCTCCAATGTCGTCTGAAAGCGTCAGCTTCAACGAAGTTGAAAACTTAGACAACAAACCATTCGTTCTCCAACGCTCAAACCACAAGCAGAAATCCTATGGCGCGTTATCGCAGAAACTTCATTGCCGGCGGCACATTCTTTTTTACCGTCAAACTCGCCGACACAAAATCGCGCCTGCTTGTCGAACATATTGGCTTCGCGTGCGGCTTATATGGATGTACAAAAACAATATCCCTTTGAAACCGTCGCCGTATGCGTACTGCCGAACCACATTCACGCCATTTGTACGCTGCCGCCCGATGATGCGGATTATTCCCTACGCTGTCAGCCGGTTGAGGCGGTCGTATTCGAAGGTTTCGTGACTGCCGTCGGGATAGTCGGTACGGACGGGGTTGCCCGCTGCGTCGTAGTGGTGGCGGGTGGTATGGCCCAGCGCATCGGTAACGGTTTCGAGATCGCCGTATTCGGTGTAACCGAAACGGGTGGTTTCGCCGGTACAGTCGGTAAAGCAGACGAGTTGGTCGAGGGTGTCGTAGTGTAGGCGTCGGGTTTTGCCTAAGGCGTCGGTAATGGTTTCGGGCAGCCATCGGGCGTTGTAGCCGTAGCGGGTGGTGTAACCGGCGGGGTCGGTGATGCTGATGAGGTTGCCACGTTTGTCGTAATCGTAGGCGGTAATCCTGCCTGCGGGATCGTTGACGGCAACCGGCAGGTTGAGGGTTTCGTGGTAGTCGATTTGGGTGCTGCTGCCGTCCGGCGCGGTGATGGCGATGACGTTGCCTTCGGTATCGTAGAGATAGCGGGTTTCGCGTCCGAGGGGATCGCGTTCTACGGTAATGCGGCCGTAGCTGTCGCGTTCGCTGTCGCTGCGTTGTCCGTCGGCATCGATGCGGTAGACGAGTTCCCGGTTTTCGTCGAAACCGTACACTTCTGTCCGTCCCAATGCGTCGGTAACGACGGTATGGTCTTTGCGGTAGTCGAACGTCCATTCTTCGCCGAGGTTGTTGCTGCTTTTGAGCACTTTGCCGTCGGTGTCGTAACGGTCGTATTCGTAGCGGGATACCAGTCCGTCGGGCTGGCTGTGTTCGACCATGATGTGGTTGCGGTAGGCGAAACCGCGCAGTTTTTTGCCGTCGCGTCTGTAAACGGCGGTCAAATCGCCGTAGCCAAAATCAACTTCGGCAAACAGCAGCCGTGCGCCGCCGTCGGGGGAGGCGATTTGGTAGAGGTCGTCTGAAAGTTGGTTTTCAGACGACCTCTATGTTAACTGCTAATGAGATTGTTAAAGAGCAAATGTTTCAGACGACCTCAAAGAAAGTATTGAGGTCGTCTGAAAGACAGAAACCGCGTGCGTGCGTACCGCACATACCCTACGTCAGGACTTAAGAGTTTATGCAGGCTACGGCTTGGATTTAAGCGAGCGACAGCTTCTCAATCCTCATTAGCAAAAAATTCATAAGTATCTATCTCCTCTTTTACGAAGACTATAACAACTTTACCTTCAGGTATCCTTTTTTTGGACATGCCACCTATGGAAATACCTAAAGTGGGAAATGTAATATATGCTTTTCCATCAATGCAATCATATTCTTCTTTTAATTTTTTAATATTTTCAGGCTCAAAAAGATTTAAATTATCAAATATTGGATTCAGATGTTTACTACAAATAATGCTAACTAATTTATTATTTTTATATTCTAATGTGCAAGCATTTCGATATTCAGAAGTAATTTTAAGAATATTATCTTGTATAACCTTCGCTGCCTCTCCATATTTAGCAATAATTTGCTCCATAGTATTACCAAGTTCAAAAAAACGATTACCCAAATCTATACCTTTAAAAGGAATAATTTTAAATTCATTCACTTGCATTTTCCAATGACCTTTCTTAATTTAGATGCTTGATATTTGGTGATTAATTTCTGTCTAACGGCTTCTCGCACCATTCTTTTCAATCTTTTATCATATTTATCTTCAAATTTCCTCTTGGTTTCAATAATATCCATCTCCATAGCCAAATCCCATCGACCTTGAAGAATAAATTGTCTTTGTTGCGATCTCCAACGACGAGCAGTAGTTGAACTCCCTGTACTTGACATGCCTCTATGATCAACTTTATCCATATGATACGCAGGTGCAGAACCATAAGACGGTCTATTTGGTAAATCTTTATATGCTCCCCAAGCTGGAGAGTGATTGGTTTCTCCTCCTTTATGGCTCTTTCTCTCTCCTCTGTAAGTTCCTCTACGTGCCAAACCTAAAGGATCAATCCACTCCTGAACATTCGGCGCAAACTGATAAAGATTTTCCCCACCCAACAACCCAATCGGGTCCTGATTCACAAACCGCCCGGCCTCAGGCTCGTAATACCGCATCAGGTTGTAATGCAGCCCGGTCTCTTCATCGAAGTATTGGTTTTGCAATCTGAACGGCTGATGCGCGTTCTTGTAAACCCGCCCGTCCTTTTTCAGACGACCCCAGGCGGTATATTCGCCGTACCATAAGAGATTGCCGTGGATGTCGGTTATCTCGCGCGGTATGCCGACTTGGTCGTTGTGGAAATAGGCGAGGTATTGTGCTTCGTCTTGGTTGTTGTGGAAGACTTGGGCTAAAGGTTCGTAACTGTCTTGGTCGGTATAGATATAGGTGTAGCTGCCTTTGTAGGTGTACTCCTGAAGTAATCGCGTTCCGTCCCAGACGAAGTGGGTGCGTTTCGGGTCGGTACTGGTCCAGGCGAGTTTGTCTTGACGTTCTTTGGAGAGCCTTCTGCCGAACGGGTCATAGGCGTATGTCCAAATCTCGGTATTGCCGGCGGGCTTTTGGATTTCGTCACGGACGAGCTGGTTTTCGAGATCGTATTGGTAATATTGGTTTTCACCATTGGGCAGCTGGCGGTAGATCAGGTTGCCCAAGGCGTCGTAGGTGTATTCGATACCGTTGTATTCTTTGAGGCGGTTGCCGGCGGTAAGGTTGGGGTTGGCAGGTGATTTCAGACGACCTTGAGTTTGGAGGTCGTCTGAAATCGGAGCGGTCGCTTTGCCCTCTCCCCAGCCCTCTCCCACGGGAGAGGGAGTAGATGTTGGGATGTCGAGGATGTTGTGGGCGGGGTCGAAGGCGAAGGTTTCGCTGCGGCCGGTTTGGCTGTTGCGGGCTTCTTGAATGCGTCCGATTTTGTCGTAAACGTAATTAAGGACGCCGCTTCTTTGGTCGGCGCTTTGAATCAGGTTGCCGGCTTTGTCGTAGGCGTAGCGGCGGTTGACGGCGCCGCCGGCCAACGGGTTTTGTTTGCCGCGGGGTGTTTGTGTGCCGCTCCGGACGGTACGCTGGCTTTTCAGACGACCCATGGGGTCGTAGTCGTACAGGCTGCTGATGCTGCCCTGCGTCCTTTGGATTTCGCGGTGCAGTTTGTCGCGTTCGATGTCGGTTATGACTTCGCCGTCGAGGCTGATTTGGTGCAGGTGTCCGCTGCCGTAGTACAGGTAATCGATATGGCGGCCGTCGGGCAGGATGGTGCGGATGCGGTTGCCCAGCGGGTCGTATCGGTAGCCTACGGTGGCGCTTTGGCCGTTGTGGACGGTGGTTTCGCCGATGAGGCGGTCGAGTTCGTCGTAGGCGAGTTCGACGCTGCTGTGTTGGTTGCGGGCTTTGGTCAGGTTGCCGGTAATCGGGTCGTATTCGAAACGGGTGCGGCTGATGCCTTCGTCTTTGCTTTGTCCGTTGCGGCCGGAGACTTTGCGGCTTTGTTTTTCGATGAGTTGGCCGAGGATGTTGCGTTTGAAATAGTGGATGTGCCAAGTTTCGGGACGCTCTTTCAGACGACCTTCATGATTGCTTTGGCCGTATTCGGTCTGTTGAACCAGTTGTCCGGCGGCATCGTAGCCGTAGGCGGTGATTTTGCCGTCCCAGCCGGTTTCTTGGATCAGGTTGTCGGTCGGGTCGTAATCGAGACGGTAGGTTTCGCCGTTTTCGTTGGTGAGGACGGTCAGACGGCGGGCTTTGTCGTAGGCGTAGGCGAAGGTATGGCCCAGCGCGTTGGTGCGTTTGAGCGGCAGTCCGTCCACTGCGAGTTCGTAGGCGGTTTTGGCACCGAGTCCGTCGATGTGGGCGGTCAGACGGTTGAGGCGGTCGTATTCGAAGGTTTCGTGACTGCCGTCGGGATAGTCGGTACGGACGGGGTTGCCCGCTGCGTCGTAGTGGTGGCGGGTGGTATGGCCCAGCGCATCGGTAACGGTTTCGAGATCGCCGTATTCGGTGTAACCGAAACGGGTGGTTTCGCCGGTACAGTCGGTAAAGCAGACGAGTTGGTCGAGGGTGTCGTAGTGTAGGCGTCGGGTTTTGCCTAAGGCGTCGGTAATGGTTTCGGGCAGCCATCGGGCGTTGTAGCCGTAGCTGGTGGTGTAACCGGCGGGGTCGGTGATGCTGATGGCGATTTGGTAGAGGTCGTCTGAAAGTTGGTTTTCAGACGACCTCTACTCTATGTTAACCGCTAATGAGATTGTTAAAGAACAAATGTTTCAGACGACCTCAAAGAAGATAGTGAGGTCGTCTGAAAAACAGAAACCGCATGCGTGCGTACCGCACAAACCCTACGCCAGGACTGAAGGTTTTGTGCAGGCTACGACTTACTCTACATCGGAATTGGGAGTTTCATTGGCTTACAGTTCGATTACACCTCGATAAAACATTCAAAAAAATCAAAGTGATTTTTATCAAATGCAATTAATAACTTGCCTTCAGGAATTTTTTTTCCCGTCATACCTCCTATACAAATCCCGAGATTCTTAAAAAGAATATATTTTTTTCCTTCGATAAATTCTGAATCGATAGCTTTAAGGTCTTCGATTGAATTTTTAAATATATCAATATCTCCTAATATGGGATTAGAATCTTTTAAGCAATATCCATAAACCAATTTATCGTTTTCATAAACTAACTCACAAGCATTCCTATATTCCACCTTATTATTCATAATATTATCTTCAACCATTCTTGCTGGTTTTCCATATTTTTCTTGTATTTCCTCAATAGAAGTACCAAATACAAAATCACCAATTGATTCATATGGCTTAATCAAGTAGGTCATATTAACCCTTTCCAATATATTTACATTAATAAAATTAGGAACATTTATCAATAATTCTACGCAATCTTGCTGCCTGTTTCCTAGAAATTAATCCCTGCCGTTTGGTTTCCGAAATCATCCTTCCTACATGATTTTATATACGCCTTTTATTCTATTTCAAAGGCAGCAGTATGATATGAAAACCCTTTCGTGCGCACATTTTTGACGAAATAAGATGAAGGTCGCCTGAAAGTTCGTTTTCAGACGACCTCTATGTCAACTGCTAATGAGATTGTTAAAGAACAAATGATTCAGACGACCTCAAATAAGATAGTGAGGTCGTCTGAAAAAACAGAAACCGCGTGCGTGCGTACCGTACACACACTACGTCGGGACTGAAGGTTTTGTGCGGGGCTACGGTTTGCTATACAAGTTACATTCTGTTTTTTGCTAGAAAAATATTTTCTAGTGTTTTCCTAAACGAAACCATATCAATGTCTATATTTATTTCAATATCAATATGTTTCTCAATTTTCAAAGATTTCTGAATATCTTCTCCGAAATCGAATGATAAGATATTACCTTTTAAATCATAAGTAACGTTATTGCTCTCAATTGAAAACGTTTGTTCATTGAATTCAAGATATATTTTATCATCTTCATCTTGATTGAAGGTTAGGGTGAAATAATGAAAATTTCCCAAATCAAAGTAGATATATGACAGACCTTCATCATCGGACTCATCGAATGAAATTCCTACTGGGTTCCACATAATTTACTCCATTTATTCCATATAAAATTTAACAAGCTCCAGGTTTTTTAGATTTCTTAGGTTTTTTCCAACCTTTACCCCCCTTCTTAACTGGTTTTAAGTCACCTTTAGAGAATTTATGTACTGTCCCATCATGATTATGTACCTCTAATTCATCCAAATCTAATTTAAGAGCCATTTTCTTTATATCACCTTTACAGTAACTACAAGCATTTTTACCCTTTATTTTGAGTACTCCTTTCCCTCCTCTTAATCCTTTATCATGAGCCTGTGTCATTGCGTCTATTTCTGCGTGCATCTTAAATTTGTCATTATTAACTGCGGATAACCCTTGAATTGGTGAACTAATACGCGGATTTCTATCTAGTGGATTAGTACCTGTAAAAGTATGGCCTTGCATCTCAAATATTGCATCAACCACGGCTAACCCCCAAGGGTCAAGCCACATGGCCGCATTAGGCGCAAACCAATAAAGATTATCCCCTCCCAGCAACCCAATCGGATCCTGATTCACAAACCGACCCGCCTCAGGCTCGTAATACCGCATCAGGTTGTAGTGCAGTCCGGTCTCTTCATCATAATACTGGTTTTGAAGTCGGAACGGCTGATGCGCATTCCGATAGACGCGCTCATCCTTTTTCAGACGGCCCCAGGCGGTGTATTCGCCGTACCATAAGAGATTGCCGTGGATGTCGGTCATCTCGCGCGGTATGCCGATTTGGTCGTTGTGGAAATAGGCGAGGTATTGGGTTTCGTCTTGGTTGTTGTGGAAGACTTGTGCTAGGGGTTCATAGCTGTCTTGGTCGGTGTAGATATAGGTGTAGCTGCCTTTGTAGGTGTATTCCTGCAATAGGCGGCTGCCGTCCCAGACAAAGTGGGTGCGTTTCGGGTCGGTACTCGTCCAGGCGAGTTTGTCTTGGCGTTCTTTGGAGAGGCGGCGTCCGAACGGGTCGTAGGCGTAGGTCCAGATTTCGGTGTTGCCGGCGGGCTTTTTGATTTCGGCGCGGACGAGTTGGTTTTCTAAATCGTATTGGTAATATTGGTTTTCGCCATTGGGCAGCTGGCGGTAGATCAGGTTGCCCAATGCGTCGTAGGTGTATTCGATGCCGTTGTATTCTTTGAGGCGGTTGCCGCTGACAGGGTTGGGCTTGGCAGGTGATTTCAGACGACCTTGAGTTTGGGGGTCGTCTGAAATCGGAGCGGTCGTTTTGCCCTCTCCCACGGGAGAGGGAGTAGATGTTGGGATGTCGAGGATGTTGTGGGCGGGGTCGAAGGCGAAGGTTTCGCTGCGGCCGGTTTGGCTGTTGCGGGCTTCTTGAATGCGTCCGATTTTGTCGTAAACGTAATTAAGGACGCCGCTTCTTTGGTCGGCGCTTTGAATCAGGTTGCCGGCTTTGTCGTAGGCGTAGCGGCGGTTGACGGCGCCGCCGGCCAACGGGTTTTGTTTGCCGCGGGGTGTTTGTGTGCCGCTCCGGACGGTACGCTGGCTTTTCAGACGACCCATGGGGTCGTAGTCGTACAGGCTGCTGATGCTGCCCTGCGTCCTTTGGATTTCGCGGTGCAGTTTGTCGCGTTCGATGTCGGTTATGACTTCGCCGTCGAGGCTGATTTGGTGCAGGTGTCCGCTGCCGTAGTACAGGTAATCGATATGGCGGCCGTCGGGCAGGATGGTGCGGATGCGGTTGCCCAGCGGGTCGTATCGGTAGCCTACGGTGGCGCTTTGGCCGTTGTGGACGGTGGTTTCGCCGATGAGGCGGTCGAGTTCGTCGTAGGCGAGTTCGACGCTGCTGTGTTGGTTGCGGGCTTTGGTCAGGTTGCCGGTAATCGGGTCGTATTCGAAACGGGTGCGGCTGATGCCTTCGTCTTTGCTTTGTCCGTTGCGGCCGGAGACTTTGCGGCTTTGTTTTTCGATGAGTTGGCCGAGGATGTTGCGTTTGAAATAGTGGATGTGCCAAGTTTCGGGACGCTCTTTCAGACGACCTTCATGATTGCTTTGGCCGTATTCGGTCTGTTGAACCAGTTGTCCGGCGGCATCGTAGCCGTAGGCGGTGATTTTACCGTCCCAGCCGGTTTCTTGGATCAGGTTGTCGGTTCGGTCGTAATCGAGACGGTAGGTTTCGCCGTTTTCATTTCAGACGACCTCTATGTTAACTGCTAATGAGATTGTTAAAGAACAAATGGTTCAGACGACCTCAAAGAAGGTATTGAGGTCGTCTGAAAAACAGAAACCGCGTGAGTGTGTACTGCACATACCCTACATCAGAACTGAAAGTTTTGTCTGGGCTACGACTTACTAAACGGTTTTAGGCTATTTAGGCTTGCATCTATTTATCTATATTTCTTAATATCCTGTAAGGTAATTATATTATTTCTTAAATCATCTAAAAATAACAATTGAATTTCATATTCACGTTTTAAATTTTCCTCCTCTATTTTGCCATCTTCAGAGTATGGGAAATTCGCTAAAGCATCTTTCCAGTTAATTACGTTTTCAGCACATGCAGCAAAGTAATAACTATCAGATGATTTTTGTTGTATACCTAGTAACATATTTCGAATCGAAGCTAATAATTCTATAGTTCCTTGTGTTTCTACCATATCATTTAATGGATCATCATCATCCCAATTTATATCTTCTATAGCTTTTTGAGAGATTCCAATATTTATTTGGGAGAAATCATACCAACCAGCTTTAATGATAGCATCACAGAGTTGGTAGTTCACATTTGAATTAGTTATTTTAGTCATATTTTCTTTTATTTTTTTCTCAATGATCAGTGCATTACAGCACCAAGCTGCAAATTTACATTTCTTTTGTAGATCCATTTGATCTAAAAGAGATTGTACTTTTTCAATATGTAATTCTATATTCATAATTCATCCTTTCATCAATCATATACACCACCAGCACCGTCAACACTTGGTTTACATCTTGAACAAGGTGCATT
This sequence comes from uncultured Neisseria sp., assembly GCA_963532335.1. Lineage (GTDB taxonomy): Bacteria > Pseudomonadota > Gammaproteobacteria > Burkholderiales > Neisseriaceae > Neisseria. Next base: position 2,496 of record CAUSKT010000027.1, on the reverse strand, counting down.
TCTTTGTTTACTGCCCCAAGAAATTCCTTTTCGAGTAACTTTTGTGTCATCTGGTATATTTCGCATGATTGATATTTTTTACAACATATTTTGATAAGGCGAATGTTCCGCTGTGGTCTTCTTTACTTTGGGCTTCCTGAACGCATCCAATTTTATTGTAGACGTAATGGAGCGTGCCACTTCTTTTGTCAGTATTTTGAATCAGGTTACCTGCTTTGTCGTAAGCGTAGCAGCGGTTAATTACGGCACAACAAAGGTCGTCTGAAAGTTGGTTTCAGACGACCTCTATGTTAACTGCTAATAGATTGTTAAAGAACAAATGGTTCAGACGACCTCAAAGAAGATGGTGAGGTCGTCTGAAAAACAGAAACCGCGTGCGTGTGTACCGCACACACCCTACGTCAGGACTGAAGGTTTTGTGCGGGCTACGGCTTGCTAGAAAATTACTTTTTCACAGCACGAATTTTTTTCAACCCATTCTCCAAAATAGTAACTTTCTCGGGAGGAGTTCCCCTATCCAAAGCATTCCACCAGTTATTTACTGGTTTAACGAATAATTGAAAACCTTCATCCGTTAAATTTGATTTCTTAATAATTAAATCATTTTTTACTGATCCATCTTGATTAAAAGGATTTATATTTACCAACAAATCATTTTCTATTAAAAATTTCATCAAAGACAAAGACATTTTTTTTATTGCTTCTTGGTAATCAACATCTTTACTTCCTGAAATAAATGCATCAAAATCAAATAAAACTATATCATTTACTTCCATAAGATTCCTTCCGCACACACCCTACGTCAGGACTGAAGGTTTTGTGCAACGGCTTGCTTTTCACGCTTTTAAATTCCGGTGGTGAATTTTTTGAAACTCATCCGAAATAAAATCTCCAAATTCTGCAAACGATTCAATAGGTAAATTAAAAATTTCTGGTTTACGACGAATAAGAAAACTTAAAATATGATAATGGCTATTGGGTGTTTCAAGCAATTCAATGCTCTTAAGTATTTTTTGCCTAGCATCCTCTTCATCTATTTCTTGCTCGATGGAAAAGTCTGCATTGTGAGCCAATCCCATAGCAGGATTAATGGAAGTAATTTCACTTGGGGTTGGATCTTGGTAATCGGGATCTTGAGCAATTATCCTCCAGTCTGACTCTAGCTTTGATTCAAATAAGGTATGGCAGTCTAAAACGGTTTTGAATAGAATTGGGTAATTTCCAGCATTTTTATAATCGAATGGCTCAACTGGGCTTGAAGTAAACAAATCAAAAATTCCTACAGTGGCACCAAGCTTATTTTTAGCGATTATTCTACCGTAACCGAATAATTTATCAGCTATTTTAAAACAAAATAAATCACCATTCTTAAGATATCTATATAAAGTTCTGTTTTTTTCCCAATTAAAGATTTTCATAATACTTTTCCTTTTCTATAGCATAGAATGTTAAATTATTGGAAGATTTTTACAACCATTTTTGAGAATATGGTCTCTTCCTGCAACCATTGCTTTTTGTCTTTTGGCATCACGGGTCTTATTCTCAACAAATGAATGACATTTATTTCCTCTGGTTTTAGTTTTTTTAGGATTAAAATTACTTTTCTGACCTTTTTTAAGTTTTTTTCCTGTCAGTGTTCCATGTTGTCGAATACAGCCTTCCTCATATCCACGGGCGGTTTCGTAATCCAAATCGCTATATAATTCTACTAAGCGTTCTGTTCCAACTAATCTTCCTGATTTCCTGTGTTGTTTTGCACGCGTCTTTATATTATCCGTAATACCGATATAAAAAGGTTTACTATCCCCTGGCCTATACAATCCATAAACAGAATATTTTTTTAATCCCAATGGATCTAACCAAATTTGAGCATTGGTGGCAAATTGATAAAAATTAGCTCCACCATCTAACCCAATCGGATCCTGATTCACAAACCGACCGGCCTCGGGTTCGTAATACCTGAACAGATTGTAATGCAGCCCTGTCTCTTCATCGTAATACTGGTTCTGCAATCTAAACGGCTGATGCGCGTTCCGATAGACCCGCTCATCCTTTTTCAGACGACCCCAGGCGGTATATTCTCCGTACCATAAGAGATTGCCGTTGATGTCGGTCATCTCGCGCGGTATGCCGACTTGGTCGTTGTGGAAATAGGCGATGTATTGTTTGCCGTCTTTGGCGTTGTCAAAGATTTGCGCCAGCGGTTCGTAGCTGTCTTGGTCGGTGTAGATATAGGTGTAGCTGCCTTTGTAGGTGTACTCCTGCAATAGGCGGCTGCCGTCCCAGACGAAGTGGGTGCGTTTGGGGGCGGTACTCGTCCAGGCAAGTTTGTCTTGGCACTCTTTGGAGAGGCGGCGTCCGAACGGGTCGTAGGCGTATGTCCAGATCTCGGTATTGCCGGCGGGCTTTTTGATTTCGGCACGGACGAGCTGGTTTTCGAGATCGTATTGGTAATATTGGTTTTCGCCGTTGGGTAGCTGGCGGTAGATCAGGTTG
>CAUSKT010000026.1:0-26605 GCA_963532335.1 uncultured Neisseria sp. | reverse complement strand
CTCTTTGAGCTAAGGCGAGGTAACGCCGTCCTGGTTTAAAGTTAATCCACTATATGTGCGGGGAACGGCAGTTGTGCAGATATGCAACAGTTTCAAAATTTGCCTGGAAACAGATAAAACGAAAGGTCGTCTGAAACCTTGTTTCGGTTTTCAGACGACCTCGAAGAAACTTAAATCGTTGCTTTAAATTAACGATCGATGTTGACAGGTTCGCAGTTTTTCACGATGAAGCGGTTTTGCGCATCGCTGACGCCCACGACTTCGGAAGTGGTGTGGGTGTTGCGGTCGATGTAACCGGCAGACATAGAGAAGCCGCGTTTGTTGGTGAAGGTAGTGCCGGTGCTGTCAGAGCGGCGTTTGTCAACGCGCAGGCTGATTTGTTTGCCAGCTGCATTTGCAGAAGCGCCTACTGCATTGCCTTTACGGTCGAATTCATAAACGACATTCAGTTTTTTACCGTTGTCGCATTTGTAAGGAACATAGCCTGCAGGAGCGGCGGCGGCAGTCATGGAAACACCGGCGGTCAGAACGGCTACAACAGCGGCAGATAAGAGTTTCATCTGGTATTACTCCATAAAGTAAAAAAGAGTGATGTGTGGCGTGGACTATCCGGCGCCATCCTTGCTTTGTTTTGAAAGCAGGACATATTTTATCCGTTCCGAAGAAATATACAATATGCCCATATGCAAAGCTATACAAAGAAATTTTCGGGAAAAGTTATTACGCTTGTACAAATTTTAATAAGGTGAAGTTTTATAATGAAAAAATTACTTACATTACTAATTCTTTCCGCATTTTCATCCGCCTGTTATGCTGCTGCGGCTGACTGGACGCCGTTGTTGCAGTCTATGAAGAAAGGCTGCGCTGTTGATTTCGATGCCTTGCCTGATGAAAAGGCCGCAATCGGCAAACTGCCTGCACAATACCGCGCCTCCGTTGCCCGCAGCCGGAGCAGGCAGACAGAGTCGGATGGTGAAGCATTAACTATTGAATTGAAAAATTCTGTTGCTTTTGGACAGCCCTTGTCCGCCTTAATCATCGAATCCGGTGAAGGATACGGCCATGTCAAAATGAAGTTTGCCCGAAATGCCGATGTGTCTAAACTTATTCCCTTATTTACCACACCAACCGATAAACGGCACGGTATGTTGGCAGCGGGTAGGGCGCAGAATTTTTGTGTCAAAGGCACAAACAGAACGTTGAAGCAATACCAGTCTTCACAACATCACTGGCGCGCCGTTTCGTCCGATGGTCCGTGGCAGGAATTCCGCTACCATCCAAAAGAAAACGTTTTATCCTGCCTGAATTCCGACCATTATGGCGATGAAGTGGAATGCACTAGATAAAACATGAAACCTACGCTGAAAACTTCTCTACTCAAACTTGCTTTGGTCGGCATACTTTTTTATGCCAGCTACGGCCTGTCCAACCATTACGCGGCATCGCTGGCCTATGTGCCGGAAATCGCTTTTGCGTGGGAGCGCAACATTCCGTTTTGGGAATGGACGATTTTGCCTTATTGGTCGCTGAACCTGATGTATGCGGCGGCGTTTTTCCTTTGCCGAGATACGCGTGAACAAAACCGCTATGTCGCACGGCTGGTATCGGCGCAAATTGTCGCCACTACTTGCTTTATGCTGTTTCCGCTGCATTTCGGCTGGCCGAAGCCGCCAACCGACGGGCTGTGGGGTTGGCTTTTTGATTCGTTGGTAGCGTTTGACTTGCCGTACAACCAAGCACCGTCGCTGCATATCGCGCTGTCTATCATTGTCGGTGCATTTTATTGGACGCGGTTTCCCAAAATCCGTTTGCCGATTTTGCTGTGGCAAAGCCTGATTGCCATGTCGGTGCTGACAACTTACCAACACCATTTTATTGACGTGCCGACCGGCGCGCTGCTGGGTTGGCTGGTGTTGTGGGCCATACCGCAACACGGCGTATCGCCTTTCAGACGGCCTTTTGGTACTCAAGGCCGTCTGAACACGAGCAAAGCGAGTTTCTGCGAAGCTAAAACAAGCACGGCAGCTTTTCGTGAAGTCAAAACCTCCTCTAAAACACGTTCCCGCGAAATCAAAATCACCATGCTGTATCTGGCGGGCGCGGCATTGTCGGCTCTGCCGTCCTTTTTCGGCGGCGCGTGGTTGTGGACTTTGTGGGTCAGCGTATCTTTATTGGTGGTCGCTTTCGCCTATCTGACCGGCAACACGGCGGTATTCCAAAAACAGGCAGACGGCAGGCTGTCGGCGGCGGCAACGATTTTGCTGCTGCCTTATCTGATGGGCGTGCGGTTGAACATAGCTTATTGGCTGAACGGCAAGGCGAAGACGGCGCGGGTTCGTGATGATGTGTTGATTGGCAGTATCTCAGGGGTTGCGGAGATTCAGCATTGTGGCGGAGTTTTTGGGAAAAAAACGGCATCTGCTGCGTTTAAAATGCTCGCAAGGTGTTCAACCTTGCTGCGCTTTTTGCCTTGCATCTACCATTTTTTGCCACAAAAATCCGCTTCACAAGCTAAATCTCCGCAACCCCTGGCAATTTCAGACGACCTCCCCGCCGTATTGGACGTATGCGCCGAATATCCCCGCCCCCGTTATCGCGGCACATACCGCGTTCTGCCGCTATTGGATATGGTTGCGCCGTCTGAAAACGATTTGGTGCAGGCGGCTTCATTGCTGGAAACATTGCGCCGGCAACACGGCAAGGTTCTGACCTGTTGCGCGCTGGGCTACGGACGCAGCGCGGCGGTGGTGCTTACTTGGCTGCTGGTTTACGGTGGCTGTCGGGATTTGGCGCAGGCAACGGCGGAGCTGAAACAGGTCCGCCCGCAGACGGCGTTGCCGCCGGAAACGGCAAAGGCAGTAGAAGCGGCGGCAGACCGTCTGAAAATGAACGAAGCAAGTTTTTGCGAAGCTAAAACGAACTCAGTGAGTTTCTGCGGTGCTAATCGAGATAGCTAAGATAAGTAGATGACTGAATTGATGCTTCAACACCTGAGCAAATCATTCTCTTTGAGCTTGTGCAAGGCAATGCAGTCCTAGTTTAAAGTAAATTCACGATACGACGACTCATCCGTGCCGAACCAAAGTAAGGAGGGAAACCTATGACTGAAAGCTACCGCCCCGTTACGTTTTATACTTTATCCCTGCTGATTCCGTGGACATTATGGTTTGCTGCCGCCTACATCAGCCACCGCCCTGATGCTGTTGAGTACCAGTGGGCACAGGCCGCGTTGGGACTGGCCGGGCTGTTCGCCCCCATGCTCGTGGCGGCATTCATGTTGTACAAACAGCCCAAATTGTGGACGGACGCGAAACACCGCTTGTTCCGCCTGACAGGTTTTCCCAAGCGATACCTGCTCGCTGCCGCGCTGCTCGGTCCGGGGACCTTGGTGCTGGCGCAACTCATCTCCATTGCTTTCGGACATAGTTGGACGCAGTTTCACATTTCGGGACATCCGTCATTTACGTCCGCCTTGCTGTCGCCATGGTTCATGCTCCTTATTGCGCCTGTTGCCGAAGAATTGGCGTGGCACAGCTATGGCACCGACGCGCTCACGGCACGCAGAAGCCTGTTTGTCGCATCCTTGCTATTTGCCGTGTATTGGGCGTTTTGGCACATGCCGCTTGCCTTCGTCAAAGGCTATTACCACAGCCAAATCGTTTCCGAAGGCGCACTCTACACGGTTAATTTCGTGGTCAGCATGTTTGTCTTCGTCCTATTGATGAACTGGTTGTACGCCAAAAGCGGACGCAGCATCGCCGTGGCAACGATATTCCACCTGTGCGCCAATCTGGGTAACGAGATTTTCGCCACCCACCCCGACAGCAAGGTTATTCAGACGGCCATTTTGTCGTTAGTAGCCATTTATATTTTGATTGCAGAAAAGAATTTGTTTTTAGGTAAGCCTGTTCCATCCCGATAACAAATTCAGACGACCCTTGAACATGATATGCCCCGAATGACGGTTTCCATACCCAAAAGGAATGTGAATGGACCATTCCACTGACAGCCTGATTACCGCCCGCCTGCTTGCCACTGCCCGCTATACCGCCGTGTTCAATGCCTTGCTATTCGTTTTGTCCGCGCAACGCGGCGATGCGTGGTCGGCGGTGCAGCTTGTCTTGGCGGCAGTGTTGTTGTACTACCACATCCGCATCGAGTTCGACCGTCTCGTGTTCCAAGATTTTGCCGATAGTCGCTATAAGCCCGAAGCTTTCGACCAAGCCTTACGGCAAACCGGCTTTCGCCGCGTTTCAGACGACCCCTCCATGCCGCAGCGTGTGGCGGGCGCGCTTGCCTTGTGGCGCAAAAGCCTTTACCTGACTGCGGCACAATCGGCAGTTTCCCTTATCCAAATCCTCTGATGTCATGAAAAATTTTCTTAAAAAACAACTTGCATGGCTGACCGACCAAGCATTGTGCCTGTCGGTATCCTTCCTCACCGGCGTCCGCCCCAAAAGCCCGCGCGAACTGGCGTTCAATCCGCAGCAAAAAGTGTATTACGCCAATCACGGCAGCCACGGCGATTTTTTGCTGGTGTGGATTTCCCTGCCGCGCCGCTGGCGGCTTTCGACGCGTCCCGTTGCCGGTTCGGATTACTGGCTGACCAACAAACTCAAACGCTTCATCATCCAAAACGTCTTCAACGCGCTCTTGATTCCGCGCCACAGCGACAACCCGCAGTCGATTACCGAGCAGATGAATCACGCGCTCCAAGCGGGCGATTCGCTGATTATCTTCCCTGAAGGCACACGCAATACGGACGAAAACGAAATCCTGCTCCCTTTCAAATCAGGCATTTATCATCTGGCGAAGAGTAAGTCGGATACCGAGTTTGTGCCGATATGGATAGACAACATCAACCGCGTCCTGCCCAAAGGCAAAGTGTTGCCCGTGCCGTTGTTGTGTGAAGTCCACATCGGAGAACCGCTGACCCTGCGCGAAAACGAAGACAAAGAAACCTTCTTGACACGCACCCGCGAAGCCTTGCTGGCGTTGAGGTCGTCTGAAAACGAGTGCAACGAGTTTCGCCAAAACGAACGAAGTGAGTTTCGCCAAAACGAGCGCAACGAGTCTCAACAAAATAAAGGAGCTGCATCGTGAGCTTTGTTAACACGTCCAGCCAAATCATTACCCAACAAACCGCCGCACATCTGACCCCGCAGGCAGGCTATATCTTTACCGGCGTATTTGCCATATTGATTTTCGCCAGCATCGTCGGGCAATGGCTGAAACGCAAAAACGGCGCAGACAATGCCACCATCTCCAATCTCAACGCCCGCATCTACGCTTGGTGGCTGATGACGCTGGTGCTGCTGGTCGCATTTTGGTTTGGCAAAACCGGCACGGTGGTGTTGTTTTTCCTGATTTCGTTTGCCGCCCTGCGCGAATTCATGACCCTCGTTTATCGCCGCCGCAGCGATTATTACAGCATGGTGGTGTGTTTCTACCTGCTACTGCCGGTGCAATATTATTTCGTCTATGACGGCTGGTACGGCATGTTCAGCATTTTCATCCCCGTGTACGGGTTTCTGGTGTTGCCGATTATTGCCAGCCTGAGCGGTCAAACCGCCCATTTCCTCGAACGCGCCGCCAAAACGCAGTGGATGTCGATGATCTGCATCTTCTGCCTTTCACACGTTCCCGCCCTGATGTTCCTGAACTTGGACGATTTCGACAGCAGCGGCAATATCCTGCTGCTGATGTTTCTGATTTTCGTGGTGCAGGCTTCGGACGTGCTGCAATACGTTTGGGGCAAACTGGTCGGCGGTGCCAAAATCATGCCTTCGCTTTCTCCGTCCAAAACCATATCCGGCACGGTTGGCGGCATTTTGTCCGCCACCGTACTCGCCGCGCTGCTGTCGCCGATGACGCCGTTTAGCCACGGCCAAGCCGCCGCTATCGGTTTCGTCATCTGCCTGATGGGTTTCTTCGGCGGGCTGGTGATGTCCGCCATCAAACGCGACTACGGCGTCAAAGACTGGGGCAACATGATACGCGGCCACGGCGGTATGCTCGACCGCGTGGATTCCATCTGCTTCGCCGCTCCAGTGTTCTTCCACATTGTCCGGTATTATTGGAACGGTTGAGCCTGTCGCTGTTGATGGTTCTGCTTGAAGTCATGCAAAAAGGTCGTCTGAAAACCCCAATCCAAGTTTTCAGACGACCTTTTGTCTTTGTTACACACTATTTCACAATATCCGATAGCGGCCAGCGCGGTTTGACGTTGAACGCGCCTACGGGCTGCCGCTCCTGCAACCTCATCGCACCGGCAAAGGCAATCATCGCACCGTTGTCGGTGCAGTATTGCATGGGCGGGAAGCAGACTTTGATTTTTTCTTCTTTGGGCTTGGGTTTGCCTTTTTCAGAAGGCTTTTTAACGCTTAAGCGGGAAAATTCGTCGCGCAGTTTCCAGTTCGCACCGACGCCGCCTGCGACGACCAAAGTTCTGAAGCCGGTATCCAATAAGGCTTTTTTGGCTTTGGCGGCGAGGACGTCAATCACCGCATCTTGAAACGCGCGGCAGATGTCGTTGCGCGTTTGTTCGGGGATTTCGCCGTTGTTTTCGGCACGGACTTTTTCGACGGCGGTCAGCACGGCGGTTTTCAAACCGGAGAAGCTCATCTGTAAATCGTGCGAATGGAGCATGGGGCGCGGGAACGAGAAGGCATCGGGGTTGCCCTGCTTTGCGAGTTCGGACAGCTTTGCGCCGCCGGGGTAGGGCAGCCCTAAGAGTTTGGCGGTTTTGTCGAACGCCTCGCCCGCCGCGTCATCGACGCTTTCGCCCATCAGCGTGTAGTCGCCGATGCCGCGTACCGCCATAAACTGCGTATGCCCGCCCGAAACCAGCAGGGCGACGAATGGAAATTCGGGTTTGTCGTCCGCCAAAAGCGGGGAGAGCAAATGGCCTTCGAGATGGTGGATGGGAATGACGGGTTTGTTCAAGGCAAACGCCAAAGCGTTGGCGTAGCCCACACCCGCCAGAAGCGCGCCGCCCAAGCCCGGCCCTTGGGTGTAGGCAACGGCATCGATGTCGTCGTATGAAACGCCCGCTTCCTGCAAACAGCCCTGCGTCAGCGGCACGACGCGGCGGATGTGGTCGCGGCTGGCAAGTTCGGGGACAACGCCGCCGTATTCAGCGTGCATCGCCATTTGGGTGTGAAGATGGTGCGCCAACAGGCCGCGTTCGGTGTCGTAAAGCGCAACGCCCGTTTCGTCGCAGGATGATTCGATTCCGAGTACCAACATGGTTTGAGGTCGTCTGAAAATAAGGATGCGGTATTTTAACGGATTTCGGGCAGTGTTCGCAGTCCATTGCTTGTTCTCCATAACGAAAAGGTCGTCTGAAACCCAAAAATCAGGTTTCAGACGACCTTTTGTCAATGTTTCTATCAGAAGCGGTAATTCACGCCCAAGGCGAACTCGCGGCCGCGTTCGTAGAAGGGAGTGCGTCCGTTGCCGTCGGGGAAGCGTTGGCTGTGCGAACGGTATTGCTTGTTGCCGATGTTGTTGACGGCGAAGTTAACGTTCAGGTTGTCTTTTTTCAGCGGCTGCCAGTTGGCGTAGATGTCGTGTACGCCGTAGCCTGATTTCTTGCCGTGTATCGTGCCTTGTCCGCGGGCGACGTCGGTGTATTTCACGCTTTGGGCGTAGCGGCCGCGCCAGCCGATTTCGAGTTTGGGATTTTCAAACTGGTAAGACAGTCCGGTCAGCCATTGGCGGCCGGTGTTCCAGAAGGTGAACGAGCTTTCGTGGTCTTCCGCTTGAATCGGGCTTTCGCCGTAGTACATTTCGCCGTTCAGACGGGGTTTGACGTAGGACACGCCGGCGCGCGCGGTCAGGCCACCCCAGCGGTAGGACGCGTCAAGTTCGTAGCCGTAGGTTTTGAGCGTGCCGCCGTTGTAAATCTTGCCGCGTTCGGTGATGGAGGCGGTGTTGTTGTTGATTTTTGCCCAACGATAGACGATGAGATCTTTGATGCGTTGGTGGAACACGCTGCCGCTGACGTTGAAGTTGTCGTTGCGCCATTTGAAGCCGAGTTCGGCGCGGCGGGCGGTTTCGGCTTTGAGGTTGCTGTCCAAATCGGCGGCAGCGCCTGCGCGTTCGTTAGCCAACAGGGCTTCGTTCAGACGGGGCGCACGGCTTGCCTGATTGAGGTTTGCCAAGAGGGAGAAGTTGTCGTTGATGTCCCAAATCGCGCCGATGCTGGGGTTGAGCTGGCCGTGCGACGCGCTTTGTTTGCTGGCGGCGTTGTATTTGAAATGGTCGTAACGCAGGCCGGTGGTCAGGGTAACGGGGTGCAGGTTCCAGATGCCTTCTGCGTACACGCCATATTCGGCTTTCTTCTCTTTGTCGCGGTCATACAGGCCGAGAATCTTCAGCCATGCGCCTTTGTCGGACGGCTCGGAGGTTTCGTGGCGGTAGTTGACGCCGTATTTCACCATGTGTCCGTCGCCGAAAGAGCTGGCGAGGTTCAGATTTGCGCCGGTCGCTTTGATTTTGCTTAACTCAAGCTGGCCGATGGGAACGCCGCCTTGAGCCGTGCCGGAGGCATGAGCTTTCGGGGAAGGCGCGCCTTTAGGCGGCTTGGTGTCGTCGGTGTTGATTTGGAAGACGTTGGCGTCGATTTTGTCGAGGAAGCCGACGTTGCGGCCGCGGTATTCCAGATTGTAGGATTGCTCTTTTTGATAAGTGCCGTCCACGCCGACGTAGCTGTCAACGTTTTGGAACTCGGCTTTGTCGGTGCGGTTGCCTTTTTGGTATTCCTGACGGTAGGTCAGGCGGATGCCGTGGTCGTCGTTGAAATCGTAGCCGAGTTTGGCAAGGTAGCTGTGCTGTTTCAGACGACTGCCGCGGTTGACATTGCCGTTGCCGTCTTTGTAGTCGTGGTTGTTGAGGAAGTTGCCTGCAAACAGGGCATCGAAGCCGTTTTGATAGCCGTAAACCGCCGCGTTGCCTGTTGAGCCTTTATTGCTGCTCAAGCCCGCGCCGAGTTTGAAACCGAAAGGTTTGCCGTCGGTCAGCAGGTCTTTCGCGTCAACCGTCGTCACGCGGATGGTACCGCCGACCGCGCCCAAGCCCGCACTCGCCGCGCCCGTGCCTTTTTCGACGTTGATGCTTTTCACCAAAGCGGGGTCAAGCTGGAAGCGGCTTTGGTGGTGGAAGATTTTGGTGGATTGGCTGGTGCCGTCCACTTCCAGATTAATCTTGTCTTCGCCGACGCCGCGGATGCTGTAAAACTGCGCCACGCCGTTGCCGCCGCCGACATCCATACCGATTTGGTCTTTCATGACTTGTTTCAAATCGGTCGAAGTTTCGCGGTCAAGCTGGTTGCGGGTAACGCGGGTCGGTACGGCAGTACCGGTAACGACGACTTCTTTCAGTTCGGCTGTTGCTTCGGGCTTGATATTTTCAGCATGGGCAAAGCCTGAAGACAGCGCCAGCACCATGATGCTGAAACGGAAAGCGGGGGACTGGGGGGATTTCATATTCTTCCTCTAGTTGAGTGATTAAGGGGTATTGCGTTAAATCAAGAGTGTATATTCTAATATTTTTTGATAATGATTTGCAAACAATATATATTATTCCGAGAATATTAATCATATTTTCAGAGACCTACATTTATTGATGCTCTTTAACCGAATGTGGCAGAAGCCGGATTTTCGGAAGGGTTGGCGATATTTTTGCTGCGACGTCGCGTCGTTTGATGGCTGCGGCAAGGCCGGCGGGGATGGGAAACCTGTGTTTTAGGAAGAGGGGGGTGATGCGGATATTTGGATGGAGGGATGGAACATAGAAAAAGGTCGTCTGAAACCCTGATTTGTGGTTTCAGACGACCTTTTGTGTGCTTAGTCTGCTTTGAGCAGCCTTTTATCCAATTGCGCCTGTATCAGCAGGCCGTGGGCGAAGTTGCGGCTGTCGGTGAGGATGAGTTTGCCGCCGTAGCGTTTGGCGATGGCGTCGGCGATGGAGAGTCCGAGTCCTGTGCCTTGCTGTTCCGTGCCGAGTATGCGGTAGAAGGCGTCGGTTACGCGGCTGCGTTCGGCGGCGGGGATGCCAGGGCCGTCGTCTTCCACCCAAATGGCGAGGGTGGTCGGGGTCTCGCTGAAACCTATGTCGATGCGGCCGCCTGCGGGGGTGTAGCGGATGGCGTTGTCGGTGAAGGTTTTGATGAGGGTGTAGATTTCGGTGTCGTCGGCTCGGATGCGCAGGTCGTTTTCGACGGCGACGCCGATGTCTTGCTGTTTGTCGAGGGCGAGGGGCATGAGTTCTTGCAGCACGCGGCGGAACTGGGCTTGCAGGCTGATGTCGGTCAGGTTGCGTTGGGTCTCGGAGCCTTGGGCGCGGGCGTGGGTCAGGAGCTGCTCGAGCAGGTGGCGGTTGCGCTGTATGCTTTGGAGGATGAGTCCGGTCTGTTCGCGGGCTTCGTCCGATTGGGGCAGCTTGGTGAGCCGTTCTGCCTGAAGGGAGAGGGCGGTCAGTGGGCTGCGCAGTTCGTGGGCGGCATCGGCGATGAAGCGTTGCTGGCGGCGGATGTTTTCGCCTGTGCGTTGCAGCAGTTGGTTGATGGCGGTAACGAAGCCTTGTATTTCGCTGGGTACGGCTTCTCCGTCCAGCGGCGAGAGGTCGTCTGAACGGCGTTTGCCGAGGGAGGCGGAAAGGGTTTTGACGGGGCGCATGGCGCGGTAGGTGATCCACACGGTCAGCAGGATCATGAGGGGCAGGGCGATGAGCAGCGGGAGGACGCTTTGGTAGGCGGCGGTGGCGGCGAGGTCGTCGCGGTATTCGGTTTCTTGGAGTACGGCGATTTTGCCTTGCGGGGTTTGGCGGATGTAGGCGCGGTATTCGTCGTCATCATCGTCATCGTCGTCGTCATCAACGCTGCCTTTGATGGTGTGGAATCCTTCGCCGAGTGTGTCGGACAGGGGGACGGTGTCTTCTTGTCCGAAGGTTTGGATGAGGATGTGGTTTTCGCTGCCTATTTGTGTGTAGTCGGTGGTTTTGGGGTTGATGTAGGCGGCGGTTTGGCGCAACAGGTCGTCCTGAAGCTCTTCGGCTTCATGGTAGGTTTGGTAATAGGAGAATGCGCCTGCGGTGATGGACAAAGGCAGGAACATCAGTATCAGGGCGATGCTGATACGGACTTGCAGGGATTGTTTGAGGGTCTGGATGAAGTGATGCATAGTGTGTTTGGCGAGGCTGTTTTAGGTTTTGTTATTGATTATGGCATGGGCGGGCATGGATGCGCGGATTGGGGTTTCAGACGACCTCTTTTGCGACCAGCCAGCCTACGCCGCGTACGTTTTGGATGTGTTCTTTGCCGAGCTTTTTGCGTAGGGCGTGGATGAGGAAATCGACGGCGTTGCTCTCGACTTCTTCGCCCCAGCCGTAGATTTTGTCTTCAAGGTCGCTGCGGGAGAGGATGATGCCGGGACGCATCATCAGGGCTTGGAGGACGGCAAATTCTTTGTTGCTCAGGAGGACGGGTTTGTCTTGTCCTTTGACTTCGACTTGGTAGGTGGCGGGGTTGAGGGTGAGCGCGCCGTTGGTTAATAGGGTTTGGCTGTGGCCGCTGTGGCGGCGCAGGACGGCGCGCATACGGGCTTGCAGCTCCGCCATGTCGAAGGGTTTGACGATGTAGTCGTCGGCGCCGCCGTCCAGTCCGTTGAGGCGGCTGTGGAGGTCGTCGCGGGCGGTAACGATGAGGACGGGGGTTTGGCTGCCTTCGTGTCGGATTTGGGTGAGGACATCTAGTCCGTCTTTGCCGGGCAGTCCGAGGTCGAGCAGCAGCAAGTCGTAGTTCTGCGCCTGAAGGGCAGTGGAAACTTGGCTGCCGTTTTTGACCCAGTCGACGGCATAGCCGCTGTCTTTGAGGTTGGCGGCTATGGCTTGGGCAATCATATTGTCGTCTTCTGCAAGCAATACGCGCATGGTGTTCTCCTTAATCAGCGGGAAGGATAGCAGGGGAAAATTAGGAGGGGTTTAGCGGGAGGTCGTCTGAAAGGGGCGGCTGGTTTTCAGACGACCTTTTGTTGCTTTTCCGTACTTGATTGGGTTTCCTTCGGCGTGGGTTCTGCCGGGTATGGTGGACATTTTCTTCTAAAGGAATACTGCACTTGAATGGTCTGCCGATTTTGCCAAAAGGTCGTCTGAAAACCCCGATTCCGTTTTCAGACGAACTTTTGTCTTTACAGCAACACAATATCGTATTGTTCCTGCGTGTAGGCGGTTTCGACTGCCAGCGAAATCGGTTTGCCGATAAAGTCGATGAGCATCGCCAGCGATTGCGATTCTTCGTCGAGGAAGAGGTCGATGACGTTGGGCGCGGCGAGGATGCGGAAGGACTGCACGTCGTAACGGCGGGCTTCGCGGACGATTTCGCGCTGGATTTCGTAGCAGATGGTCTGCGGTGTTTTCAGACGACCCCTGCCTTGGCAGGACGGGCAGGGTTCGCAGAGGATTTGGCTGAGGTTTTCGCGCGAGCGTTTGCGGGTCAGCTCGACCAAACCCAAGCTGGTGAAGCCGTTGAGGGTAACGCGGGTGCGGTCGAAGGCGAGGGCTTTGGCAAGTTCTTGCAACACGGCTTCGCGGTGCGCTTCCTGCGCCATGTCGATGAAGTCGATGATGATGATGCCGCCAAGGTTGCGCAACCGTAATTCGCGGGCGATGGTGTGGCAGGCTTCGAGGTTGGTGCGGAAGATGGTTTCGTCGAAGTTGCGCGCGCCGACGAAGCCGCCGGTGTTCACGTCTATCGTGGTCATGGCTTCGGTGGACTCGATGATCAGGTAGCTGCCGAAGTTGAGGTTGACGCGCGGTTGTAGGGCGCGGCTGATTTCCTGCTCGACGTTATGGGTTTCAAACAGCGGGCGTTCTCCTTTGAACAACTCTATCCTGCCCAATGCGCCGTGAACGTATTGCTCAGCGAAACGGGTCATGCGGCGGTGGTTTTCGGTTGAATCGACCAGGATTTTTTGCGTGTCGAGGCTGAACATATCGCGCAACACGCGCAGGCTCAAAGGCAAATCCTGATACAGCAGGGTTTCCGGCGGCTGGGTTTTCGCTTGTTCTTGAATGTGTTCCCACACTTTGGTCAGGTAGTGGATATCGGACAGAAGCTGCTCGTCGGTAGCGTTTTCGGCGTTGGTACGGATGATGTAGCCGTGGCACGCGTCTTCGGGCAATAGATTAGTCAGGCGTTCGCGCAGGCTGTTGCGTTCGGCATCGTCTTCGATGCGCTGGGAAATGCCGATGTGGTCTTCCTGCGGAAGGTGGACGAGGAAACGCCCCGCTAACGAAATTTGAGTGGAAAGGCGCGCGCCTTTGGTGTTGATCGGGTCTTTGATGACCTGCACCAAAACCGACTGCCCTTCAAACAGCATATGCTCGATACGTTGGGTTTCGTCGGGGTTGCGGCGTTGTTCGAGGACATCGACGATGTGCAGAAACGCGGCGCGTTCCAAACCGATGTCGACGAACGCGCTCTGCATCCCCGGCAACACGCGGCGCACCACGCCCAGATAAATATTGCCGACCAGACTATGACCGCTGTTGCGCTCTATATGCAGCTCGCAGATATTGTTTTCTTCCAACACCGCCACGCGCGTTTCCTGCGGCGTAATGTTGACGAGCACGGTTTCGGGCGGACGGACGGCGTCCTTCGGGATGGGGATTCCTGAAAGCATGGTTTTAGTTCCTAATTTTTAATAAGAAAAATAGTAGATTAAATTTGAACCAGACTGATGCTGCCCAAACCCGGAAATAATCGGCTGATTGTGTTGCTGTTCTGACTCAAATTTAATCTACTATCCGCTTGCCGTCGGTTTTATTGAAAATAAATGGCAAAAGCGGTTCGGATTGCCGTTTATCATACTTTAAAAACGGCGTTTTGGCACATGGGCGGCAGGCAGCCCTTACGCCCCGAAAACAAAGATTCAGGCAAAATAGCCGATTTCAAGTATTGTAAAATAAACCATATGCCCATATAGTGAACCCCATTAGAACTCTGAAAACAATCATGCAAACCGTTACGATGTATACAGGCGCGTTCTGCCCCTACTGCACCATGGCTAAAAAGCTGCTGCATTCGCTGGACGTCGCCGAAATCAACGAAATCCGCGTTGACCGCAGCCCCGAAGCCTTTGCCGAAATGCAGCAGCTTTCCGGGCAGCGCAGCATACCGCAAATTTTCATCGGCGATACCCATGTCGGCGGTTTTACCGATTTGTACGGCCTGCACCGCGAAGGCAGGCTGGATTCTTTATTAAACCCGTAACTTTAAACCCAACTAGGAAAACAAAATGAGCGAAGAATTGCAACCCGTATTCAGCATCGAACGCCTGTTCGTCAAAGACTTGTCTTTGGAAGTGCCAAACGCCCCCCAAATCTTCTTGGAACAAGGCGAGCCTGAAGTCGATATGCGCGTTTCCACCAACAGCGAGAAGCTGGAAGACGGCTACTACAACGTTGACGTAACCGTTACCGTAACCGCCAAACTCAACGCCGAACGCACCATGTTCCTAAACGAAGTAACCCAAAGCGGCATCTTCCGTCTGGAAAACATCCCTGAAGAAGACGTTCAACTGCTCTTAGGTGTAGCCTGCCCGAACATCCTCTTCCCGTATGCACGCGAAGCCATTTCCACCAGCGTAACCCGCGCCGGCTTCCCGCCCGTACTGCTCGCTCCGATCAACTTCGAAGCCATGTACCAGCAACAACAAGAAGGCAACGCATAATCCGCGTTCCCTATTTGTCAAAAGGTCGTCTGAAAAATGTTTCAGACGACCTTTTTGTATGGCGGATTTCAATAACACGATGCTTTGTTTGCCCGTTATAGTGGATTAACTTTAAACCAGTACGACGTTGCCTCGCCTTAGCTCAAAGAGAACGATTCTCTAAGGTGCTGAAGCACCAAGTGAATCGGTTCCGTACTATCTGTACTGTCTGCGGCTTCGTCGCCTTGTCCTGATTTAAAGTTAATCCACTATATTTGCGTTTGAGGCGGTGTGGGACGGTTGATGGGCATTTTCTGTTTTGTTCACCGTAAACCCTTGTGGGTGTAATGAAGCGGATGAACAAAAAAAGGAGGCAATCCCCCACAGGATTGCCCCAATACCTCAAATCAGAGATTTACGCTTCACAAACAATACAGGCTTTCGCCTGCGGCTTTACCTGCACGGCTCAACTCCGTGCGGGTAAACTTTTGTTCCGAGGGAGTGAGTCTCGAAACATCCACTTGCAAGCTGGAAGCTTGCAGTAGGAAACCGGAATATCAAATCTTACCGGTACGGCTGTAATTTGATGTAACGAAATTTACGCGAAAATTTTGGGTTTGCCAAGTGGTTTACATTATTTTTTTATGTAAAATATATATTTATAATATTCCAATATTTATAAAAAATCTAAAATATAATTCTATTAATTTTAAATTTTTATAAATATTAAAATTATATTTTTATAAATTTGGCATTATATTCTTTAAGGGATGGTTGGTGCAATTGATTTTTTAAAAATGTTATTTTATAACGCTTTGATTTTAAATTAAATTAAATTTAATATGTTAATCAAAATTTTGCATCATATTTATGTTTTACGGGAAATACGCCGGTTTTTTCCTCTGTTTTCCGTTTAATGGGGCTGAATATCCATTTTATCCAAAGAGTTAATGTGAAAAATTCTCAATTGAAGATTTGTTACTATCGTTGTTAATTTTCGATTTAATAGAAATGATAAAAGCCCGAATATGACGGGCTTTGCTTTTTGTTGTAACTGTATGTAATTCAATAAAATCCCTGTTCGCCTTCGGGACGGGTTTTGAAGCGTTTGTGCAGCCAGAAATATTGCTCGGGATTTTCCCTTGCCCGCGCTTCGATAAAGTCGTTCATGCGTTGGGTGTCGGCTGCAACGTCGTCTGAAGGGAAGTTTTCCCATGCCGGATAAAAGCGCAGCGTAACGGTGTTGTCGGCATTGCGCGTGGGGATGGCGGGGATGACTTTGGCTTTCGTCATGCCGGCGATGCGGCTTAAGCCTGTAATCGTGGCGGTGGGGATGCCGAAGAAGTTGACGAAAATGGAGTCGTTGCGGCCGAAATCTTGGTCGGGCAGGTAAAGGAAGGGGGCGTCGCTTTTGCGCAGTTGCTTGATAATCGCGCGCAGGCCTTCGGTGCGGCCGATGAGGAAGACGTTGTTGTAGCGGTGGCGGCCTTTGAGGATTTGTTCGTCCAACGCTTTGTTTTTTTGGTGCGAATACATGCTGGTCAGCGGCACGTCCTGATTGAGGGTGTAAACCGCCATTTCAAATGCGGTGAAATGCGGATAAAGCAGGATGACTTTTTCGCCTGCCGCGAGCGCGTTATCAAGATGATGTTTGTCTTGATAATGCACGAGTTTGCGTAGCCTGTCGGCAGGCGCGTACCAATACAGGCCGTATTCGAGCATCAGCTTCGCCATGTGCTGAAAATGGCGTTTGAGCACGGCTTTGCGTTTGTCTTCGCTCCATTCGGGAAAGCATTTTCTAAGGTTGGTCTCGCCGACTTTTCGGCGCGGTTTGACGGCGTAATAGGCAAGGATGCCCACGGCGTCGGCGATTTTGTGTATGGCTTTGAAGGGCAGGAGCTGAATGAGGTAGAGGAGGAAAAAGGCGGCTTTCATGGCGGCTGTTGAGGAATGGGGCGGGAAAAAGGGAATTATAACGGAAAGGTCTGTTTTTCAGGCGAATTGAGGTGGGGAAGAGGGAAGGATTGGCGGCATTTTTGAAACCGGTGTTTTCAGGAGACGCGGTCTGTCTGCGGGCATGGTTTCAAATTTGCCTGCGGATGGGCAGGGTTTGTTATTTGAAAAAACGGCCGCAGCAGGCTTTGAATTTTTTGTGCGAACCGCAGATGCAGTCTTGTTTCATGCCGGGTAAGGGCGTGGTCGGGTCGATGAAATACCAGCGGTTGTCGATTTTGACGAAGGCAGATAATTCATGATGGCACGCTGTTTCCTGACCGTCTTGAAAATAGGCTTTGAATTCGACTTGGGCATGTTGTTTGCCGACATTGGCGTGTTGTATGACTTCCAAACCCAGCCAATGGGTCGTCTGACTCCATGCCAGCATATCGGCTTGATCGAGCAGGTGTTGCTGGGAAGGGACAGTCGTTTCAACGATATAGGCGATATCGTGCAAAACATAGGCGCTGTATCTGGAGCGCATCAGCTGTTCGGCGGTTTGCGGCAGGCTTTCGTGACGGTGGAACGGGGCGCAACAGTCGTTGTAGGTTTGTCCTGAAGAGCAGGGGCAGGTTTGGGGAGCGGTCATTTTGGTTTGGGGCGGGTAGTGTTTGGAAAGGTTTGCGGTTTGGCTGTCGGGGATTCAATCGACTAATTTTTTGCCTAAGATGACCACATCGGCTTGCTGCGTTCCTAAGTCGCATACGGCGGGCAATCGCCCCCATTCCGTAAAGCCGAACTGGTGAAACAGGTGCAGGCTGGGGTAGTTGTGTCCGAAGATGACTGCCAATATGTTTTTAATGCCCAAGGACGGTGCGCGTTCGAGCACATTTTGCAGCAGGATTTTGCCCACGCCGATACCGCGCGCGTCATGGCGGACATAGAGGCTGATTTCTGCGCTGATGTGATAGGCATGACGCGGGTAGTAGTCGCTGAGGCTGCACCATGCCAAAACCGTATCTTCGTTATTTTTCAATACATACAGAGGCCGCCTGCTGCCGTGCGCGTCGAACCATGGTTCGCGTTCGGCAATGCTGACGGGCGTCAGGTCGGCAGTGGATTGGCGGGCGGCTATGGTGCTGTTGTAAATCTCGACAATGTCGGGCAGATCGGTTTTGGCGGCTTCGGTGATGGTGTATTGCATTCAGACGACCTTAACAGGCTATTGAATCAGTTTGGAAACGGTTTTGAAGGCGGGGTGGCGGGCGTCGCCCAACAATTGGAACAAAATGCTTTCCACATTGGAAACGGTGGCGCGGGCTTCGCGCATTTGCGCCAGCCCGTTTTCTTTGTTTGCGGGGGAACGGGATGTCGTGCACTCAAAGGGGACGTAAACATTGAAACCTTCCAAGCGCAAATCCAATACGGTTTGCAGCATGCAGATATGGGTTTCTGCGCCGATTAAGATGATGTTTTGGACGGCTGCCTGCGTCAAAATCGCGTGTGTTTCGGGGGAAAGGGCGGAGAAACGGGTTTTTTCGATGAAGGGCGTGGTTTCGGGCAGCAGCAGCGATACGGCGGGAACCGTTTTGCCCAAGCCTTTCGGATATTGCTCGGTCACGGCAAACGGGACGCCTAAGGCGTGAAGCCCCTGTATCAGGATACGGCTGTGGTGCAGCATATCGTCTTTGTCGTGCAGGGCGGGGAGGAGGCGTTCTTGGATGTCGATAATCAGACACAGGGTGTTTTCGGGATTCATAAATATTCCTTTCGCGCCAAGTGGAGGGTGTATTCCATTATAGCGAAAGCCGGTGTGTCTGTAATGGCTGCGGTTTTGATGGGCGCGTTTCCATTTGGCTCAGGATGGTAAAGCCCCGGATGGCGAGGCGCGGCTTCGGTTTGAAGCGCATCTGCCGTTAAAAGCGTATACGGTCGGCATGGGAAGTTTGAATCTGATTTCACATTTTTCAGACGACCCTTTGCATGAATTTTCTTTCTTAATTCAAACACAAACTTTTAGGACGGTAGAATTCGCCTTGCGCTAACCCTTCCCGCCTGCTTGTGCAGAAGGGATGTCATATAAGGAGCATTTCATAATGAAGAAAATTCTGATTTTGTCTTTACTCGCACTGCCTGCACTGGCTGCGGCGGAAGTTCATTTTTACGGCGATTTGAAAGCCGGAGTGGAAGCTTCCAGCACCCAATACGGCAGCCACAGAATTTCCAATAACGGCGTGAGCGACATGGGCAGCTATGTCGGTATGCGCGGTTCGCATCCTATCGGCGGCAGCAATGATGTATTGTGGCAGGTCGAACAAGATGCGCCCTTGGGTTCGAAAACCGGTGCCAAAGACACTTGGCGCAGCCGCAACCAAGGCAGCGGAGAAACTTATATCGGCTTCGGGCGTTAAAAGAAATAAGGTTCTATCCCGGTTAAGATAAGCAACAGGTCGTCTGAAAACGTTTCGCATGGGGGCGGATGTTTTCAGACGACCTTTTTGTCTATATTTAGGGGCGCGTTTGTATTCGCACTGACTCGTCATGGGAAGATTGGTACAGCGTGTGACCGATACCCCGCTATCACTGGTTTTGACGGCAGAAGCGGAGCTTGCAAACCAATCTTTTGATTAAACGCTTTATTTAGCCTGAGCGTTTTTCTGTTCTTGGATAATCCATTTGGCCAAATCCGTACCCAAAACTTTGGCAGTCCGGTTCAGGACGGAACAAGAACCTTTAAAACCGCCAAACATGCCGCCCATAGAATTGCGGGATAATGTGGTTTTTTTGACTTGTTTGTCGTCAATATACAAAGTCACAGAAACAGCCAAGCCCTTGGCGTGTCCCACAAAGGCATTGCCTGCGCTCATGGCGGAAGTGATGGCGATGTCTGCGTAAGTGTCTTGTTTCAGGCCGTCGCGAACGACGGTCACCCCGCTTTTTGCCGCGTTTTCCTGCAAGGATTCGGACATGATGCTGCCGACTTCTAAACACTCGGATACGATGCGGTTATCAATCTCTTCTTTATCGCGATAGGGGATGCTTTCATCAATGTGAACATCGGCACCGGCGAATGCGGAAGCGGACAAGAAGGCGGCAATGAGGAAGCGTTTGGCGGACATGATGGGTACCCAAGATGAAATGTTAAAAAGAGTGAATATTCTATAATGTTATTTTTACTTAATCAATATAGATTGAATGGGTAAATCGATGGAATGCCGGGCCGGAAATTTTGCTGAAATTTAGGTATGCTTTTTTGCTTGTAGATCGGAAAAAATAACGGCTGCCCGAGTGGCTTCCAAAACTTTTTGAAACTGCTTGAGAAGGCATTTATGGGGTATTCGGGGCGGCGGGTTTGCTGTTTTTGGCGCAGTGCCGTAATCTGCTCTTTGAACTATATTATAATGCGCTGATTGTTTTTATTAGATTAATCTGACATGACCGCTTATACGCAACAGCTCGACCAAAAAATCCAATACTTGCAACAGCTTTTCCAAGGTTTGGATTTTCCTGAAATTCAAGTTTTCGAATCCCCTGAACAGCATTACCGGATGCGCGCCGAATTCCGCATCTGGCACGAAGGCGGCGAAATGTTTTACGCCATGTTCGAGCGCGGGCAGAAAGCAAGCGGCGCAAGCCTGATACGTTGCGATCAATTTCCCGCCGCCTCCGAATCCATCAACGCCTTGATGCCCAAGCTCATCGAAGCCGCCGCGCAAAATCCCGAACTCAAAAACCGCTGGTACGCCGTAGAATTTTTGTCTGCACTGAGCGGCGAAATGCTCGTTACCATGATTTACCACAAAAAACTAGGCGAAGCGTGGCAGCGTGCCGCTGAAACCTTGGCGCGTGAATTGGGCATCCATATCATCGGTCGGAGTAGGGGGCAGAAAATCGTTTTGACTCAAGACTATATAATCGAAGAGCTGAACGTAAACGGCAAGACCTTCCGCTACCGCCAAGTCGAAGGCAGTTTCACGCAGCCCAACGCCCGCGTGTGCGAAAAAATGCTCGGCTGGGCATGCGATGTCGCGCAAAACCTCGGCGGCGACCTGCTCGAACTCTACTGCGGCAACGGTAATTTCACCCTGCCGCTCTCGCAGCATTTCCGTCAGGTGTTAGCGACCGAAGTGTCCAAAACTTCCGTTTATGCCGCACAGTGGAATATCGAAGCCAACCAAAGGGACAACATCAAAATCGCCCGCCTCTCTGTGGAAGAATTTACCGAAGCCTATACCCAAAGCCGCGAATTCCGACGCCTACAAGAACAGGGTATCTCGTTGAAAGATTATGATTTTTCCACGATTTTTGTCGATCCGCCCCGAGCCGGCGTCGATGATGAAACGCTGAAGCTGGTTTCGCAGTTTGACAACATTATCTATATTTCCTGCAACCCCGAAACCCTGTGCGCAAACCTCGACACCCTCTGCCAAACCCATACTGTCGAACGCGCCGCGTTGTTTGACCAATTCCCGTTTACGCACCATATCGAAAGCGGCGTTTATTTGAAGAAGAAATAAAGAAGCGGATTTGAAAAGGTCGTCTGAAAGTTTTCAGACGACCTTTCGTTTTATATAGTGGATTAAATTTAAATCAGGACAAGGCGACGAAGCCGCAGACAGTACAGATAGTACGGCAAGGCGAGGCAACGCCGTACTGGTTTAAAGTTAATCCACTATAGAATCTTGAGCAAATCCGAAGGCGCTGCGATGCGGTGGTCGAACGGCCAAGTTTCGGTTTGGTCTTCGGCGGCGATATAGCCCCAGTCGGCAAGTACGGTTTTCATGCCCGCGTTGCGTCCGGCCTGCATGTCGCGTTCGGCGTCGCCGACGTAAACCGTGTGTTGCGGATCGGCATGGATTTGTTCGCACGCATACAGCATGGGTTTGACGCTGGGTTTGGATTCGCCGCAGGTGTCGCCGCTGACGACGACGGAGGGCGGGATGGCGAAGCCGAGTTTGGGGACGAGTTTGTCGGTGAAGCGCATGGGTTTGTTGGTGATGATGCCCCATTTGATGCCGCGTTTGTCGAGTTCGGCAATCATTTCGTTCACGCCGTCGAACAGCGTGGTTTTATCGGCATAGCAAAGGCTGTATGCTTCAAGGCACTCTTGCCGCCATGCTGCGAAATCAGGATGTTCGGCTGTCATGCCGACGCCGATTTTCAACAGACCGGCTACGCCGTGGCTGGCATACGGGCGGATTTCCGCGATGCTTTTTTCGGGCAGGTTGTGGCGGCGCAATACGGTGTTGAGTGCGCCGCCGAGGTCTAGGGCAGTGTCGGCGAGCGTGCCGTCGAGGTCGAACAATACGGCTTGTATCATGTGTTTTCCTTTGGTTTTTCGGTGGGGTCGTCTGAAAAGGGTTTCAGACGACCTTTGGGTTTAGTGGTGGTGATGGTGTGCGCCGTCGGTTTCATTGGCACACAAGACGCTGTCGGGATGCGGGTGGTGTTCGCTTTCGATTTGGATGGTACAGTGTCCGATGTTTTTGTGGGACAACTCGTGTTCGATGCGGTAGGCGATTTGTTCGGATTCGGCAACGGTCATGCTGCCGTCCACGACGATGTGGCAGGATAAAACGTTGATATTGCTGGTAATCGTCCAGACGTGTAAGTCGTGGACGGATTTGACGCCGTCGGTGTTGCGGATGACGGCGAGCAGGTCGTCGGTGTGGATGTTTTCGGGCGCGCCTTCCATGAGGATGTGCAGCGTTTGTTTGAGCAGGCTCCAGCCGCTGCGTCCGACCAGCGCGGCAACGAACACGCTGGCGAGCGGGTCCGCCCATTTCCAGCCGAACGTCATCATGAGCACGGCGGCGGCAATCGCGCCGATTGAGCCGACAAGGTCGCTCAAAACGTGCAGATACGCGCCGCGCATGTTGACGTTGGCTTCGGTGTCGCTGTTTTTCAGCATATAAACCGCCACGCCGATGTTGACCAACAGGCCGACGACGCTGATGACGAGCATCCCCAGCGTGGCAATTTCGGGCGGATAAAGCAGGCGTTTGATGGCTTCGTAGAAAATCAGCACGGCGATGACCACCAGCGACAAGCCGTTGAACATGGCGGTGAGGATTTCAAAACGTTTGTAGCCGAAGGTCTTTTGCAGCGTGGTTTCTTTTTCGCCGAGTTTGAACGCCCACAATGCCACGCCCAAGGAAAATGCATCGCTGAACATATGCCCTGTGTCGGAAAGCAGCGCGAGCGAGTGAGTCAGCCAGCCGCCGAACGCTTCCAGCAGCATAAAGGCGGCGATGATGATGAACGAAACGCGCAATACTTTTTTGTTGGCGGTATGCGTGTGGGCGTGTACGTGATGATGGTGTTCGTGATGGTGAGACATAACGTTCCTCAACAGAGGTCGTCTGAAAATCCGGATTCGGGGTTTTCAGACGACCTTTTTGCCTTGTTTCAAACCCTGCTCGAAATCTTCCAACATATCAAGCTCGAAGCGGCTGAAGCCGGCTTTTTCGCGCGCTTCGATGTTCACATAGCCGCGGAAGATAAACATATCGTAACGGGCAATCAGACTGCGGAACAGGGCGACAGGTTCCAAACCGCGTTCGCGGCAGAGGTGTTGATACCAATGGTTGCCGATGGCGACATGGCCCATTTCGTCGCGGTAAATGATGTCCAACACGCCGCAGGTTTCCGAATCGCCGCGCTGTTCTACCTTCGCGCGTATCCCAGGCGTAACGTCCAGCCCGCGCGCCTCCAATACGCGCGGCACCAACGCCATGCGCAACAGCGGGTCGTAGGCGGTTTTATACGCCATGTCCCACAAATGGTTGTGCGCCTCGAAATCGCCGTAATCGAAGCCGAAAGCGCGCAGCCTTTCGCGCATCAGGCGGAAATGGTACACCTCTTCCTTCGCCACCCGCACCCAGTCGCGCACAAATTGAAACGGCAGCGTGCGGAAACGGTATGCCGCGTCCAAAGCCAGATTGATGGCGTTGAACTCGATATGCGCAATCGCGTGCAACATCGCCGCATAGCCTTCGGCTGTGTTCATCTTGCGCGGCGTCAGTTGCGACGGTGCGACCAAAACAGGCTTCGGCGGCTGTCCCGCATGGCGGAAGTCCAGCGGCGCGGTGTTTGCTTCAGCCCCGTCCATGTTCTGAACGGCGGCAAACGCCTCGTCCGTCAGCCGTCCTTTTTCATCGGGGTCGTCTGAAAGCAGGGCAAGTTCCAGCAAAGCATAGATATCAGGTTTCATTCCAAGTCCGCCGTTTTTCGGAAAACAAATATTATAGCGTTTAAAAAAAACAATATAAGGAATATAATCTTTACAATTTGGCGTTGTGCGTCAAAAACCATTAAATACCACAGTTTGCGCAGTCGGCATACATTAAAGAATTGTGAAACCCGATTGTCTTTTCCGCAGGAAAAAATCCCGCAGCTTCAAAAAATTAGCCTTCGGGAAACACTGTTTGCAAAATGTAAACCGCCCATAAGCGGCTTGCATTGTTATTTTGTAACATCGATACTGGGCGCCACACCCTTTCCAACAAGGAAAAATAATGATGAAACAACACAACCTGTTCAAATTCCTCGCCGCTTCCGCCTTGACCGCGACCATCGGTTTCGCACAGGCAGGCGCAGTGGATGCACTCAAGAAATTCAACAACGACGCCGACGGTATCAGCGGCAGCTTCACCCAAACCGTCCAAGGCAAAAAGAAAACCCAAACCGCACACGGTACTTTCAAAATCCTGCGTCCGGGCCTCTTCAAATGGGAATACACCAAACCCTACAAACAAACCATCGTAGGCGACGGTCAAACCATTTGGCTCTACGACGTTGATTTGGCACAAGTGACCAAGTCCGCCCAAGACCAAACCATCGGCGACAGCCCCGCCGCCATCCTCTCCAACAAAAACGCCCTCGACAGCAGCTACTCCCTCAAAGAAGACGGCTCGTCCAACGGCATCGACTACGTCTTGGCAACGCCTAAGAAAAACAACGCCGGCTACCAATACATCCGCATCGGTTTCAAAGGCGACAACCTCGCCGCCATGCAGTTGAAAGACAGCTTCGGCAACCAAACCTCCATCAGCTTCGGCGGCTTGAACACCAAGCCCAACCTCTCACGCGGCGCATTCAAGTTCACTCCGCCCAAAGGCGTGGACGTGTTGAGCAACTGATTGTTTGATTATAAAAGGTCGTCTGAAAGGTTTCAGACGACCTTTTTGTTTTTGGGCTGTTAGTGATGGTGCGTTGGGTGTCAGTTGCCCGCAGTCAACACGATTCAGCTTTTGAAGTGTAACTCGGATGACTGGTGGGCAATATTGGAGACTCTATAAGAAAGCGGATACCAAAAGGTCGTCTGAAAACCTTTCAGACGACCCCGTTCGTTTATACTTCAGGCTTTTTCGCCAACATGGTAACA
Organism: uncultured Neisseria sp.; assembly: GCA_963532335.1. Classification (GTDB taxonomy): domain Bacteria; phylum Pseudomonadota; class Gammaproteobacteria; order Burkholderiales; family Neisseriaceae; genus Neisseria. The sequence goes on along the minus strand of CAUSKT010000026.1, from coordinate 1,573 downwards.
AACTTAAACTGTATCGGATTGCCCGCCGCATCTTTCGCGTGCATGGCGCCGAGTTCCTCTTTGTATTCGACAATCTCCCAGTCGCGGTAGTATTCGCGCAACTCGCCCTCTTTAAATTTAAACGGGAAAGGCATAGGGCAGGGGAAGTCTTCAGTGTCCATCGCCGAAACGATCAGGTTGTAGCCGCCCGGGTTGGTGTGCGCCTGCATATCGGCAATCACTTGCGGCACGAAACGCGGATACAGGAACATAAACACAACCGTCGCCACGATATAGTCGAAATGATCTTGAAGGTTGGCGGCATTCAAATCATATTCCACCGCCCGCACGTCCAGGTCTTCGATGCGCGCCAACTCGTTGACGTTTTGCACAGCCTGCGGATTGTTGTCCACGGCGGTTACGTCAAATCCCTTCAAACCTAAAAACAGCGCATTGCGCCCCTGACCGCAGCCCATATCCAAAGCCTTGCCCGCAGGAACGATATTTTCGGCCGCCACTACCGCCGAATGGGTCGCGCTCATGCCGTATTTCTTATTGAAATAATCTTTTGCTGCGCAATAAAGCGAGAGTTTGATTTCCGTGTCGTCCGTCAAAGGCTCGACCGTAAACTGTTGCTGCGGCGCGATCATGTGATCGCCGTCTTCGGCAGTCAGTTCGACAGAAGCATTATCAGCTTCCGTCAATTTCAGACGACCTTGCAACACGTTCAGGCAAGCCCATTCCCCTTCGTCAAACGCATGACCCGCCCGCAGCGCGTCGGGAATCTCGTCTGCCTGCCAAACCGGCAGTTCCTGATAGCAAAAAAGCGCCATTTGTCCGTCCATTATCGGCTCCTTCCAATCTGTTTGCGATAAGGTGCATATTATATGCCTGTTTCGAGCGGGGCATTGAATTATCGGTTTTCCTGCTGACGCATTTGAAGAATCAGGTTGCTGCAAACTGCTTATTTTCAGTTTGCGTACTGCCCGTCTAACCTTATTTTCAGGCGTGAACGGCAGACCGTCGGATTTGTTTTCAAGAATTTGGTTTTTCGCGGGAAGACTAGTATAAAATCCCACTTTATTTTTTTCTCCCCGTCCTTATCCCATGCGCCTGACCCACATCAAACTCTCCGGCTTCAAATCTTTTACCGACCCGACCACGATTCATGTTCCGGGGCAGCTTGTTGCGGTTATCGGGCCGAACGGCTGCGGCAAGTCGAATGTGATTGACGCGGTGCGCTGGGTGTTGGGCGAGGCTTCGGCGAAGCAGCTTCGCGGCGAGAGTATGCAGGACGTGATTTTTAACGGTGCGGCGACGCGCCGTCCTGCGCCGAGGGCTTCGGTGGAACTGGTGTTTGACAACAGCGACCACAGTTTGCAGGGGGCGTGGGGGCAGTATGCCGAGGTGAGCATCAAGCGGCAGCTGACGCGTCAGGGCGAATCGACTTATTTCATCAACAATCAGACTGTGCGCCGCCGCGACATTACCGATTTGTTTCTGGGGACGGGTGTGGGCGCGCGCGGTTATGCCGTTATTGAGCAGGGGATGATTTCGCGCATCATCGAAGCGCGGCCGGAGGAGTTGCGCGCCT
>CAUSKT010000025.1:0-27106 GCA_963532335.1 uncultured Neisseria sp. | reverse complement strand
AGTCGGGCGTGCTGGTGTTCAAACATCATTAATCAATAGCTTTCAGACGACCTCAAAGATGCCGTCCGTTAAGACACTATAAAAGGTCGTCTGAAAACTCAAACCATCCAATACAAAGGAAACCTCATGACTGATTTTTCATCTGTTCCCGTTTTGTCCTTCGACCGCGTCCGTCTCGAACCTTTGACAGCGGCACACGAAGCCGGTTTGCGCGAAGCAGTTTGCGACGGCGAAGTCTGGAAGCTGAACGTAACCACTGCGCCCGAACCCGACCAAGTAGCGGACTACATCCGCACCGCCACACAAACCCGCCTCGCCTTTGCCGTCATCGACGAAGACACGGGCAAAATCGTCGGCTCGACCTCGCTTTACCACATCGACCCCGCCATCCCCCGCCTCTACATCGGTTTCACATGGTACGCCCTGTCGGCACGGCGCACGCGCATCAATACCGCCTGCAAAATCATGTTACTCGACTACGTCTTCGACACTTTAAACTGTCGCTGCGTCTGTTGGCAGACCGACAACCTCAACACCGCCTCCCAACGCGCCATCGAACGCCTGGGCGCACACCAAGACGGCATCTTGCGCTGCCACAAATTGCGGAAAGACGGCAGCGTACGCGATACGGTGGAATACAGCCTGTTGCGCGAAGAATGGCCTCAGGCAAGGGCAAAACTACTCAAAAAAGCGGCAGCTTATGACGCGTCCTGAAAAAACGTTTTCTTCTTCATTTTTTCATCAAAACACGTCCATCTTGCTGACAATCTGAAGTCTTTAAGAAGTGAATGAAATCAGGTCCAACCCCGCCAAACACCTGATAAATAAAGGTCGTCTGAATGTTTCAGACGACCTTTTCAAACCGCGTTTATGTAAATCCAAACAGAAAATCTTTGCAATTCTCAGAAAAATCCACTAAATTCTCAATAACATATTATGAACGGTTTAACATCGGTTCAAAACGTAAAACCCGCGCGCAATCTTCCACGCCAAAAACACCGCGCCAGCAGGTTTTACCGCCGAAACAGGCGTTCGTAATACAACGGATAATCATAAAGGCAGGATATGCCTGTTTCTAGGAGTACAACCATGGCTGAAGCAACAGATGTTGTCTTGGTGGGTGGAGGCATTATGAGCGCGACTTTGGGCGTTTTGCTCAAAGAACTCGAACCGTCTTGGGAAATCACCCTTATCGAACGCTTGGAAGACGTAGCGTTGGAATCGTCAAACGCTTGGAACAACGCCGGCACAGGGCATTCCGCATTGTGCGAACTCAATTACGCCCCGCTCGGCGCAGACGGCACCATCGACCCGACCCGCGCCCTCAACATTGCCGAACAATTCCACATCAGCCGCCAGTTCTGGGCATCGCTTGTCGAAGAAGGCAAAATCGCCGACAACTCCTTCATCCATACCGTTCCGCATATGTCACTGGTCATGAACACCGACCATTGCAACTACCTGCAAAAACGTTTCGACGCATTCAAATCCCAAAAACTCTTCGAACGGATGGAATTCTCCACCGACCGCGCCAAAATCGCCGAATGGGCGCCTTTGGTCATCAACGGACGTAAAGAAAGCCAACCCGTCGCCGCCAACTACTCCGCCGAAGGCACAGACGTCGATTTCGGCAGCCTGACCCGCCAAATGGTGCAATACCTGCGCGAAAAAGGCGTCAAAATCGAGTTCAACCGCCACGTCGAAGATGTCAAACGCGAATCCGACGGCGCATGGGTGCTCAAAACCAGCGACACCCGCAATTCTGACGGACAACTCACCCTGCGCACCCGCTTCCTCTTCCTCGGCGCAGGCGGCGGCGCACTGACCCTGCTGCAAAAATCAGGCATTCCCGAAGGTAAAGGCTACGGCGGCTTCCCCGTTTCCGGTCTGTTCTTCCGCAACAGCAACCCCGAAACCGCCGCGCAGCACAACGCCAAAGTGTACGGACAAGCCTCCGTCGGCGCGCCGCCCATGTCCGTCCCGCACCTCGACACCCGCAACGTGGACGGCAAACGCCACCTCATGTTCGGCCCTTACGCAGGCTTCCGCTCCAACTTCCTCAAACAAGGCTCGCTCATGGATTTGCCCCTGTCCATCCACTTGGACAACCTCTACCCCATGCTGCGCGCTGGCTGGGCGAATATGCCCCTGACCAAATACCTCTTGGGCGAATTGCGCAAAACCAAAGAAGAACGCTTCGCCTCCCTGCTGGAATACTACCCCGAAGCAAACCCTGACGACTGGGAACTCATCACCGCAGGACAACGCGTTCAAATCATCAAAAAAGACTCCGAAAAAGGCGGCGTCCTCCAATTCGGCACCGAAATCGTCGCCCACGCCGACGGCTCGCTCGCCGCACTCTTGGGCGCATCCCCCGGCGCATCAACCGCCGTACCCTTGATGATCAAGCTCATCCACCAATGCTTCCCAAGCCGCATTTCCTCATGGGAAGGTCGTCTGAAAGAACTTGTTCCCGGCTTCGGCATCAAGCTCAACGACAACCCGCAGCTTGCCGAAGAAATCATCAGCCACAACGCCAAAGTATTGGGTATTCATTACGCTTGAGGCAGATAAATTGCAAGGCGGGCGTTCTTGCCCGCCTTTTTTCAAACCATTAAAGCATTAAAATATAGTGGATTAAATTTAAATCAGGACAAGGCGACGAAGCCGCAGACAGTACAGATAGTACGGCAAGGCGAGGCAACGCCGTACTGGTTTAAAGTTAATCCACTATAAAACATCAGGTCGTCTGAACATTCAGACGACCTGAATCCATTGGAGACAAGCAAACATGTTTATCGTACAGCGCATTTACGCATACCGGCCCGCCCCCGAACAAACCGCAGTCTTTATCGACCGCCTCTATCCGCGGGGCATCCGCAAAGAGGTCTTTGCTACGGCGCTCTGGCTCAAAGACATCACCCCCAGTGCAAACCTGCGCCGCTGGTATCATGAGAATTCGGCTGAACATTTTGACGGTTTCGTCAGCCGTTACCATGAGGAGCTGCACGGCGATACCGAACAAACCGCCATTAGGCAGCTCTTGGAGTTGGAACGGCAACACGGCAGCGTTTTACTGCTGACTGCCGTCAAAGACCCGCATCATTCCCATGTTTCTGCCTTAGAGCAGTTTTTGGGGACGTCGTTTGAATATCGCGATTAACAAAAACAGCAAGACCTGCGTCATTTGGGGTTGATGCAAAAAGGTCGTCTGAAATCCAGTCTAGGTTTCAGACGACCTTTGTTTTTTTATAGTGGATTAACTTTAAACCAGTACGGCGTTGCCTCGCCTTGCCGTACTATCTGTACTGTCTGCGGCTTCGTCGCCTTGTCCTGATTTAAATTTAATCCACTATAAATTAAGAAGGATAAGGGTGTGCCACCAATTTCCCGTCGATGTATTCGCCGATATAGACTTTCGAGGCATCAAGATGGAGGCGGTCAAGTTCCTGCTTCAGCCACTCGTCGTCGCGCTTGATGATTTCTAAGATGTCATGGTCGATTTGCCCGTCGGTAATCAGGGGGTAACGCAGGCTTTCGTCGCCGTACTGAATGACGGCGAGCTGGCCGTTTTGCTCCATGACGGCGCGTTTGACGGCAGAGATTTCGTAGATGCCGGCGGCACGGAGCTTAAACATCAGGTCATGTGCGCTGATGCCGTTTTTCATACATTCTTCGGTTTGGATTTCGCCGTTGACGATGACCCAGACGGATTTGCCGTCAATCACGGATTTGACCCAGTGGTTGTGGTTTTTGATGAATTTCAGACTCAAGACCAACAGCGTCCACAAAATCAGCACGAGGAAAAACTGTAAAAGCCCGACGCTGTCGCTGTAAATCACGCCGCCGATGATGCCGCCGAGAACATAGTTTTGCACTTGATCCATGGCGGAGGTGGGGGCGAGGTTGCCTTTACCTAAAAGGTTGATTTGCAAAACCAAACCTAAAATTCCCATAAGGAGTTTGAGGGCAAGGAGGGAGTATGCTTCCATGAGTGTGTCCTGTTATTCTTTGTCGATAAGTTCGATGTTGTTGTTGACCAGATTGATGGGGGTCAGGGTGTAGGCGGAGAAGTCTTGATTGAAATGGACTTCGTAGTATTGGTTTTTGATGCCGACGATCATGCCGTTGTATAGGTGCGTGCTGTTGACGCTGATGTCGCGCTTTTCCACTTTTTGGTTTTCAATCAGGGTATTGAGAAAACCGACCATGCGCGAGTTGTCCGCGGCGAAGTTTTGGCGTTCGCTGTATGAGAGGTATTGGATGCCGCTGATGAGGATGAGCAGCAGCAGGGCAATAATGCTCAGGTCGCGGTATTTGGTGTCCATGCGGTGGCGCAGGTATTGCGATACGGCGAGCAGCAGGACGACGAGCGCGGCGAAAATGAGGACGTATTTCAAGTAGTCGTTGAAATACATATGGTTTTCAAGATAAAAGTGTGTGAAGAATTTCATGATTTCAAATGATTTGAGGAAATAGTGGGGTCGTCTGAAAACGGTTTTTCAGACGACCTATTATGGTTTGGATGCAGGTTTTATCCGGAGCCGCATCAGTTGATAAACCCGTCGTCTTTCATTTTCTTTTCGGAAAAATACTGACTGCACACCAGCAAGGCAGCGAGGATGATGACAAACAACCCCGCCATGGTCAGGGTAATTTTGAAGAATAATTCTGCCTCGATAAAAGAAAACCAAAGTTGCAGAATCAGCAGCAACACCCAGCCGACAAACAGCCCGAGACAGGCATAAACGCCGAGTTTAAACACGTTCCCGCTCCAAAATGACGACGTAGGCTTCACGTCTGAAAAATAAGAGCATACGGCGTTGATCTTTTTCCATGGTTACGACACGCCAACCTTCGGGAGTTTGGCTGTTGAGGAACGCGCTGAATTTGACGGGATTGACTTTGGCTGCGCCGAAAAACAGGCTGGACAGCAGGTTTTCTTGATAAATGACGACTTTGTATTCTTTCATGGGATTCCTTTTACAAGGGATCATCTTTTCAGACGACCCCTTAAGTTGCCAATGATGCAAAACTGCAAACCTTATTTCTTATTACCCAACTGCGGCAATACCGAACCTTCGCCCAGAGACAACAAACCGCTTTGCGAGTAGATACCCAGTTTGGCGCGGGTGTCGGTGATGTCGAGGTTGCGCATGGTGAGCTGGCCGATGCGGTCAAGCGGGGTGAACGCGGCGTCTTCGACTTTTTCCATGCTCAGGCGTTCCGGTTGGTAGGTCAGGTTGGGCGATTCGGTGTTCAGAATCGAGTAGTCGTTGCCGCGGCGCAGTTCGAGGGTGACTTCGCCGGTAATGGCTTTGGCGACCCAGCGTTGGGCGGTTTCGCGCAACATGAGGGCTTGGCTGTCGAACCAGCGGCCTTGGTAGAGCAGGCGGCCGAGGCGCAGGCCGTTGATGCGGTATTGTTCGATGGTGTCTTCGTTGTGGATGCCGGTTACCAAGCGTTCGTAGGCGATGTGGAACAACGCCATGCCCGGGGCTTCGTAGATGCCGCGCGATTTGGCTTCGATGATGCGGTTTTCGATTTGGTCGCTCATGCCCAAGCCGTGGCGGCCGCCGATGCGGTTGGCTTCGAGGAAGAGTTCGACGGGGTCGGCGTATTCTTTGCCGTTCAATGCAACCGGCACGCCTTCTTCAAAGCGTACGCTGACTTCTTCGGGTTTGACTTCGACGCTTTCGTCCCAGAAGGCAACGCCCATGATGGGTTTGACGATTTTGATGCCGCTGTTGAGGAATTCCAAGTCTTTGGCTTCATGGGTGGCTCCCAGCATGTTGGAGTCGGTAGAGTAGGCTTTTTCAACCGACATTTTGTAGTTGAAGCCGTTGGCAATCAGAAATTCGCTCATTTCGTGGCGGCCGCCGAGTTCGTCGATAAATTGTTGGTCGAGCCAAGGTTTGTAGATTTTCAGCGCGGGATTGGTCAAGAGGCCGTAGCGGTAGAAACGCTCGATGTCGTTGCCTTTGTAGGTGCTGCCGTCGCCCCAGATGTTGACGTCGTCTTCTTTCATGGCGGAAACGAGCATGGTGCCGGTCACGGCGCGGCCTAGAGGCGTGGTGTTGAAGTAGGCGATGCCGCCGGTGGAAACGTGGAACGCGCCGCATTGGATGGCGGCGATGCCTTCATGTGCCAACTGCGCGCGGCAGTCGATCAGGCGGGCGCTTTCTGCGCCGTATTCCATCGCTTTTTTGGGAATGGCGTTGTAATCGTCTTCGTCAGGTTGGCCGAGGTTGGCGGTGTAGGCATAAGGCAGCGCGCCTTTGAGTTTCATCCACAACAGCGCGGCGGAGGTATCGAGGCCGCCGGAGAAGGCGATGCCGACTTTTTGACCGACGGGGAGGTGTTGCAGGATAGTATTGTTTTGGCTCATGGGGGAATCCTTTGGACTAAAAATAAATGGGCGCAACCGCCCCTTTTCGTAAAATTAGGTTTATTATCTAATAAATATTGCCGACAATCCAGCCGAGTAAACCAAATAGGTCGTCTGAAAACGGATTTCGGTTTTCAGACGACCTATATCAATCTTGATTTAAAAAACAGCATTTTGCATACAGCTCCGACAAGGTCGCCGAGCCGATATCGCCGAAATCCTGCAAGCCTGTGCATTCGACAATCCGATGGCGGATGTAATTGACGGACTCCGGGGGTAAAGCCGGCAGACGGGTAAACGACTGTACTGCGGTATATACCGTCAGCGGCGTATCGTACGGCTGCTTGGGGACGAGCGCAATCCGGTAGATATTAATGATTCTGCTTCGTTTCGTATCAGTAAATACCGCTACGCCGCAAAAATCCTCTAAAGGCAGTGTTTGCGTGCCTTCGCGGCTGATTTTGCAAATCCCTTCTTCTGAAAATACGATTTCGCGGCTGCGTTTATCAAAGTCACGCCACAGCGACCATGCGGCAAAGGCAAAGAGAGTTAAGCCTAGTGCAATGCGCCGTTCCATCAGTATCAAAACCAAGCCAAAGACGGAAAAGAAGACACTTTCCAAACGGTCAAGCAGGTTTTTCGGTTGTTTCAAACGATATTCGTGCATGGTTTTCCTTGTGTTTAACCCTTTGGGCGCGTCCGGACATTTTCAGACGACCTTCGAAAAGAAAGATTATGAAAGACCAACAGCATTTGTTCAACCTCATCATCATCGGCGACGAAATCCTGCACGGCAGCCGCCAGGACAAGCATTTCGCCTTTTTCAAATCCCTGCTGGAATCGCGCGGGCTGAAGCTCAATCAGGTGCAATACCTGCCCGACGAACCTGATTTGCTGGTCAAACAACTGCGCCGCAGCTTTTCAGACGGCCTGCCAACCTTCGTTACCGGCGGCATCGGTTCCACGCCCGACGACCACACCCGCCAAGCTGCCGCCGCCGCTCTAGATTTGCCCGTCGTCCGCCATCCCGAAGCTGCCAAGTTCATCGAAGCCGTTACCCTGAAACGCGGCGAACCGCTTGACGCTCCCGAACACGCCCAGCGCCTGAAAATGACGGACTTTCCCGCAGGCGCAGAGCTTGTGCCCAACCCGTTCAACAACATCGCCGGATTTTCCATCCGCGAACATTATTTCTTCCCAGGCTTCCCCGTGATGGCGCACCCGATGGCGGAATGGGTTTTGGATACTTATTACGCCGACCGTTTCAACCAAACCGAACACGGCAGCCGCAGCGTGTATGTGTTCGGACAACCCGAATCGCGCGTTGTCCCGATTATGGAATACGTCGAACGCACCTACCTGGGCGTGCGCTCTTACAGCCTGCCCAGCGTCGGCTGGCAAAATGCTGACGGAACGGCGGTCAAACCGCATATCGAGTTCGGCATCAAGGCGGAAGGCGGGGCGTGCCGCGATTTGGACAAAGCATGGGACGAAGTATTGCAGCGTTTGAAAGATGTGGGCGCGGAGTTGAAAGATACGCCTGCCTAAGCCAGCCGTTTTGTTCTTATTTTGACAAAAAGGTCGTCTGAAAAACATAAAACGGCTTTTCAGACGACCTCGATATCCTGATATCAACTTGCAGACTTTCCTATATTACCGTTCCTCTTTCGCGGCTTGATGCTTTTTTTGAGGCGCTTTTTCCCTTTTTAGGGAATCATTTTGATAGAAGCACGTTTTTTGACCTTTATCATTTAGACTAAAAAATCTTATTTATTTTTACAATCCACTCAATTACATTACCGTTTAATGTAATTTATTACATTAATTAACATATATATTGTATAAATATACATTATTCGTCTATCGAAAATTCCATTTCGATTAATAATACTCTTTATCACTTTGTGTGCAATATATGACGGAATTTGACTTTATCAGACAATATTTGCAAAAACAGAAAAGCAGCGGTTTAATTTTGGGAATTGGCGACGATGCCGCGATTATCCGCCCAAGTCACGGATTTGATTTATGTTTTAGCGCGGACATGCTGTTAAAAGACAGACATTTTTTTTCTGACACCTCTCCGGAAGATTTGGCATGGAAAATGCTGGCTGTCAATATATCCGATATGGCCGCGATGGGCGCAACCCCGAAATGGGTGTTATTAAGTGCCGGATTGCCCGAATTGGACGAAAATTGGCTGAAACGTTTTTGTGACAGCTTTTTCAGTTTGGCGCAGCGTTTCGGCATTACCCTAATCGGTGGCGACACGACCAAAGGCGATTTGGTCTTCAACGTCACCATTATCGGCGAGCTTCCGCAAGGACAAGCCTTACGGCGCGATGCCGCGAAAGACGGCGACGATATTTGGGTATCGGGACAAATCGGATCAGCAGCAGCCGCTTTAAACTGCCGCCTGAACACACACACACTACCACCCGATTTGTTCGACCGCTGCCATGACAGGCTGCTCCGTCCGGAGCCTAGAGTGGGATTGGGACAGGCGCTTCTGCCCATTGCCCATGCCGCTCAAGATATTTCGGACGGTCTGGCACAAGACCTCGGTCACATTTTGACCGCGTCATCGGTCGGAGCAGAAATTTCGGCAAATGCGCTGCCGGTTTTAGAAGAATTGAAAAACGTCTTACCGCACGAAAGCTGGCTCTCCTGCGCACTGGCAGGCGGCGATGATTACGAACTGGTTTTCACCGCCCCCGAATGCCGGCGCAGCGAGATTCAGACAATAGCCGGACAATACGGCGTAGCAGTAACGCCCATCGGGAAAATAAATAATACAGGTCGTCTGAAAATAATAGATTCCAATGGCGGCGAATTAAAACTGACTTCATTAGGATTTGATCACTTTGGCTGAATTTAAACCTACTTTCGACTGGTTGAAGCAGCGCCCGTTATGCCTTCTGGCATTCGGATTCGGCAGCGGCCTCGCGCCTGTCGCGCCCGGCACATTCGGAACGATGGCGGCGCTGCCGATAGCATTTCTCTTGGTTTTAATCGGTATCGACGGCTGGATTCTGGCTTTTTTGTGTGTCGCCCTGTTTATGTGGGGCATCCACATCTGCAACCACACCGAAAAGGCGCTCGGCATCCAAGACTACGGCGGTATCGTTTGGGACGAAATGGTGGCGATGCTTCTGATTCTGGCTTTTACGCCGTTTAAATGGAATTGGTGGCTGGCGGCATTTATTCTGTTCCGCTTGTTTGATTCGATCAAACCTTGGCCGATCAAATGGTTTGACCGGCACGTACACGGCGGATTCGGCATCATGCTGGACGACATCATCGCCGCCATCATGACCTTGATAGTTTTAGGCATTGCCGCCTGGATTATCTGATTTTTTCAACACACTTATTCGAAGCCATAAGACTTCAAACGCATCGAAAAATCGGTACAAACAAAAAACACTATTACGGGACAACAAAAATGAACGAAATCGAAATCAATGTTCAACCACGCTACGTTGCGGGTCAAAGCGATGTTTATCGCGACCGCTATGCCTTCAACTATGTGATTACCATCTGCAACCGCAGCAACGATGTCATCACGCTGCGCCAGCGTTTCTGGGAAATCACCGACGGACACGGAGCAACCGAGCCGGTAGGCCATTCCGGTCTAATTGAAGAACAGCCGGTTCTCTATCCGGGCGAGGCTTATGAGTACAACAGCGGCTCCCAACTCTGCACCCCATGGGGCAGCATCGAAGGCGCATACGAGTTTGAAGACAGCATCGGCGAACGCTTTATCGTCGGCGTGCCGAAGCTGGAATTCAAAGCAGGCTTCACCCTGCAATAAACACCGAGCAAAAACAATACAGATCGGGAAAACCAAAGGTCGTCTGAAAGATTAAGGGGCTTTCAGACGACCTTTTTTTATCTAGGGGCTGTCGATACTCAATAGTCTCAGTGTCTTTTTATAGTGGATTAACTTTAAATCAGGACAAGGCGAGGCAACGCCGTACTGGTTCAAAGTTAATCCACTATACCGAAGCAATGCCGCGTCAAGTCTTATTGGAAACGCCCCCTCTTCACCTGCATCTGCCCTTTGCCCAACTGCGCCGCCAAGCCGTGATTGCGCAAAGCGTGAGTGAGCGCGATGGCGAGTCCATCGGCGGCGTCCGATTGCGGCGTACCCGACAGTGACAGCATCTGCACCACCATATGCTGCACCTGCTCTTTCGCCGCCTTGCCCTTCCCGACCACCGCCTGCTTGACCTGCAACGCCGTATATTCAAACACAGGCAAACCTTCCATCACCAACACCGCCAATGCCGCCCCGCGCGCCTGCCCCAGCATCAGCGTAGCCGCCGGATTCACATTGACAAACACCTGCTCCACCGCCGCCTGATGCGGGCGGTATTGCTGCACAATCTCCTTGATATGCCGCGCAATCACGGCGATACGCTCCGCCAACGGCGCATTCGGCGGCGTTTTGATACAGCCTGAAGCCACATAAAAATGTTCCCTGCCGCATACGTCGATGATGCCGAAACCGGTCACCCGACTGCCGGGGTCTATCCCCAAAATGCGGACGCTTTTTTGCACAGTCATCTCAGTTTCTTATTCCCATATCGTCAATCAACCTCCCGTCTTCTCCACTATAAAAGGTCGTCTGAAAACCGATTTTCAGGCTTTCAGACGACCTTTGCCTTCTTTTCACGCCTTATTTTTTAAACATATTTTTAATAATGCCCATCACGCTGCGGGAAATGGCGTTGGTTACTTGGCGGTTGATTTGGCTGCCGATAGCGTCGGCAACGTTGTAGCCCAAGCCCTGTCCTGACTTTTTGCGTCCGCCGCTCAAGCCGCCGAGCAGTCCGCCGAGTATGCCGGGATCGGCATTGGCGGCTTCTTTTTCAGCGGCTTTTTGCGCTTTTTCCTGCTCTTTTGCCGCCGCTGCCGCCTCTTTCTCCGCCGCAACCTGACTGTCGGCTTCGGCTAAAGCTTCAAAGGCGGAATAATTGTCCACCATGTCTTTATAGGTCGGATACAAATCATCGTTTTGGAACAAGCGGTTGCGCTCTTCGGCGGCAAGCGGGGTCAAGGCGGATTGCGGCGGCAGGACGAGCGCGCGTTCAACCGGCTCGGGCATGCCTTTTTCGTCGAGGAAGGAAACGAGTGCTTCACCGACGCCCAGTTCGGCAATCGCTTCGGCAACTTTGATATTCGGGTTGCTGCGGAAGGTTTCGGCAGCGGCTTTAACCGCTTTCTGGTCGCGCGGCGTGAAGGCGCGCAGGGCGTGTTGCACGCGGTTACCGAGCTGTCCAAGGATGGTGTCGGGCAAATCGAGCGGGTTTTGGGTCACGAAATACACGCCCACGCCTTTGGAACGGATCAGGCGCACGACTTGTTCGACCTGCTCCACCAGCGCATTGGCGGCGTTGTCGAACATCAAATGCGCTTCGTCGAAGAACATCACGAATTTCGGTTTGTCCAAATCGCCGACTTCGGGCAAGGTTTCAAACAACTCCGCCAACATCCACAGCAAAAACGCGCTGTACATACGCGGCGAACGCATCAGTTTTTCCGAATTGAGGACATTGATGACGCCTTTGCCGTTGTCGGTCTGCATCCAATCTTGCAGGTTGAGCGACGGCTCGCCGAAGAATTTTTCCGCACCTTCGTTCTCCAGCGTCAAAAGCTGCCGTTGAATCGCGCCGATACTGGCGGCGGAGACGTTGCCGTATTGCGTGCGGTATTCCGAAGCGTGGTCGGAAACGTGTTTCAGCATACTGCGCAAGTCTTTCAAATCCAGAATGTGCCAGCCTTTGTCGTCGGCGACTTTGAACACAAGGTTCAACAAGCCTTCCTGCGTGTCGTTCAGGTTCATCAAACGCGCCAGCAGCAGCGGGCCCATTTCAGAAACGGTCACGCGCACCGGAATGCCGGTTTCGCCGTAAACATCCCAAAAGCGCACGGGGAAACTTTGCAGCCATTGCTCGCCCAAGCCAAACTCGGCAATGCGTTCGCCCACCTTGCCGCTGGCGGCACCCGCTTGCGCGATGCCCGACAAATCGCCTTTGACGTCAACCAAAAATACGGGAACACCCTCGCTGCTGAAGGCTTCCGCCATACGGCGCAGGGTCACGGTTTTACCCGTACCGGTCGCACCGGCGATCAAGCCGTGGCGGTTCGCCATTTTGCCTTGGATTTCAAGTGTCTTATCGCCCGCGCGCGCGATGGGGAATGTCGTCATGAAGGTTTCCTTTGATTGGATGGTTTATATCAATATAGAAACAGCCGCACCCGAATATTGGCGCAAACCGTCTGTCAAACTGACGCCATTCTACCGTTTTGCAGGGGATGGCTTCAACCCGCAGCAAACCGACGCCCTCCTCCAAACCACCGCGGGCGAAGCCCACGCTACACAACGCTACTTCGCCCGCCCATTGCCATACATCAAAAGGTCGTCTGAAAAAAGCCGTTTCCCGCTTTTCAGACGACCCCGCCGCCGCGAAAAGCGTATACTTTCCCTATCGCAACCAAGGAGCCGAATCATGAAAATCCTGCCCGTCCTGACCGCCGCGCTGCTCTTGTGTGCCTGCGCCGCCGACCGCGAAACCGAAGCCCTGAAAAACAGCCTGTCCGAAGCGCAAACCGCCGTGCGCCTTTCCGCCGAAAACACCAAGCGGCTGGAAGACACCTATTCCGACATCTACTTCCACCTCGACAGCCTGACCGTCGAAAGCTTCAAAAAACGCGTCGCCAACGGAGACACCGTTTACGCCTACATCGGCAGACCAAGCTGCGGCGACTGCAACGCCTTCGAGCCCATGTTCAAACGCTATATCGCCAGCCGCAACCTGAACGGCAAAATCTACTTCGTCAACGTCCACCGCCTGCACCAAGACAAAGAAGCATGGACCGCGTTCCGCCAACAATACAAACTCGGCGGCACGCCCGTCCTAGCGAAATACAGTAAAGGCAAACAAGTCAACAAACTCGATTTGGAAGAAAACGGCGGCAAAATCAGCGCCGAAGACTTGGAGAAATGGCTGGACGCAAACGGCTTGCGGTAAACAGCCTGTTTGGGATTGCACCGTTTGAGGGTTAGAGATTTTGCGGAGGGATGAAGAGAGGTCGTCTGAAAATGGGATTTTGGTTTCAGACGACCTTTTATTATATCAACAATCTTGTTCCTTCCCCCGTCTGGCGGGGGAAGGTTAGGATGGGGGTGGCTTCGTGGCTTTAGGTAAAATCAAATTGGTACAGCCCATAGAGCCACCCTCTCCCCAGCCCTCTCCCGCCGGACGGGAGAGGGGGCAGGCTGTATGTCGTGGCATAGATTTCTGTCCGGCTACCGTCATTCCCGCGCAGGCGGGAATCTACTTTTATAGTGGATTAAAATTGCAATGATACGGCGCTGCCAACGCCCTTATGTATAGTGGATTAACTTTAAACCAGTACGGCGTTGCCTCGCCTTGCCGTACTATCTGTACTGTCTGCGGCTTCGTCGCCTTGTCCTGATTTAAATTTAATCCACTATACTACCCGTACACGGCGGGCGTTGCCGCCTTGTCTCATTTTTATTTTAATCCACTATAAATCTCAGCAACTGTTTTTCAAACATCTGTTTCTTAGAATTTGCGATGGATTCCCGCCTACGCGGGAATGACGGTGATGGAGTGTTTGGCGTGGTTTGTTTATAAGAAAAGGTCGTCTGAAACCAAGTTTTCAGTTTCAGACGACCTTTGAGGGATAAGTTACGATTCAAGTCAGATTTTAATCTTCCTAAAGGGGAGGCATTATTTGTCGTTTTCCATTGTTATCAAAAATCAATATCCTTGTTTCATCACAGAATTGTTGCATTGCTTTCGTTTTCTCCTCATTCGTCAATTCTGCCCATTTAGGAACATTTTCTTTTTTCCAATCAGGATAAATATTCTCAATAAAATCATGCTCCGTTATTTTTGCAGAAGACAATACCACGTCATTTTTTAGTTGACTCCATTTAACTTGACATTCTTTTAAATTAGCAGATTTCAAAAAGGCATTTTGTAAATTAGCGAATTCTAAATTAGTACCTTGTAAATTAGTTCCTAATAATTGAGCATTTTCTAACTGAGTTCCTACTAATATAGCCTTTTGGAATTCAGCCCCTCCCAATTGAGTGTCTTGCAAATCGGCAGTAGATAAGTTGGCTTCTTGCAAATTAGCTTTTACTAACTTGGCTTTTCGCAAGTTAGCGTCAACCAAATCAGCTTTTTTCAAATTAGCCTCCCCTAGTTCAGCACCTTGTAAATTAACTTCCGCTAATTTGGCATGTCTTAAATTAGCACGTTTTAAATTAGCATTTTGCAAACAAACTCCATCTAGTTGAGAATGTTGCAAATCCACGCACGACAATTCAGCCTTTTGCCATCTAGTTCTCAACAATTCACATTTCCGAAATTTGACCTTATTTAATCTAGCTCCGCGAAAATCCACTCCATTCAAATTCAAGTCCGATAAATCTCTAGAAATTTCACTCAATCCACTTAAATGAAAATTCATCCCAGCCAAACAAATATTAGGCAGCATTTCAGGAAAATCTCGCAAATTGAGTTTCTTATTTTCCCGATTCAAACTTAATAAAACTTGTGTTAAAGCCACGCCCATCGGACTCTTTGCTTTTTGTGTCAGTTCATCAAAAATTTTCTTTCTCTCTTCATCAGATAAATGAGCTCCATCCAGCTTCTTCAAACTATCTTGCTGCATCGCCTGCCAAGCGGACTTCAACAGATTAAATGCTGGACGACGGAAACTTTCCCCGTAATCACCTCGAAAAAACGGCAGTAGATTATAGATAGCGGAAATCTGCAAAGCGACCGCACCGTCCCGTTTGCTGAAGGTATCAAAATCGGCGGTCTCAGGTTTTTTGGCATATTCTTCGGATTGTTCCGTCGTTTGTTCTGTAATTTCTGTCTCGTCTTTTGAGCTGCTTTTCTGTGTGGTTTTACTGACGGTTTTTATTTCCGGCAAATGCGCGCCGCTGACCCATTCGGACAGTTTTTGAAATTCTTTCAGATTAATATCTTTGCGCTGGTTCTCGATTTGCTGTCTATTGTTTTCGTCGCGAAAATGCCAAACAACCAAAGCGACGGGGACAGAAATCAACACAATAAGGAAATTCCAATAACCTGCGGATTCTTGAACTTTATCCGTGAGAGAAATCCACTTAGGAAAATATTGAATTAGAAAATACATTAACTCAATTGAAATGACTCCTGCAATCAACATTACAGTCATATTTGAAGCACTATTGAGTCTTTTCCTGAGCCCATTTGACTTTTTCTTGGAGTTATTTGGTTTATTTTTGTGTTGTCCCATAACTTTTTATTACCTGTTACACATTAATTGGTTATCAATTATTCTAGCAAACAATGTAATTTGAAACTATTTTGATATGAAGTATTTTTTTATATCCCCCAATATTATATAGTGGATTAAATTTAAATCAGGACAAGGCGACGAAGCCGCAGACAGTACAGATATAGTGGATTAAAATTGCAATGATACGGCGTTGCCAACGCCCTTATGTACTACCCGTACACGGCGGGCGTTGCCGCCTTGTCTCATTTTTATTTTAATCCACTATATATTCAAATGGAAACAGAGCATTGTATCTGGCTTCATTACCAAAAAGGTCGTCTGAAAACCTTGAAATCAGGTTTTCAGACGACCTTTTGTCTTGGTTTCTAAATGTTATTTCTTCAATTCCGCCAAAATCTCGTCAACGGTTTTCTTCGCGTCGCCGAAGCACATCACGCTGTTTTCGTTGAAGAACAGTGGGTTTTGTACGCCTGCGTAGCCGGTGTTCATCGAGCGTTTGAAGACGACGACTTCTTTTGCCTTCCACACTTCCAACACGGGCATGCCGGCAATCGGGCTGTTCGGGTCGGTTTGGGCGGCGGGGTTGACGGTGTCGTTCGCGCCGATAACCAGCACTACGTCGGTTTCGGGGAAGTCGTCGTTGATTTCGTCCATTTCCAAAACGATGTCGTAGGGGACTTTGGCTTCGGCAAGCAATACGTTCATATGACCGGGCAGGCGGCCGGCGACGGGGTGGATGCCGAAGCGTACTTCAGTGCCGTTTTTACGCAAAAGCTCGGTGATTTCGGCAACGGGGTATTGCGCCTGCGCCACTGCCATGCCGTAGCCCGGGGTGATGATGACGCTGTGGGCGTTTTTGAGCATTTCGGCGACTTCGGCGGGTTTGACTTCGCGGTATTCGCCGACTTCTTGGCTGCCTGAGGCTGCGGCGGAACCGTCGGTACCGAAGCCGCCTGCAATCACGGAGATGAAGGAGCGGTTCATGGCTTTACACATGATGTAGGACAGAATCGCGCCGCTGGAGCCGACCAGCGCGCCGGTAACGATGAGCAGGTCGTTGGAGAGCATGAAGCCTGCCGCTGCGGCCGCCCAGCCGGAATAGGAGTTCAGCATGGACACGACCACGGGCATATCTGCGCCGCCGATGGAGGCGACCAAGTGCCAGCCGAATGCGAGGGCGATCAGGGTCATCAGGATCAGGATGAAGCCGCTGCCGTCAACGGATACGAACACCAGCATCAGGATAAAGGATAAAACCAATGCGGCGAGGTTGAGCTTGTGTTTGGCGGGCAGTTGCAGCGGCGCGCTGCTGATTTTGCCGTTGAGCTTGCCGAACGCGACCAGCGAGCCGGTAAAGGTTACGGCGCCGATGAAGATGCCCAAATAGACTTCGACCAGATGGATGGTGTGCATATCGTGCGAAACGTTGCCCGGTGCGATATAGCTGTTGAAGCCGACCAAAACGGCTGCCAAGCCGACGAAGCTGTGCAAAAGCGCAATCAGCTCGGGCATTTCGGTCATTTCTACTTTTTTAGCTTTGTAGATTCCGATGGCGGCGCCAATCAGCATGGCGATGATGAT
This sequence comes from uncultured Neisseria sp., assembly GCA_963532335.1. Taxonomy (GTDB): domain Bacteria; phylum Pseudomonadota; class Gammaproteobacteria; order Burkholderiales; family Neisseriaceae; genus Neisseria. Next base: position 9,810 of record CAUSKT010000025.1, on the reverse strand, counting down.
CCAGCCCAGTCCGTGGGTGTTTTCGGAAAACACGGTAACGAACAAGGCGACCGCCATCCCCGCTACGCCGGAATAACAGCCCTGCTTGGCGGTTTCCTGCTTGGACAGCCCCGCCAGCGAGAAGATGAACAGTATCGCGGCTACGATGTACGCCGCTGTAACGAGTCCTGAAGACATGGTGATTCTCCAATTATTTGTGAAAGTAACTGTGTTTTTTAATCGGGTCGTCTGAAAACTGAATTTCGGGTTTTCAGACGACCCTGATGCTTAGTATTTTTCAAAGACGACTATGACAAACTCCCTCCGCACCAGATTGCCGCTTTTACTGACCGCCCAATCACGGCTTCGCTGTTCCCGAATGCAGCGCAACGGCAGGTTTTCCGACAGGGCGCGGATGTCGGCGGCATCATAGAGCGCGAAGCCGTGCGCGGCAAACGGCAGTTTCGCCATAAAGTCTTTTTCGCAAAAATTCAGGCATAGCCGCCCGCCGGATTTCAGCACGCGGCTCAGTTCTGAAAGCGCGCTTGGTGCGTCGTCCCAAAAATAGACGGTATTGACGGAAACGATTTTGTCGAAGCTTTCATCGGTAAAAGGCAGCGCGCCGCCGTCGTACAGCCGGTAATTCGCCAGCCCTGCTTCGAGAAACGGGGCATTGAATGCCTGCGCCTGTGCGTGCATCAACGGGGAAATTTCCAAACCTGTGTAATGCAGGTTTTCTGCCTGCGACAAAATGTAGCCGAGCAGCCCGCCGTTGCCGCAACCCGTTTCTAGGATGCGGTCTCCGTTTTGCAGCTGCACCGCTTCAAACGAACCGAGAATCTGTGTCAGGTTGCGCAGGTTCATCATCTGCCCGAACGCTGTTCCCGCTTCGTCATGCGGGCAGCGCAGTTGGGCGGCGGTTTGTTCGGGGGACAGGTTCATAGGGTTCTCCGACTATTGGGATGGTTGATTCAACGTCGTCTGAAAATCTGGAACTCGGGTTTTCAGACGACCTCTGTATCGGGTTTCCTATTCGCCGCCGAATTGTGCCAAAAATTCTTCTTCGGTCAGCTTGGGTGTGTCGTTTGCCAGTTCGTAATACGGGGCTTTGGCGTCGATGAAAATCTGCTCTTCCAATTTGAAATCGGCGTTGTCGGCAAACAGTCCGGCAAAGACGAAATAGCTGTCGTTCGGCAGGAAATGGTAGAACAGGTGGGTACCGCAGTTTTTGCAGAACGCGCGTTCCGCCCATTCGGACGAATGGTAGCGGGCGATATTTTCACCGCCGTCGATTTTAGGCGGCTTGGCGGCAATCAGCGAAAACGTCGCGCCGCTGCCCCAAATGCGGCACATCCCGCAATGGCAGGCGTGGACGTGTTTGTCGTGTTCCACTTCTAAAGATACGTTGCCGCACAGGCATTTTGCTTTCATGGTCGAAATCCTCATATTCGAAAACTGGCTTCCAGGTCGTCTGAAAACCCGCTGCATTCGTTTTAGCGAAATTCGCTACGCTTATTTTAGCGAAACTCGCTGAGCTCGTTTTCAGACGACCCCGCTGTCAGACAGCGGCTACAAACAGCCCGATGGTGCAGACAAATCCGCCCGTCCACATTGCCGAACGCAGGCTCGGTTTATCTTTCAGATAGCTGAAAATATAAGCGATGCGGAAGGCAATGAACGATACTGCCAAAAGGTTGATGGTCGCTTGTTCGGCGTTGCCTGTGGCGTGTGCCACCAAAACAGCGGCGGCAAACGGGGCGAATACTTCAAAACCGTTTTGCTGCGCGGCATTGGCGCGCGCCGACAAGCCTTGCGTGCGGGCGAGGAAATCGCGCGGATTTCGGTTGTCCGACGGCTGAAAACCGCCCTGCGCTTTGGCGATGAAGGAACAAAACAGTGGCAGCAGCGATGCGATCAGGATGCACCAATAGGCTAAAGTCATGGTTTACCCTTTCCTAAACATATTCAACATCCGGCGCGTTACGAAGAAGCCGCCGAAGATGTTGATGCTGGCAATCAGGATGGCGATGAAGGCCAGCAGGGTAACGAAGCCGTTGCCTTGGCTGATTTGCAGCAGCGCACCGACGACGATGATGCCGGAAATGGCGTTGGTTACGGACATCAGCGGGGTATGCAGCGAGTGGCTGACGTTCCAAACGACGTAGTAGCCGATAACGCAGGCGAGGACGAACACGATAAAGTGGTTCAAGAATGCTGCGGGTGCGACCGCGCCGACCCACAGTACCAATACGGCGGCGATAACGGCGGGCGCGAGTTTTTTCCACAGGGGAATGGGTTTCGGCTCGGGCTTGGCAGCAGGCGCGGCTTTTTCAGACGACGTTTGCTGCGGCTGGGCGGAAACTTGAATCGGCGGAGGCGGGAAGGTGATTTCGCCGTCGCGGGTAACGGTCATGTTGCGGATAATCACATCTTCGAAGTCCAGTGTGATTTCGCCGTCTTTGTTCGGGCTTAACAGCTTGGTCAGGTTCACCAAGTTGGTGGCGTAAAGCTGGGAAGACTGTCCGGCAAGGCGGTTTGCCATGTCGGTGTAGCCGATGATTTTCACGCCGTTGTCGGTTATGAACAATTCGCCCGGCTTGGTGAGCTCGCAGTTGCTGCCCGTCGCCGCCGCCAAATCGACGATGACGGAGCCGGATTTCATGCTTTCCACCATTTCTTTGGTAATCAGTTTGGGCGCGGGTTTGCCCGGAATGGCGGCGGTGGTGATGATGATGTCCACTTCTTTCGCCTGTTCAGCAAAGAGCTTCATCTCGGCGGCAATAAATTCGTCGCTCATCACTTTGGCGTAGCCGTCGCCGCTGCCGCCCGATTCTTGCGGGAAGTCGAGTTTCAGGAACTTACCGCCCATCGATTCGATTTGTTCTGCCACTTCCAAGCGGGTATCGAACGCGCGCACCACTGCGCCGAGCGAGTTTGCCGTACCGATCGCCGCCAAACCTGCCACACCTGCACCAATCACCAAAACCTGCGCGGGCGGCACTTTGCCGGCGGCGGTGATTTGACCGGTGAAGAAACGGCCGAAGGCGTTGGCGGCTTCAATCACGGCGCGGTAGCCGCTGATGTTTGCCATCGAAGACAAAGCGTCCAAAGCCTGCGCGCGGGAAATACGGGGCACCATGTCCATCGCCAGCGCGTTCACTTTCTTGGCGCGCAAGGCTTCGACCAAAGCCTCGTTTTGGCGCGGCCACAGGAAGCTGACGATGGTCTGCCCTTCTTTGAGCAGCGGCAGCTCGCCTTCGGACGGCGCGTTGACCTTATAAATCAAAGGGCAGGCCCAAACCGTCGCTTTGTCGGCAACGGTCGCGCCTGCTGTTTGGTAAGCGGCATCGTCCAAACTTGCCGCCAAACCTGCGCCGCTTTCGACAACGGTTTCAAAGCCCAGTTTGCTCAACAGGGCAACAGTGGCAGGCGTACAGGCGACGCGGGTTTCGCCGGATAATGACTCGCGTGGGATACCGATTTTCATCTCTGAATCCTTTTTTAGGTTGTCTGTATATAAATGTTAATATATTCCATATAATCCCCTTATAGCGAATTTTCAGTGGACTGGCAATAGGCAAGCCGACAATTCGGCATTTCCTTCCTGTATTGCCTTACCCATACTGCCGTCTGCGTTTGAAATCATTTCCGAAAATACGGCTTGGGTGCCGTAACATTTTTCACTGTTTCACTATATAATCCGCATTTTTTGAGCCACCGCCATGCCGCACGCCCTCGTCCTCCAATCCCCCTCCGCCGAAGCCCTGCCTTCCGCCCTCCTCACCCGCCTGCCCGAGCCTGATTACACCGATGAAAAACGTATGCGTTTTATCGTTGAAGAAGGGTTTTCTTTAAGCGGGGCAGACGCGGCGTTGCTGGACAGCCGTCAAATCGACCACGCCGTGTTGCCCGATAGGGCGTTTGGCGAACTCGGGCTGATTGTCAGCGATATGGATTCGACGCTGATTACCATTGAATGTGTCGATGAAATTGCGGCGGGCGTCGGCTTGAAAGACCGCGTGGCGGAAATTACCGAACGCTCGATGCGCGGCGAATTGGATTTCGAGCAGTCTTTGCGCAGCCGCGTCGCCCTGTTGGCGGGATTGAACGAACGGGTTTTAGCAGAGGTTTATGAAAACGTTTTGCGGCTCTCGCCCGGTGCGGAATTTTTGTTGGACGAATGTAAGGCGCACGGCGTGAAATTCATGCTGGTGTCGGGCGGATTCACGTTTTTCACCGAAAGGCTGCAACAACGCCTCGGCTTCGAATACCAACACGCCAATGTTTTGGAAATTGAAAACGGCAAGCTGACGGGTCGTCTGAAAGGCAGAATCATCGACGCGCAGGCAAAGGCGGATTTATTGCGCGAATACCGCGACCGCCTCGGATTGCAGCCGCATCAGGTTTTGGCGATGGGCGACGGTGCGAACGATATTCCGATGCTCAAAGAAGCGGGCGTAGGCGTGGCTTACCGCGCCAAACCGAAAGCGCAGGCAGTCGCCGATGCCTGCATCAACTTCGGCGGGCTGGAGCGCGTCAGGGGTTGGTTTAAATAAACCCGCCGGTATCGTTTGTCAGGAGTTTCCCGTTAAAACCAAGGTCGTCTGAAAAATTTTCAGACGACCTTTTTGCTGTTTGAAATATCGTAATGACTGTAAACGGAATGCCAAAGGACACGCCGTCTCAGCATGCTAAAACAGGTTTGCATCCCGCTCCCGAACACCACCCTCTTTATCCCTGTAACAGCCTTATCCCTTCTTCCTGCTAGATGGAAAAGCAGGCAATTAATCAACACGGTTATTACTATTATTCAAATAATTTAATTATGCCTCGAAAATATTGACTTAAATTAAATAAAACCGTTTTCTTACTCACAAACTGCCTGACATTCTTTATACTACCAAAGTAGTAATTAACTACGCACAATGAACTAAACCAATAAAAGGAGCTCTAAGAATGAAACACCAGCTACTCCTTCTGCCGATTGCCTTAGCCGTATCCCAGGCTTGGGCGGACACAGACCCCGTTCCCGAAGAAACTGTTATCCTTTCCCCCGTTACCGTCACCGGCACACAACAACAAAAAGCCAATAGCGTTACTTTCAACCCCAAAGCTGCTTTGCAACCCCTCCCTGCCGGAGACGGTGCGGACCTTTTACAGTCTGTCCCCAACATGAGCATCATCCGCAAAGGCGGAAGCTCGGGCGATCCGCTGTTCCGCGGTTTGGGCGGTTCGCGCCTGTCGATTAACGCAGACGACCAGTTTATTTACGGCGGCTGCAGCATGCGTATGGACCCGCCGACTGCCTACATCCACCCGAATTCTTTCGACAAAGTCGTCGTCACCAAAGGCCCGCAAACCGTAACCCAAGGCATGGGTTTGGTCAGCGGCTCGGTGCAATTCATCCGCAAAGACCCTGATTTCAGCGAAAAACCCTACAACATCAACGCCTCCCTGACCGCGGGCAGCAACGACCGCCGCGACGGTTCGCTTGAAGCCGAGTTCGGCGGCAAATACGGCTACGTCCGCAGCAATATTTCCCATAACGAAGCCGGCGACTACAAAGACGGCGACGGTAAACGCGTCCACTCCCATTTCAAACGCGACAGCCAAATGCTGCAACTGGGCATCACCCCGACCGAAAACACCACCATCGCAGGCACATACGAACGAAGCAGGGCCAAAGTCGCCTACGCCGACCGCATGATGGACGGCAGCAAATTCGACCGCGACGCATGGAACGTCCGCTTTACCCAACGCAACCTCACCCCTTGGTTCAGCGAACTCGAATTGCGTTACGGTGAAAGCGAAATCGACCACGTCATGGACACATACAGCCTGCGCACCATCCGCAATCCGGCAGGCAAACAGATTAAAAACTCCAACAACCCCAAACGCAACACCGACACAGGTCGTCTGAAAGCCACCTTCGATTGGGATAATCTCAACCTGCAAACCGGCGTAGATTATATGGACGACGTACACGTCGCACGCATGGAGCGTGGCGGCGACGGTTACAGCCACAAGCCCTATATGCCCAATCAAAGTTTCAAACAATGGGGCGTTTTCACCGAAGCCGCTTGGCAGCAAACCGACAAACAACGTTGGGTAGCAGGCTTGCGCCACGACCGTGTCAAAGCGCATTACGATTCCGCAGACGTAACCGATCCCGTTTTGAAACATCAGAAATTCAACTTGAATTCCGGTTTCTTACGTTGGGAACGTGATACGGATAACGGCTTGAAATACTACGCCGGATTCGGTATCGCCGAACGCTCGCCCGACTACTGGGAACGTCTGCGCGCCAAAAAGAAAATCATTCATCCCGAACAAAACCGCCAAATCGATGCGGGCATCATCTGGAAACGTCCTAACCTCCATGCCTCCGTGTCCGTATTCGGCAGCGATGTCAAAAATTTCATCATACTTGAACGCCAAGGCACGGATTTAGATGTACGCAACGTTAAAGCCTCGCGTTTCGGCGGCGAAGCCGAAGTCAAATGGACGTTTGCACCTAATTGGGAAATTGGCAGCAGCCTCGCCTACACCCACGGTAAAAACCGCACCGACGGCAAACCTTTGGCGCAAACCCCGCCGCTCGAGTGGAACAACACCCTCGCCTTTGACAACGGCAAATACAGCGCAGGCGCGTTATGGCGCGTCGTGGCGAAACAAAACCGTTACAGCAAAGGTCAAGGCAATATCGTCGGTCAGGACATCGGCGCCTCTTCCGGCTTCGGCGTACTCTCGCTCAACGCCGGCTGGAAATTCAGCAAATACGCCACCTTGCAGGCCGGCATAGACAACGTGTTCAACAAAACCTATGCCGAATTCGTCAGCAAAGGCGGCGACCCTTCAGCAGGCACGCAAACCTTGCGCGTCAACGAACCCGGCCGTACCGCTTGGTTGAGGCTGCAAGCGAAATTCTGATGTTGAGTTGAAAAAGTGAAAGGTCGTCTGAAAACCCGATTGTGAGTTTTCAGACGACCTTTTTGATGATGGTTTTAAAGTGAAGCTGTTTTACAGGAGACGATGTTTTAGTGACTCAAATCATATTCAAACCATACGGAACAGTTGAAATATCGTACCGAGATGAAAGCTTGAACCCAAGCCCCTGTATTTTTACTCGCCTCCACCTGGCAAATTTATAAAGGAACGAATCGGAAACCTTGTTCGTCAACCTCCAGTATGGAAGCGTAATCACGCTTCCAATCCCCCAACACGATACGGGTAAAGCCGTCTTCCTGATGGATATGCTCACGGTGGGTGTGTCCGTGAATCAACAGTTGGGCATGATGTCGACGCACAATGTCTGCGGTGAATTGCGGCTGGACGTCCATGATTTCGGCGGCTTTATATTGTTTGCCCTGCTTGCTGGTTCGGCGTATTTTGCGGGCGATTTTCAGGCGCAGGGCAAGCGGCAGGCTTAGGAACAGGCGTTGCAGCCATTTTTGGTGAACAACCTTTCTGAACTTCTGATAACGCGCATCATCGATACACAAAGTATCTCCGTGGCAAATCAAGGCAGAGCTGCCGTATAAATCGACCATCGCATATTCGGGCAGCAACTTCATACCGGATTGCGCTGCAAATTGCTTCCCGATCAAAAAATCCCGATTGCCGTGTACAAAGAAACATTCCACCCCGCGCTGCACGACGGATTGAATCGCTTGCGCGACGGTTTGGGTCAATTCGGATTGCTCGTCGTCGCCTATCCAAAAATCAAACAAATCCCCCAAAATATAAACCGAACGCGCCTGCGGTGCTTTTTCGCGCATAAAGCGCAGAAACAATTCGGTCAATTCGGGATGGGATTCGCTCAGGTGTAAATCGGAAATAAAGTAAATCGGCATGGCGGGCAACAGGTGTGAAATCCTTGCCATTATAGGTTTTCAGACGACCTTTGTATATCGGCCGCCAACGTATGCGGCATGGTCTCACCCGTTGCCGGAACTTCGCTCAATTTCTCTTTTTATCCGACATTCAGGCAGGCAATGATTTGAAACCCGCCCCAATCAGCCGCATTGGACGATTTTTTGATAACTGTCTTCCTGATGCACATCGCTGACGGGAACAACGTAAAACAATTCATTGCTGCGGACAAAGCGGTTGACCAAATCCCTATCGATATCAAATACATGATGGCGCAAGCCGTTCAAGCCGCGGAATATCATGGTTTTCCAGTCCGCATACCCGTTGGCGTTGGGGCGGATATCGTTCATCGCGTCCAGCGCCAGCAGTTTGCGGTTCTGCTCTTCTTTGTTCAAAGGCAGGGAATACACGGAATGGAAATGGAACGGCTGACCGAACATCGGCGGCAGGCTCAACATCGAGCCGGACTTGCCGATCGGGAAATCGTCGCTCAAAAAATGCAGCGTATGCAAAAACAGCGAGCCTTTCCGATAATCCAGTTGTTTCAACGCTTCAACCGCAGCAATCGTCGTATATTGATGGTCTTTGTGTGCGTCAATATTGGGCGACGGACTGACGATGATGTCGGGCTGGAAGGTTTCGATAATATAGGCCAGATTATTGACCAAACCGCGCCAATTCGAGCCGCCGTTCAAGCCTTTGGACAAAGGCGAGGTATTGGCACGGCGGAACAGATTGACATCCGCCGTATCCAGTTTGGTCGACTTCACATCGGCATCGGGATTCTGCTTCATGACTTGCAATGTGCTGTCAAAATAGCCGAGCTGCAAAATGTTTTCAGACGACACCCCCGCCAAAAGCGGCACGGTCAGGCTGTTCCATACGCGCATCCTGCCCTTTTGCAGATACTGCGCCTGCATTTGCTCGGGATTGCGCGCATACAGATTGTTGTAATGGAAGCTGCCGCCCTCCCCTGCGGTAATCGTAACCACCAACGTATCGGCAGCATGTTTTTCATATAATCCGTAAGCCGCCAATTCCGCATCATCCGCATGGGGCGCAAGGACCAGGATTTTTTTACCGCTCAAACACTCGCGCGGATAAACCGACAATTCGACTTCCTGATCAGGCAGGAACACGCGGTTGCCGCTTAATGTAATTTTTCTGCTGCCGTCGTCGAAGGTGTCGGTCAAATTGAGGTAGCGCGCGCCGTTGCCGCCATGTTCGACATACGCCCGCCATTCCCCGCGGTTGGTTTTGACGCCGATCCAAGGCATTACCAATCTGCCCAGCCAACCTGATTTCACGTTGATTCTGGCGATTACCGTATCATTCGCGCCGATGGTGTCGGGCAAGATCAGTTCGCCCTCACGCAAACTGACTGTCGCCGACTTGGGCAATTGACCGTATTCGTAATCGCGGCTGACATCGTAAGCAAACCGTTTTCTGCGAATTGATGCCACGATAAAGGCAGCAATTACAAGCAGGCAAAGTATCATGCAAAACAATACTAGCAATAACATTTTTTTTCCCTGTGATAATTTCCCGTATCTTATTATCTAAAAATGCGCCCGTCTTAACTTTCTAACAAACGGTCGTTTTCAAAACCAAACGTCATTTAAAAGAGTAATTTACAATTTGAAATCATACAGTTTCCAATTGCATAATCCCTTTATTTATAAGCGGTCGGCGCCATCCAACAATTAAATTTTGAGCAGCCTTCCCCATAAAATAAACACATGGGAAACCCGTCGCGACAATGCAAAGGTCGTCTGAAACCATCTAAGTCATCACGCCCATCCTGTTTCTCGCCATATTTGAAACAAAAATCGCGCGCCAAGCGTTCAGACGACCTTTTCTGCCCCTTGATACCAACAAAACCCGCCCAAAAACAAACCGACCGCTGTATAGTGGATTAACTTTAAACCAGTACGGCGTTGCCTCGCCTTGCCGTACTAT
>CAUSKT010000024.1:0-28492 GCA_963532335.1 uncultured Neisseria sp. | reverse complement strand
CCCTAAATGTCTTGGTGGGAATTTAGGGGATTTTGGGGAATTTTGCAAAGGTCTCCCACTATAAAAGGTCGTCTGAAACCGGTGTCCGCATTTTCAGACGACCTTAGCGGCTCAAATCGTCTCACCCAACCCTGAAAAACCTCCAAATCTCACCATTTATTCCTTCAATGCCCGACCGTCCTTTATAAAAAAAATCTGTTCCTCCCGTTGACGGATCGTTCAGATTCAGAGCCTGCTCCGGATTTCAGACGACCTGTTGTCGCTTTTACGCCACTTCAAACAACTTTAAAGATAACGTCATTTCATGACAAAACCTTGCAATCAGCTTGCAATCGCGTTCCAGCCGTGATTTCAACCCGATAGATACAGGAAATTTCACTTCAGACGGCCCAAACGGATTGAATAGCCAAGATTTACACGGTAAACTTATACAATTAAAAAATTTTATGATTTACTCACTATTATGAAACCCGCCTTCGACATAAAGTCAGCCCGGCTTGACGTGCTGGCTATTCACCTGCATACCGCAGACTTGACCGAGCTGGAAGAATTTTTGCGCCAACGCGCCGGTCAATACCAAGAATTGGATGTCGTCCCCTTCGTTTTGGATGTGCAGGATTTTGACCATCCCGAGTCATTGGACATCGGTTCCATGATTTCCCTTTTCGCCCGTTACGGCATGCAGATTCTGGGGCTGCGCCACGAAAGCGAATATTGGGCATCCTTCGCAGCACGTTACCATTTGGTTTTCAGCCGTAGCGACAAATCCGAGCCGCAACAGCCCAAAATCAACCAAGAGCCTGCACCCGTTCAGGCAACGGTCATCAGCAATCCGACCGTCCTCATCAGTACCCCCGTCCGCACCGGACAACAGGTTTACGCGGAAAACGGCGACCTTATCGTGACCGGCATCGTCAGCCAAGGTGCGGAACTCATTGCCGACGGAAACATTCATATTTATGCGCCCATGCGCGGCAGGGCTCTGGCAGGCGCGAAAGGCAACACCAACGCGCGCATCTTCATCCACTCCATGCAGGCGGAACTGGTCTCCGTAGCGGGCATCTACCGCAATTTCGAACAAGACCTGCCCGACCACCTGCACAAAAAAGCCGTACAGGTTTCATTGCAAGACAACCGCCTGGTTATCAGCGCAATCGACACAGATTAACCATTCCAAGCATTTGATAAAGGAAACATCGTGACAAAAATCATCGTAGTAACTTCAGGCAAAGGCGGCGTAGGCAAAACCACGACCAGCGCCAGTATCGCAACCGGACTGGCTCTGCGCGGCCACAAAACAGCCGTCATCGACTTTGACGTCGGCTTGCGCAACCTCGACCTGATTATGGGTTGCGAACGACGCGTCGTTTACGACCTGGTTAACGTTATACAAGGCGAAGCCACGCTCACTCAGGCTCTGATTAAAGACAAAAACTGCGAAAACCTCTTCATCCTGCCCGCATCGCAAACCCGCGACAAAGACGCGCTGACCCGTGAAGGCGTTGAGAAAGTCATGCAGGAATTGAGCAGTGACAAAATGGGATTCGAATACATCATCTGCGACTCCCCCGCCGGTATCGAACAAGGCGCATTGATGGCGCTCTACTTCGCCGACGAAGCCATCGTCACCACCAACCCCGAAGTATCCAGCGTCCGTGACTCCGACCGCATCTTGGGCATCCTGCAAAGCAAATCCCGCAAAGCCGAACAAGGCGGCACGGTCAAAGAACACCTGCTGATTACCCGCTACTCGCCCGAGCGCGTCAACAAAGGCGAAATGCTGTCCGTACAAGACATTTGCGACATCTTGCGCATCCCGCTCATCGGCGTCATTCCCGAATCGCAAAACGTCCTGCAAGCGTCCAATGCCGGCGAACCCGTCATCCACCAAGACAGCGCAACTGCCGCAGAAGCCTACAAAGACGTTATCGCGCGCCTCTTGGGTGAAAACCGTGAAATGCGTTTCCTCGAAGCCGAGAAAAAAGGCTTCTTCAAACGGCTGTTCGGAGGCTAAGTCATGTCATTAATGGATATGTTGTTCGGCAGAAAACCGAAAACCGCCGCCGTTGCACGCGACCGCCTGCAAATCATCATTGCCCAAGAGCGCGCGCAAGAAGGTCAAGCGCCCGACTACCTGCCGACCCTGCGCAAAGAATTGCTGGAAGTATTGTCCAAATACGTCAACGTTTCCCTGGACGACATCCGCATTTCCCAAGAAAAGCAGGACGGTATGGACGTTCTCGAATTGAACATCACCCTGCCTGAACAAAAAACGGAACAGAAAAAGGCTTAACACATGACCTTGACCGAATTGCGTTACATCGTAGCCGTCGCGCAGGAACGTCATTTCGGACGTGCCGCGCGCCGCTGCTTTGTCAGCCAGCCCACCCTTTCCATCGCCATCAAAAAGCTGGAAGAAGAGCTGTCGGTATCCCTGTTTGACCGCAGCAGCAACGACATCATCACCACCGAAGCGGGCGAGCGCATCGTTGCCCAAGCCCGCCGCGTGTTGGAAGAAGCCGAGCTGATCAAGCACCTTGCCAGCGAAGAGCAAAACGAGTTGGAAGGCGCATTCAAACTCGGTCTGATTTTTACCGTCGCCCCCTACCTTCTGCCCAAGCTCATCATTTCCCTGCGCGAAACCGCGCCGAAAATGCCCCTGATGCTTGAAGAAAACTACACGCACATCCTGACCGAATCGCTCAAGCGCGGCGACGTCGATGCCATCGTAGTCGCAGAACCCTTCCAAGAGCCTGGCATCGTCACCGAGCCGCTGTATGACGAGCCTTTTTTCGTCATCGTCCCCAAAGGACACCATTTCGAAGAACTCGATGCCGTTACGCCGCAGATGTTGAGCGAAGAACAGGTCTTGTTGCTGACGGAAGGCAACTGTATGCGCGATCAGGTCTTATCAAGCTGCTCCGAGCTTGCCGCCAAGCAGAAAATCCAAGGTCTGACCAACACCCTGCAAGGCAGCTCCATCAACACCATCCGCCACATGGTTGCCAGCGGCCTCGCCATCAGCGTCATGCCCGCTACCGCACTGACCGAAAACGACCATTTGCTGTTCAGCATCATCCCGTTTTCAGGCTCCGTACCGCACCGCCGCGTCGTTTTGGCATACCGTCGGAACTTCGTCCGCCCCAAAGCATTGACTGCTTTGCGGACCGCCATCCTCAATTCCCATCTTCACGGCGTTACTTTTGTCCAAGAGTAAAGCGCATTAAATACCGGGCATTGATGAAATCACGCACAGGGCAAGCCGCCGATTTCTTTCGGCGGCTTGTTTTTTGTGTCTCAGCAGATGGATAAGCCAGAAATCGTGTAGAACGTTCGATCAGATAAACTTGTGCTTTAATGCCTTAAAACATGATTCTCTTTGAACTCGAACATGACAAAGCTTCAACAGTTTCCAATCAATAAGCCGACCATCTAATACAAAACGTCGTCTGAAAACCCCAAATACAGTTTTCAGACGACGTTTTATTTTTAATTGCCTTAAATCTCGCTACCGCCGACGGTCAGTCCCGAATCAATCCGCAGGGTCGGTTGTCCGACGCCAACAGGAACGCTTTGCCCGTCTTTACCGCACACGCCGACACCGCTGTCCAACGCAGTATCGTTACCTATCATGGAGACGTGTTTCAAAACTTCGGGGCCGTTGCCGATGATGGTCGCGCCTTTGACAGGATATTGCAGTTTGCCGCCTTCGACCCACCATGCTTCGGATGCGCTGAAGACGAATTTGCCGCTGGTGATGTCCACCTGTCCGCCGCCGAAATTGACGGCGTAAATGCCTTTATCGATGGACGCGATGATTTCGTCGGGTTCGTAGCCGCCGTTTTCCATAAAGGTATTAGTCATGCGCGGCATAGGGGCGGAGGCGTAGCTTTCGCGGCGGCCGTTGCCGGTGGATTGCGTACCCATCAGGCGGGCGTTGGTTTCGTCCTGCATATAGCCAACCAAGATGCCGTCTTCAATCAATACGGTGCGGCGTGTTTCGTTGCCTTCATCGTCGATATTGAGCGAACCGCGTCTGTCGGCAATGTCTCCTTGGTCAACGACGGTAACGCCTTTGGCGGCAACGCGCTCGCCGATTCTGCCTGAAAAGACGCTGGTTTCTTTGCGGTTGAAATCGCCTTCCAAACCGTGTCCGACGGCTTCGTGCAGCAACACGCCCGGCCAGCCGTTGCCCAAGACAACGGTCATTTCGCCTGCGGGCGCAGGGCGGGATTCGAGATTAATCAGGGCTTGTTTGACAGCGGAATCGACAAACTGCCGCACCAAAGTTTCATCGAAATAAGCCAAGTCGTAGCGTCCGCCGCCGCCCGCGCTGCCCTGTTCGCGCCTGTCGCCCTGTTTGGCGATGACGGTAACGTTCAGGCGCACCATCGGACGGATGTCGGCGGCGTGCCTGCCGTCGAGGCGGGCAATGTAAATCATGTCGTATTCGCAAGTCAGCCCCGCCATCACTTGCACAATGCGCGGATCGGCGGCTTTGGCAAGCGTTTCCACTTTGTTCAATAAAGCAACTTTGGCGGCGGAATCAAGACCGATAATGGGATTCAGCACCGCATGGACGGATTTGCCGTATACGGCGGACGGGACTTTGACAGAAGCTTCGCCGCCTGCCGCGCCGATGACGCGGACGGCTTGGGCGGAACGGTTGATCGAATCGATACACAAACTGTCCGCATAGGCAAAAGCAGTTTTTTCGCCCGAAACAGCGCGCACGCCCACCCCCTGATCGATTTGGAAACTGCCTGATTTGACGATGCCCTCTTCCAAATGCCAGCTTTCAAAAGCAGTGCGCTGGCAGTAGATGTCGGCGTAATCGACGTGATGCGCGCCGATGATGCTCAGGCTTTTGGCGAGCAGCTCAGGGGAAAGGTGATTGGCTTCGAGCAAATCGCGCTGTACGGTAGCGTAAGTTGAGTGCATGGTTTTCAGACGACCTTCAAGGCTGGGGAAACTTGGGGCTTGATTATACGGCATTTATTCTCGTTCTAGTCGAATAGATAAAAAGCGCAATCAAGTTTCCGTACTGACCTGACAGGCGGCGGACTAAGCTGCATCATGCCTTACGGTTTTCTTGAGATTGAACCGGAACACTTGGACCGCTGCTTATGGCAGATTTCGCGGGCAAAGTCCACGCTACGGATTGCTTCAACGGTAACTTATCCCTTCCCCCGTCCGGCGGGGGAAGGTTAGGATGGGGTGGCTTTGTGAGTTTAAATATAGTGGATTAACTTTAAACCAGTACAGCGTTACCTCGCCTTAGCTCAAAGAGAACGATTCTCTAAGGTGCTGAAGCACCAAGTGAATCGGTTCCGTACTATCTGTACTGTCTGCGGCTTCGTCGCCTTGTCCTGATTTAAATTTAATCCACTATAAAATCAAATTCGTTTGCCCCGTAGAACCACCCTCTCCCGCCGGACGGGAGAGGGGAGCAAGTTACAGATAAAAACGAGGTCGTCTGAAAACTTGAAAGTCGAGTTTTCAGACAACCTTTTATTTAATCCACGCCAGTTTGTAGCGTGGGCTTTGCCCACGAAATCTATCTTCTGACAATCTGAATTGGATGATCACGTTTTCACTCATATCGTGGGCAAAGCCCACGCTACGGTTTACTGCAACGGCAACTTATCCCTCCCCCCCCCGTCCGGCGGGAGAAGGTTAGGATGGGGGTGGTTCTATGGCTTTAGGTAAAATCAAATATGCTTAAGGTCGTCTGAATCGGCTGTCTGCACATTCCATCCTATTCATTTGCATGAATAATCGGCTTGCCCTAGCCCGTTAAATCATGTTAGGTTATGATGTTTCTTTTTAATATGTGAACGGATGGTCTGAGGGTCGTCTGAAACGGAGAAAAGGCATGAATGCCGTAGTGGTTGCAGTAATCGTTATGCTCGTGTTGTCGCTATCGCGGGTACACGTCGTATTGAGCCTGACTGTCGGCGCGTTCGTCGGCGGACTGGTGGCGGGAATGCCGCTGGAAAACATCGTGGATACGGCGGGCAATGTAACGCAGTCGGGGATTATTCCCGTGTTTAACGAAGGCTTGAAGGGCGGCGCGCGGATTTCTTTGTCTTATGCGATGCTCGGTGCGTTTGCGATGGCGATTACCTATTCGGGGCTGCCGCAGCAGCTTGCGGGCGGCATTATCCGTAAACTCAACAACAGTCAGGATGCCGCGAAAGGCGAAAGTTCGGTGAAATGGACGCTGTTGCTGATTATTCTGGCGATGGGCATCATGAGTCAAAACGTCGTGCCTATCCATATCGCGTTTATTCCGATGATTATTCCGCCGCTTTTGCTGGTGTTTAACCGTTTGAAAGTCGACCGCCGCCTGGTGGCGTGTGTGATTACGTTCGGTTTGGTGACGACTTATATGTTCCTGCCTTACGGCTTCGGCGCGATTTTCTTGAACGACATCCTCTTGGGCAATATCAAATCTGCGGGCATGGATGTAAAAGACATCAGTGTCATGCACGCGATGGCGATTCCTGCGCTGGGTATGGTGGCGGGGCTACTGGCGGCGTTTGTCCACTACCGCAAATCACGCATTTATCAAACCAATACCGTCGATACGGAAGACAACCGCGAAGCATCCGAACAGCCCCAGCCTTCGGCTTACCGCAGTCTGGTGGCGGCAATCGCGATCGGTGTGTGTTTTGCGATTCAGTTGATGTATAAAGATTCGCTGGTGTTGGGCGCGATGTTGGGTTTTGCCGTCTTCATGATGCTCGGTGTGATGAACCGCAATGCTGCCAGCGATGTATTCGGCGAAGGCATCAAAATGATGGCGATGGTCGGTTTCATCATGATTGCGGCGCAAGGCTTTGCGGCAGTCATGACCGCGACAGGCGAAATCAAACCGCTGGTCGAACATAGTATGCAGCTTTTCGGCGGCAATAAAGGCATGGCGGCATTTGCCATGTTGTTTGTCGGATTGTTGGTCACCATGGGTATCGGCTCTTCTTTCTCCACCTTGCCGATTATTACCGCGATTTATGTGCCGCTGTGTATCAGCCTCGGCTTCTCGCCGCTGGCAACCGTCGCCATCGTCGGTACGGCGGGCGCATTGGGCGACGCCGGTTCGCCCGCGTCCGACTCGACGCTCGGCCCGACCATGGGTTTGAACGCCGACGGACAACACGACCACATCCGCGACTCCGTCATCCCAACCTTTATCCACTACAATATCCCGCTGATGATTGCCGGCTGGATTGCCGCGATGGTGCTGTAAATGAGCGAAATGGACGAATTGGAACACCGCATCACCGAGCTGGAAATCCAAACCGCGCTTCAGGAAGACTTAATCGGCAGCCTGAACGATACGGTGGCGAAAATGCAGCAGACGCTGGATTTGCAGCAGGCGCAGTTGAGGCTGCTTTATCAGAAAATGCAAGACAAAGGCGCAAACGGAGAGCGCGAACCTTACAGCCTGCGTGATGAAATTCCGCCGCATTATTGAAGCGGAAATATGTAAAGAAGGTCGTCTGAAAAATGGTTTTCAGACGACCTTCAAATTTTAAAACCCAAATTAAAATGACGAACCTTCCTGTTTCAAAAATTCCGCCTCTTCCTCCGTGTTTTCACGTCCCAATACGGCATTGCGGTGCGGATAGCGTCCGAAGCGGTCGATGATGACTTTGTGTTTGATTTCAAAATCCAATGCGTGTCCGTCGGTATAGCGTTCAAACAGCGGAACGGCTTGTTCGTGGACAACTTGGCTTTCGCTGTGCATCAACGGCATAAGCATGAAATGGCGTTCGTGCGGCAGGAGGTCGGCGAAACCGGGCTGACGGACGGCTTCTTGGGCAAGGATGAGGGCGGCCAAATCTTGGCCAAATGCTTGGGGGCTGTTGCGAAACAGGTTGCGTGAGAATTGGTCGAGCAGGATGATTTCGGCGAGCCTGCCTTGCAGGGTGTCGCGCCAGTGTGCAAGCTCGCCACGGGTCGCCTGCTGCCAGACATCAAAAAATCGCGCGCGAATCTTAGCATCGAATTCATCGTTTTTGGCAAACAGAAAAGGACGGTTTTCTTCGGCAAACCAGAAGTCTAAGACGGTTTGGGGTATCATGAACATTCCTTGCAATAGAAGATTATTAAGTGCAAGGTCGTCTGAAAAACCGAATCAAGGTTTTCAGACGACCTTCTTTATTGCGCCTATATCTCGACAGCTGTTGATTAATCCACCCGCTCCAACTGACTTTTATGAACATACCCTTGGGTAGCCGTATCTTTTAATTGAACGAGGTACCAATCCTTACGAACGGTTTTCAATTTTTCTACTATGGCGTTGTCGTCCAAGCGTTTGATTATGTCAGCATGGGCATCCGGTTGGCTCCTGAGGTTAACCTTATGGCTATCTGTGGATTTAACGATGAAATCATTATTCATAATCAACGAGTAAATACAGCCCGAATTAGGAATTTGTTTCGCCGTTGTTTTTGGGATTTTTTCAAATTTTATAAGTTTGGCAGAATAATATTTACCGTCACAAATGACTTCCGTACCCACTTTACCCATAGTAATTTGGGCAGGCTGTTTGACAGAATCTTCCTGATAGACGTAAAAATTCGGCGGAAGCACCAATTCTTTCAAAACAGCAGTTTGCTGCGATTTGCTCAAATTAAGGAAGATTCGGTTTTGATTCGATATTTTGGTGTCTTCAGGGATAAAGTCAAAATATAAAATCCTTTGATTCCGAGCATTACCATCTAAACTTTTACCCCAATAAACCCACAGCATGCCTTTTTGAGGAACACCTTGTGCAAATGTCAGCTGAAATACGCTCAAAATAACGCCGACAAAAATAAAATAAAGAAATTGTTTATTTTTCAAAGCCATTTTCAATGACACTCAGAATCTACTTACCGAAATTGCCCTTCACTCAGTCCCACAACAGACAATATCGTTGATTATTTAATATATTCATAACAGAGGTCGTCTGAAAACAGTCACGAACCTCTCAAACCTGTATTACTTCGCCAATTCTTTGTCGATTTCCTGATAAAGCGCAGCAAAATCCGGCTCGCCGACAAAGGTTTTCAGGATTTCACCTTTTTTATTGATCAGGAAAGAAGTCGGGTAAACCTGCGTACCGAACGCTTGGGCGGCGGCTTTATCTCCATCAAACATGACGGTAAAAGGCAAGCCGTATTCTTTGACGTATTGGTTTACGCTTTCCAGCGGGTCTATCGGCTGGGCAATGCCGAGGACTTGAAAGTCTTTGCCTTGATAGTCTTTGGACATTTTGATGACTTTGGGCATTTCGCTGACACAGCCCGGGCAGGAGGGGAACCAGAAATTGATGAAACTGACTTTGCCTTGCAAATTGGCATTGGACACCGGTTTGCCTTGCAGGTCAGACAAAGAGAATGCGGGAGCAGGTTTGTTTTCCGGGACGAGGACGAAGGCGAGCAGCGCGCCGATAATGGCGACTGCGGCAATGGTAATGAGCTTTTTCATGCTTCGGCGTATTGTTTTAAAAGAGTAAAGAGAGGTTCGGGAATGCTGATGCTTCGCCCACTTTCTGCGCTGACGACCATCAAAGTGCTTTCGGCTTCGACGGCATTTTTACCGCTGGGCAAAACAATGTTTTGAGTGAGAATAATATGGCGCGAGGTCAGCTCTTTCAGACGACCTTCAAAGCGTAATATGTCGCCATCGACGGCGGCACGGCGAT
This sequence comes from uncultured Neisseria sp., assembly GCA_963532335.1. Classification (GTDB taxonomy): domain Bacteria; phylum Pseudomonadota; class Gammaproteobacteria; order Burkholderiales; family Neisseriaceae; genus Neisseria. Next base: position 18,798 of record CAUSKT010000024.1, on the reverse strand, counting down.
AACGGATGTCGGTGCGGACAACCACCAGCATCAAGCCGTCGATTTCGGACAATAAACCGTGTTCCTCAAAAAACGCCCAGCGCGCTTCTTCGAGAAATTCGAGATAGCGCGCGTTGTTGACATGACCGTAGCCGTCAAGATGGTAATTGCGGACGCGGATATTCATCAGTTCAGATTGAAGGGTTGAAAGGCTTCACGGGCGATCGGTTCTTGCTCGAGGTCGGTAATGACGGTAGAAAGCTGGATGTCGAACCATTCGTTGAAAATATCCGCATTCAAATCAGGCCATTCGCTTTCATCTTCGCACCAATCGGCAAGTTCGGCAGCGAAAATGTCTTCAAACCGCGCTTCGATTTCATCCCAAACTTCATCAGCGGTTTCACACGGACGGACGAGGTAAGAATTGGCATCGGCTTGAATATCTTCAAGCGTCAAACCGTCAAGATGATTGCCGGGCAGGGTTTGCAGCCAGTTCCAAAAAGGATCGAGCGGGATGAGCAGGAAGACGCTGCGGTTGACTTCGTACATGATGTTTTCCTTGATTTCAGATAAGGGAATGATATAGCAAAGGCCGTGCAAACGCTATCTTTGCCTGCCAAAGAGTGGATAGGTTGGGACAAAGCGATGTTTGGATTGCAACCCATTTTCCTGCTTCATTACTTTTTGCAGATTTGATTACCGCTCTTTTCTCTTGTCAAATCGCAGGTCAAACTAAGATTTGAAAAAACCTGCTTCTTCCAACACAGCATTTGCCACCAGTGTATCGGTATCTTTTCTCAATAATAAGTGCAGCTCATGAAAATCTTGTTTCAAGCGGGCAACTGCTTCCGGATGTTCATACCAATAAATCATGGCTTCTGCCAGTTTTTCAGGCGTCGCATCATGTTGCAAAAGCTCTGGAACAGCACATTTGTTCAGCAAAATATTGGGCAAACCGACATGTGGCACTTTAACTTTACGCTTCACATAAGCATAAGTCAGAGGAGATATCTTATAGCTGATCACCATAGGACGTTTGCACAAAGCCACTTCCAGCGTTGCCGTCCCGCTGGTTACCAAAACCACATCTGCCGCAGTACAAACAGTATCTGCTTGTTTATCGACTAATGTAATGGGAAGGTCCGAAAATTGCGCAGATGCAAGAATTTTTGATATACGACGGCGGGTTGCTTGTGTAGCAACCGGCATAAGAAACTGTGCCTGTGGGTAACGCTTCAACAGAAGTAATGCGGTTTGAAAAAACACAGGAGCCATGTAATCAATTTCGCTAACACGACTGCCAGGCATCAAGGCAAATACTGGGATAGACGGTGCAACTCCCAACTGACGACGCGCAGAAGATTGATCAACATCTACAGGCATGGTTTGAGCCATCGGATGACCGACAAACTCAGCCTTACCACCGGCATCTAAATAGAGCTGTGGTTCCATTGGGAAAAGGCACAACACCCGGTTAACTTGATGAACGATTTTGTTCACCCGTTCACGCCTCCACGCCCAAACAGAAGGGCTGACATAGTGAACCGTTGGAATACCCGTTTTCTTCAGTTTCTCTTCCACCCAAAGATTAAAATCAGGTGCATCAATCCCAACAAAAACATCCGGTTTTATACGAATAAGGTCATTAACCAGACCTTTTCGGATTTTCAAGATTTCGGGCAAACGTTTAACTACCTCAACGAAGCCTCGTACTGCCAATTTTTCTTGGTCATAAAGACTTTCAAATCCTTCCGCCTTCATACGCTCGCCACCGATACCAATAAATCTTGCATCAGGACAACGTTTTTTAATCGCACAAATAAGATGTGCACCAAGCAGATCACCCGATGCCTCAGCAACACTCATTGCAATCGTGAGAGAAGTAGTCATATAAAATTATGGGATACAAAAAAGAATTTGGTAAGTGTAATACCTGGCGGCAAAGAAGTTCTTAGTTAAATTTCAGTTATAGAGACCTTTGCAAAAATAGTCTGCTAACGAAATTTAACTCATAAAAATACGCTAAAATTTTCAATTGACCAAAACCTTTATGATTTTGAGTAAAAGCTAGGAAAAATCAGAAAGGTTTTTCATTTTGAAAATAGTATTGAACATAAAATTTTAGTAACTTATGTTATTTAAAATATCTCTTATAATATGATACTGAAAAGAAATACTCTATCTATGGCAAACTCACTTACCTATCATTACAAAACAGAAAGAATAACTTCAATATACCGAGAGTATTTTAAATAGAGCATTTAAAATACTCAAAAGGTAGCTTGCATATAACAAAACACCATTTGAGAAAACAAATGGTGTTTTGTTATGGTGTATTAGATTACTCGGCAGCTTCTGCTGCTTTGTCTACTAATTCAATCAATGCCAAAGGTGCATTGTCGCCTTTGCGGAAACCATATTTCAGTACACGAACATAACCGCCATTACGGGCAGCAAAACGTGGACCTAACTCATCAAACAATTTAACTACAACATCACGATCACGAGTGCGGTCAAATGCCAAACGACGGTTTGCCAAGGAAGGTTTTTTACCCAATGTAATCAAGGGCTCTACTACGCGGCGCAATTCTTTAGCTTTAGGCAAAGTTGTCACAATAGTCTCGTGAGTCAACAATGAGTTCGCCATATTACGCAGCATTGCAGCGCGATGGCTGCTTGTACGGTTTAATTTGCGGTTACCATTACGATGACGCATGTCATTATCCTTTAATCTTCAAACTTACGGCTTTTCTAAGCCTACAGGCGGCCAAGCTTCCAATTTGGAACCTAGTGTCAAGCCTTTAGATGCCAACACTTCTTTGATTTCATTCAAAGATTTACGACCCAAATTCGGAGTTTTAAGAAGCTCTGTTTCAGTACGTTGAATCAAATCGCCGATATAATAAATATCTTCAGCTTTCAGACAATTAGCTGAACGTACAGTTAATTCCAAATCATCTACCGGACGCAGCAGGATAGGGTCAATAGGAGGAGCTTTTTCTTCAACTTCTTCTACTGGAGTACCTTGCAAATCAGCAAAGATAGACATTTGATCAATTAAAATACGAGCAGCACTACGTACAGCTTCTTCAGGATCAATAGAACCATCAGTTTCAATATCCAAAACCAATTTATCTAAATCCGTACGCTGCTCTACGCGTGCAGGTTCAACTTCAAAGCTAACACGACTGATGGGCGAAAAGCTCGCATCCAACTGAATTGCACCAATCTGGCGGTTTTCATCGCGCACAACACGACGACCGGAAACAGATTGATAGCCACGCCCCTGCTCAACTTTGATTTCCATCTCAATTTGACCATTCTCGGCCAAATGACAAATAATATGCTCAGGATTTAAAATTTCCACATCATGTGGCAATTCGATATCACCGGCAACTACTGTACCGGCCCCTGACTTTCTCAAAGTTAACTGAACTTGGCCACGCCCATGCAGCTTAAATACAATACCTTTGACATTCAACAAAATATCGACAACATCTTCTTGAACGCCATCAACAGTAGAGTATTCGTGCAACACACCGGAAATGGCCACTTCAGTAGGAGCAAAACCATTCATGGATGACAGTAAGATACGACGCAAAGCATTACCTAAAGTATGACCAAAACCGCGCTCAAACGGCTGCATGGATACTTTTGCACGAGTTGTAGATAAAGTATCGACATCAATTTGACGAGGTTTCAAAAATTCGGTTGTGCTATTTTGCATTTAACTGTCCCTCACTGAGCTAGCGTTATTTAGAGTAGAATTCTACCACCAGCTGTTCATTAATATCGCCAGTTAATTCTGAACGATCCGGCATATTTTTAAATACGCCTTCCAATTTGTCTGCATCAACAGAAACCCAGCTTGGTAAACCGATTTGAGTTGCCAGACTTAAAGCTTCCTGGATACGAACCTGTTTTTTAGCTTTCTCACGAACAGCTACAACATCACCGGCTTTAACTTGGAAAGAAGGAATATTTACAACCTGACCGTTAACGGTAATTGCTTTATGAGAAACCAGCTGACGCGCCTCAGCACGAGTCGAGCCAAATCCCATGCGATATACTACATTATCCAAACGAGACTCTAACAATTGCAGCAGCAATTCACCAGTAGAGCCTTTACGTCGATCTGCTTCTGCAAAATAGCGACGGAATTGACGTTCCAATACGCCATAAATACGACGAATCTTTTGCTTCTCACGTAATTGCAAACCATAGTCGGACAAACGCGGTTTTTTTGCGCCGTGCTGACCAGGAGCGGAGTCCAGTTTACATTTAGAATCTAAAGAACGACGAGCACTCTTCAGAAATAAATCAGTGCCTTCTCGACGTGCTAATTTACATTTAGGGCCAATATAACGTGCCATGTTTCAATCACTCCTTTAAATACGACGTTTTTTAGGCGGACGGCAACCGTTATGAGGCAACGGAGTAACGTCGGTAATACTGGTAATTTTAAAACCAAGAGCGTTGAGTGCACGTACAGAAGACTCTCGACCGGGACCAGGGCCTTTTATACGAACTTCTAAATTTTTAACGCCATATTCTTGGGCAACTTTACCAGCTGCTTCTGCTGCAACTTGTGCTGCAAATGGTGTACTTTTACGAGAACCTTTAAAACCAGCGCCGCCAGAGGTAGCCCAAGACAATGCATTGCCTTGACGGTCAGTGATTGTAATGATGGTATTGTTGAAAGAAGCATGTACATGCACAATACCTTCGCTTACGGTTTTACGTACTTTTTTACGTACACGCGAAGCTGTGTTTGCTTTAGCCATTAATAAAATTCCTTAAAAATTATTTTTTACCAGCAATCGCTTTACGCGGACCTTTGCGGGTACGAGCGTTTGTGCGAGTGCGTTGACCACGACAAGGCAAACCTCGACGATGACGGAAACCACGGTAGCAACCCATGTCCATCAATCGTTTGATGCTCATCGTTACCTCACGGCGCAAATCGCCTTCCACTTCATACTTGGCAACTTGTTCACGCAAAGCGTCTAATTGAGCCTCGTCCAAATCTTTTGCTTTAGTAGTAGGAGCAATATTTGCTGCCTCACAAATCAATTTAGCACGAGTCGCACCAATACCATAAATAGCCTGAAGGCCAATTACGATATGGGCATTATTAGGGATATTTACCCCTGCAATACGAGCCATATTTTTTCCTTTTTAGGGCAAAGTGTGTCACTATACCACAAAATCAAGGGTTAAGAAAACTAACTTCTTAGCCTTGACGTTGTTTGTGACGTGGGTCAGTACAAATTACGCGAACTACACGATTACGACGAATAATCTTGCAATTGCGACAAATTTTCTTTACAGAAGGTTGTACACGCATTTTATTTCCTTTTATTGTTTATCTTGCTCGGAAAACAATCCGAGCACGGGTTAAATCATAAGGAGTTAGTTCAACTGTTACCTTATCACCTGGAGAAATACGGATATAGTGCATTCGCATTTTTCCAGAGATATGACCAAGTACTACATGATCATTTTCCAGTTTTACTTTAAACGTTGCATTGGGCAAAGTCTCAAGGATTTCGCCCTGCATCTGTATGGTATCTTCTTTAGCCATAAGCCTACTTACGTGATAAAGATTTCATATCTGGACGACTCATCAAATCTTCATACTGACTACTCATTACGTAGGAATTGATTTGCGTCCTAAAATCCATTGTAACGACAACCATGATAAGCAAAGACGTTCCGCCTAAATAGAAAGGCACATTCAATGCTGTCGTTAAAAATTCAGGTATCAGACAGATTGTAGTGATATACAAAGCACCAAATAATGTCAGTCTCAGTACAACTTTTTCCAAATATCTAGAAGTTTGCTCACCTGGGCGAATACCAGGTACAAATGCACCACTTTTCTTCAAATTCTCAGCCATTTCTTTAGGGCTAAATACTAAAGCAGTATAGAAATAGCAGAAGAAGATAATAGTTGTTGCAAACAATGCAATATATAGAGGTTGCCCATGTTGTACCAGTGTCGATATTCTATGCAATATTGAATTAGTATCATTCAATCCAAACCAACCTAGAAGCGTTGATGGAAATAAAATAATACTAGATGCAAAAATAGGTGGAATGACACCCGCCATATTTAGCTTAAATGGCATATGAATACTTTGCCCTGACATCATACTAGAACCAAACTGCCTCTTAGCATAATGAATAGGAACCTTACGTTGAGCACTTTCAAAATATACTACAACATATATAAGCAATAATATTCCAAAAGTTATTAGAACAACAGTAAATGATTGAGACTTTGCCAATTCTAATAATCTAGCAATACCAGATGGAATACCCGATACAATACCTGCTGTAATAATTAAGGAAATACCATTACCAATACCTCGTTCGGTAATCTGCTCTCCTAACCACATTAGAAACATTGTACCTGTAACCAAACAAACAACTGTAGAAATATAAAACTCAAGCGTACTTGTTACAACTACACCTTGTTGATAAACAAATGTTGCAGCAGCAAAACTTTGAACTACAGCCAATAATACCGTCCCATACCTAGTATATTTCGTAATTATTTTCCTGCCAGCCTCTCCTTCTTTTTTTAAAGCTTTCAAAGAAGGGATAATCTCCGAAGCAAGCTGTACAATAATCGATGACGAAATATAAGGCATAATGCCAATTGCAAATATAGTAAAGCGCTCCAACGAACCACCCGAGAACATATTTAACATTCCGAATATGCCGTCACGAGCGCCTTGAAATAAATTAGCTAACGCAACAGCATCTACGCCCGGTACCGGTATATGAGCACCAATACGGAAAACGACTAAAGCTCCTAATAGAAACACTAGACGTTTTTTCAGATCTCCAAATTTGGATAATCCTGATAAAGATTGTTGATTAGCCACTATAGTGCAAGCCTTATTCTTCTACTTTGCCACCAGCAGCTTCAATTGCAGCTTTAGCACCTTTAGTAGCTTTTACACCTTTCAAGGTAACCGCTTTTGAAATTTCACCAGAAGCAATAACTTTTACATTAGAAGCAGTCGCAGGAATCAGACCAGCTTGTTTAAGAACCAAAACATCAATTTCGTTTACAGCAATCAGATTCAACTCACTCAAACGAACTTCAGCATTAGCGGCAGCAGTCAAAGATTTGAAACCACGCTTAGGTAGGCGACGTTGCAAAGGCATTTGACCACCTTCAAAACCTACCTTGTGGAAACCGCCAGCACGGCTTTTTTGACCTTTATGGCCACGACCACCTGTCTTACCCAGGCCACTACCAATACCACGGCCTACACGACGACTAGCGTGAGTAGCACCCTCAGCAGGTTGAATAGTATTCAAAAACATATTAAGACTCCACTTTCAACAAGTAGCTGATTTTATTAATCATACCACGGTTTTCAGGGGTATCCAAAACCTCTACTGTATGCTCACGGCGACGCAAACCTAAGCCACGAGCACAAGCACGATGAGATTCAATTGTACCAATCAGGCTCTTAACCAATGTAACTTTAATCTTTTTTTGCTCAGTCATGGTTAGCTCCCAAAATATCTTCTACTGTCAAACCACGTTTAGCAGCAATATCAGCAGGGGTATACAGTTTAGACAAACCGTCTAATGTAGCACGTACAATATTGTAAGGGTTAGTAGAACCATGCACTTTGGCTGAGATATTATGGATACCCATAGCATCAAATACTAAACGCATTGGACCACCAGCTTTTACACCGCTACCTTCTTTAGCGGGTTGCATAAAGACTTTAGTAGCGCCATGACGTCCAATAACCTCATGATGAATCGTACCATTTTTTAGAGGTACTTTAATCATAGAGCGACGAGCCTGATCCATTGCTTTTTGAACAGCTACCGGCACTTCTTTTGACTTACCTTTACCCATACCAATACGACCATCCCCATCACCAACAACAGTTAGCGCAGAGAAAGCCATGATACGACCACCTTTAACTACTTTAGTTACGCGATTAACTGCGACCATTTTTTCAATCAGGCCGTCACCACGTTCTTCAATTTCATGTTTTGCCATCTGAAAGTCTCCAATTATTAGAAGCTTAAACCATTTTCACGTGCAGCTTCAGCCAAAGCTTTCACACGACCGTGATATTGGAAACCTGAACGATCAAAAGCAACTTTTTCTACACCTACTGCTTTAGCTTTCTCAGCAATGCGCTTTCCTACTACTGCAGCTGCCTCGACGTTGCCACCAGATTTCAGACTACCACGCACTTCAGCTTCCAATGTAGAGGCTTGAGCCAATACTTTATCACCTTCAGCACTAATTACTTGAGCATAAATATGATTATTGCTACGGAACACACATAATCTTACCATTTTCAAGTCCGCAATACGTGCACGGGTTTTGCGTGCACGACGGAGTCGGGTTGTATGTTTATCCATTAGTGAACCTCAATTATTTTTTCTTGGCTTCTTTCATCACTACTACTTCACCTACATAACGAACACCCTTACCTTTATAAGGCTCAGGAGAACGGAATGCACGAATTTCAGCAGCGACTTGGCCAACTACTTGTTTATCTGCACCAGTCAAAACGATTTCTGTTTGGCTAGGAGTTTGAACAGAAACACCTTCAGGCATTTCATATACGATTGGATGAGAAAAACCCAAAGACAAATTCAAAACTTTGCCTTGAGCTTGAGCACGGTAACCCACACCAATCAATTGTAGTTTTTTCTCAAAACCTTCTGAAACACCTTTAACCATATTATTAACTAATGCACGAGCAGTACCTGACATAGCATTTGCCTGCTTACTGTCATTTTTTGCAGCAAAAGTTAATTTACCATCGTTTAATTCAATGGCGACATCAGAATGCAAAGGAAAGACCAACTCGCCATTCTTACCCTTGATAACCAATGCTTCTGTTCCAAATTTTACTTCTACACCAGCAGGAACAGTCACTGGGTTTTTTGCGACACGTGACATTTACTTTTCTCCACTAGGCTACGATGCACAACAACTCACCGCCGACGCCCTCAGAACGAGCCTTGCGGTCAGTCATCACACCTTTAGAAGTACTAACAATAGCGATACCCAATCCATTCATAACATTAGGAATTTCGCTAGAAGCTTTGTAAATACGCAAACCTGGACGTGAAACACGTTTAATTTGCTCAATCACAGGACGGCCTGCATAATATTTCAATTGAATTTCCAATACCGGCTTCGCATCAGCAGAAACCGAAAAATCCTCGATATAACCTTCTTCTTTCAAGACTTTTGCAATTGCACACTTTAATTTAGAGGAAGGCATGGCAACCGCTACCTTATTGGCACGTTGCGCATTACGAATACGAGTCAACATATCGGAAATAGGATCATGCATACTCATTATTAATACTCCTATTACCAGCTAGCTTTAACAACACCGGGAATCTCGCCACGCATAGCGATTTCACGGATTTTAATACGACCCAAACCGAATTTACGGAAAGTACCACGAGGACGACCTGTCAAAGCACAACGACGGCGTTGACGTACAGGAGCTGCATTACGCGGAATGGATTGGAATTTCAGACGAGCTTCAAAACGCTCCTCTTCAGTTGCATTCGCATCATTAATAACAGCAAAAATTGCCTCACGTTTGGCTGCAAACTTTTTCGCCAGAGCTTGACGTTTCAGTTCACGATTAATAAGTGCTTTCTTAGCCATGATTATCCTTTAAACGGAAACTTGAACAGTGACAATAAAGCTTTAGCTTCTTCATCAGTTTTTGCAGTAGTTGTAATAGTAATATTCAAACCACGCAAAGCATCAATTTTATCGTATTCAATTTCCGGGAAAATGATTTGCTCGCGAACACCCATGTTGTAATTACCACGACCATCAAATGATTTGCCACTTACACCACGGAAGTCACGTACACGAGGTAATGCAATAGTAATCAAACGATCCAAGAATTCAAACATTTGATCACGGCGCAATGTTACTTTGCAACCGACAGGATAATTATCGCGAATCTTAAAACCTGCGATAGATTTACGAGCAACAGTAACGACTGGTTTTTGACCAGCAATTTTCTCTAAGTCAGATACCGCATGCTCCATAACTTTTTTATCAGCAACAGCTTCTCCGACACCCATATTTAAAGTAATTTTTTCAATACGGGGAACTTCCATTACTGACTTGTAACCAAATTGTTTAATCAGTTCAGGAACAACTGTATCTTTATAAAACTCTCTCAAACGAGCCATGTTATCTCCTTATGCTCCAATAACAGAGCCATTTGATTTGAAGAAACGAACGCGCTTAATTTTGCCTTCATTCTCACTCAGTTTAATACCAACACGGTCTGCTTTATTAGTTTCCGGATTCAAGATTGCGACATTAGAAATATCCAACGGCATTTCTTTAGCAACAATACCACCCTCAATACCACGCATCGGATTAGGTTTTTGATGGCGTTTTACAACGTTAATACCTTCAACAACGACTTTACCACCCAATACGCGAACTACTTGACCTTGCTTACCTTTATCCTTACCAGTGATCACAACAACTTGGTCACCTTTAATGATTTTATTCATCGCGCTATTCCTTATAATACTTCAGGCGCCAATGAAACGATTTTCATAAATCGCTCAGTACGCAACTCGCGGGTTACCGGTCCAAAAATACGGGTACCCAGAGGTTCAAGTTTATTGTTTAACAACACTGCAGCGTTGTTATCAAATTTAATCAACGCACCATCAGGACGACGCACACCTTTAGCAGTACGAACAACAACTGCATTGTATACATCACCTTTTTTAACACGACCACGTGGGGCCGCATCTTTAACTGCGACTTTAATAATATCGCCAACAGAAGCGTAACGACGCTTAGATCCGCCCAACACTTTGATGCACATCACACGACGCGCACCAGAGTTATCAGCCACATCTAAGATGGTCTGCATTTGAATCATATTAGTACCTTTAAATTAACCAACTTAATTTACCATTTTCATATAACTCGCCCACTTATTTCAATTGAGCTAACTAAATGAAACCATCACGGTTCTAGTAAACCAGTCTTGGATCCCGAAGGGAAGAAACTTCCAGAAGAAACTGAAAGATAAGAAACGAAGTTTACACGCAAATTCACTTTGGCGCAACACTTCGTTTCTTATTAAAGCTAACTGTCTTAAATTTTAAACAGTACGTGCTTTCTCAACCAGTTCTTTAACAACCCAAGATTTGGTTTTTGACAGTGGACGAGATTCCGCGATTACTACAACATCGCCAATTCCATATTGATTATTTTCATCATGGGCATGGATTTTAGTTGATAAACGGATAATTTTACCGTACAGAGGATGTTTTACTTTACGTTCAACCAATACTGTCACAGTTTTGTCCATTTTGTCGCTTACCACTTTGCCTTGCAAAGTACGAACATTTTTATTTTCGCTCATTACTTAGCACCTTTTTCAGTTAAAATGGTTTTAATACGAGCAATATCGCGACGTACACGTTTTAATTCGCTTGGTTTACCCAATTGACCAGTTGCGTTTTGCATACGTAAGCCAAACTGAGCTTTCAACAAGTCCAACAAATCTGCATTTAATTGCTCAATAGATTTGTCTTTCAATTCATTTGCTTTCATTATTGACCTACCTGTCTTACTACAAAGGTCGTAGGAATAGGCAATTTGGCAGCAGCTAATTCAAATGCTTCACGAGCCAAAGCCTCTGGAACACCGTCCATCTCATACAACACTTTGCCTGGTTTGATTTCGGCAATGTAATATTCCACGTTACCTTTACCGCCACCCATACGAACTTGAATAGGTTTTTCAGTAATTGGTTTATCAGGGAATACACGAATCCAAATACGACCACCACGTTTAATGTGGCGAGTCATTGTACGACGAGCAGCTTCGATTTGGCGGGCAGTCAAACGACCGCGACCAACGGCTTTCAAACCGAACTCACCGAAACTTACTTTGTTACCGCGAGTAGCAATACCAGTATTGCGACCTTTTTGTTGCTTGCGGTATTTCAGTCTAGTTGGCTGCAGCATTACGTCCACCTGCCTTTCTTTGTTTCTTTTCATGCTCAGGTTTAGCTGAAGTCTTTACATTACCTTCAGTATAGACCCAAACTTTCAAACCCAGCACGCCATAAGTAGTATGAGCTTCACTAGTTGCATAATCTACGTTTGCACGCAAAGTATGCAGAGGTACTCGACCTTCACGATACCATTCGCTACGAGCAATATCCGCACCATTCAGACGACCTGAGGTCATAATCTTGATACCTTTTGCTCCTGAACGCATAGCATTTTGCATAGCGCGTTTCATAGCACGGCGGAATTGAACGCGTTTTTCCAATTGCTGAGCAATACCATCAGCAATAATTTGTGCATCCAATTCAGGTTTACGGATTTCTTCGATATTCACATGAACAGGCACGCCCATCAAGGCTTGCAAATCACGTTTCAGAACTTCGATATCCTCACCTTTTTTACCAATTACTACGCCCGGACGGGCAGAGTGGATGGTAATGCGTGCAGATTTTGCAGGACGTTCAATAACTACGCGACCAACAGAAGCATTTGCCAATTTTTTACGCAGGTAGTTACGAACATCAATATCTTGTTTCAAAACAGCAGAAAAGTCGGTGCTTTTAGCAAACCATTTTGAAGCCCAGTCTTTAGTTACCGCCAGGCGAAAGCCTGTAGGGTTAATCTTTTGTCCCATAGCTTTTCCTTAGTTGCCCACTGTCACATTGATATGACAAGTTTGTTTTTCAATGCGGTTACCGCGACCTTTGGCACGAGCTTGGAAACGTTTCAAGCTTGGACCTTTGTCAACAAAGATAGTTACCACTTTCAACTCATCAATGTCGGCACCGTTATTGTGCTCGGCATTAGCAATAGCTGATTCCAATACTTTTTTAATCAACTCAGCACCTTTTTTAGGACTGAAAGTCAAAATATTCAAAGCTTGGGCAACGTCTTTACCACGAATCAAATCAGCTACCAAACGAGCTTTTTGAGCTGAAATACGGGCATTTTTATGTTGTGCATTTACTCTCATGATTCACCTTATTTCTTTTTAGCCTTTTTATCAGCCAAGTGGCCTTTAAAGGTACGGGTCAATGAGAATTCACCTAATTTATGACCAACCATGTTATCGCTGATGAACACAGGCACGTGAGTGCGACCGTTGTGAACAGCAATAGTCAGACCGATGAAATCAGGCAAAATGGTAGAACGACGTGACCAAGTTTTAATTGGGCGCTTGTCGTTGCTTGCACGAGCAGCATCTACTTTTTTCAGCAAATGCAGGTCTACATATGGGCCTTTTTTCAATGAACGAGCCATACTAATTAACCTTTATTTGAGTAACGACGACGAACAATCATGTTATCCGTGCGTTTGTTATTACGAGTGCGGTAGCCCTTAGCAGGAGTACCCCATGGGCTAACCGGTTCGCGAGCTTCACCGGTACGACCTTCACCACCACCATGCGGGTGATCGACAGGGTTCATGACAACACCACGAACGGTCGGACGAATACCGCGCCAACGATTGGCACCGGCTTTACCGATTTTTTTCAGGCTTTGCTCTTCGTTACCGACTTCACCGATGGTTGCACGGCAATCTACGTTGATTTTACGAACTTCGCCAGAGCGCAGACGGACTTGAGCGTATGCACCTTCTTTAGCCAACAATACCGCAGAAGCACCGGCAGAACGTGCAATTTGAGCACCTTTACCAGGTTTCATTTCGATACAGTGGATAGTTGTACCAACGGGGATGTTGCGGATCGGCAGGGTGTTACCTACTTTGATGGCAGCTTCAGCACCGGAAACCAATACAGCACCGGCTTGAATACCGCGAGGAGCGATGATGTAGCGACGCTCACCGTCTGCATAGCACAACAGTGCAATGAAGGCAGTACGGTTAGGATCGTATTCAATACGCTCTACTTTTGCAGGGATACCGTCTTTGTTACGTTTAAAGTCTACAACACGGTAATGGTGTTTATGACCGCCGCCTTTGTGACGGGTGGTGATATGACCATTATTGTTACGACCGGCAGTAGAATTTTTCTTTTCGAGCAAAGGTGCATAAGGCGCACCTTTGTGCAAACCTTCTGTTACCACGCGAACCATGCCGCGACGGCCTGCAGAAGTTGGCTTCATTTTAACGATTGCCATTTTGTTTATTCCTTATCTGCAGCTGCAGCAGCGGCTTCCAAATCCAACTCTTGACCGGCAGCCAAGCTTACATAAGCTTTTTTAACATCGCTGCGGCGGCCCAAAGTACGACCAAAACGCTTAGTTTTACCTTTAGTAGTAACGGTAGTTACAGAAGCAACTTGAACACCGAACAGCAGCTCAACAGCAGCTTTGATTTCAGGTTTGGTTGCATTTGCCAAAACTTTAAACGTCATTTGGTTGCGTTTTTCAGCCAATACGTTGCTTTTTTCAGAAACGATAGGTGCCAAAATCACTTGAGTCAAACGTTGTTGATTCATACCCATTGCTCCTCTAATTGTGCAACTGCATCTTTAGTGATGATTACTTTTTTGTAACGCAGCAAGCTGTAAGGATCAACTTGTTGAGCTTCCAAAACCAACACGTTTGGCAAGTTGCGTGAAGCCAAGTAAACATTCTCATCGAGCTGTTTGGTTACAAACAGCACTTGCTCCAGACCCAGATTTTTCACTTGTTCAGCAAAAACTTTGGTTTTAGGAGTTTCAGCAGTCAACGCTTCGATAGCAAACAAACGCTCGTCACGAGCCAATTGGGACAGGATAGTCGCCATACCAGCACGGTACATTTTACGGTTTACTTTTTGAGTGAAGTTTTCGTCGGGTTTGTTCGGGAACGCGCGACCACCTTTACGCCACAGCGGAGAAGAAGTCATACCAGAACGGGCACGGCCGGTACCTTTTTGACGCCATGGTTTTTTGGTTGAGTGTTTTACTTCGGCGCGGGTTTTTTGAGCACGGTTGCCAGAGCGGGCGTTTGCCAGGTAGGCATTTACCAGCTGATGAACCAACGCTTCATTGTATTCGCGAGCGAACAAAGCATCAGAAACAGACAGACTGCCTGAAACTTGTCCTTTAGCGTCAATTACTTTCAATTCCATTACGCACCTACTTTCACGCTAGGACGAACTACAACATCGCTGTTGACCGCACCCGGAACAGCACCCTTAACCAACAGCAGTTGGCGTTCTGCATCAACACGGACAACTTCCAGTTTTTGAACAGTTGCTTTGGTGTTGCCGTATTGACCGGCCATGCGTTTACCGGGGAACACGCGACCTGGGTCTTGCGCCATACCGATAGAACCTGGAACACGGTGAGAACGGGAGTTACCGTGGGAAGTACGTTGGGCACCGAAGTTATGACGTTTGATCGTACCGGAGAAACCTTTACCTTTAGAGGTACCGGTTACATCGACCAGTTGACCGACTTCAAACATAGAAACGGTGATTTCGTCACCGGCTTTCAATTCAGCCAGTTTTTCTTCAGTCAAAGCAAACTCGATCAAACCACGACCGGCTTCAACACCTGCTTTTGCAAAGTGTCCAGCTTCGGCTTTATTGACACGGTTAGCTTTTTTCTGACCAAAGGTAACTTGAACGGCAGTATAGCCGTCAGTATCTTTGGATTTGACTTGTGTAACGCGGTTGGCAGACATATCCAAAACGGTTACCGGAACAGAAACACCCTGTTCGTCGAACACGCGGGTCATACCAACTTTGCGTCCAACCAGACCTAAAGTCATGATTATTTTCCTTTTAAAGTAAAGGGGCGGGCTACGATTGGCCTGCCTTCGGACAATGATAAAACTTGGCACATTTGTACCAAGCCCTGCACTATACCACGACAATAAAGAAGTTTTCAAGAAAAATCTTAGGCTTGCCGCAGATTATTTACTGTCATCCGAGCGATTTGGGTTTTATCCAATCCATCGATATTCTGTTCTGAATTTTGACAGTCTTAATTGTTGTTCAACGATATAAAACGATATAAAAGGTCGTCTGAAATTTCATCTACAACAAAATTTCAGACGACCTCTTCTCAATACATGGTTATTTTACGCTACTCGGATACGTTTCATACCGAGAATGCTATTTCTGCAACTCCGTCGGTGGGTTTTGCTCGGGCTGGCGCGTGTGCAATTTATACCAACCAAACAACCGTACCAAACATAATAAGGCAATTAAGGGCATACATAAAGCGGAAACCAAATAACGCGGATTGCCGGTATTGAGGATGTTTCCTCCTGCCGACAGGGTCAATGCGGCATTAAACCACTCCCACAACGAAGGCACGCTGAAAGCCAACACGGCAATCAGTCCGAGCGTCCGGAAAATACCGATAGGCAAAATCTGACGTTTTAGCACTGTACGGTTTAGCTGTAACAAGACAATCAATCCGAACCCGATGATGATGACCATGCCGCCGTTTGCAACGATTTGCAGGCTGTTGAACGCGATGTCAGGCGTTACCGCCAGTCCGCCGTCTGAAGCAGGAGCCGCTTGCTGCTGAAGGTTAAGGCCTTGAACGATATTTAAAACGAAACCATAAACCATATCGGCAAGCATAATACCTATAGGCAAAGAAGTGAGCATTCGTCTTAGCATGGTTGTGTCTGATAATGATGAAAAAGATATGGATGGAAACTAATGTAGTTTCAGACGACCTATCCACTATATACATCCATTTAAGAAGGGTCGTCTGAAAAGTGGCAGACGGTATTGTAGCGGATTGCCGCCCCAAACGTATGTAAAATTAAATTTAGCCTAAGTCATAAAATCCTGTAATTTTCCACCAATCATTTAACTTTGGGAGTAAAATCCCAAAATATTAATTTGCATCATGATTTACGGCTTGGATGTCTCAATGTAAGTTTTAGATTTACAGTTTCAGACGACGTTGGGATGTCATTTTGTAATTTTCCAACAAAGCTGTATGCCATTTATCAACGGATTGACCGAAAGGACGCTTCACATGAGTAATGCAAAACGCGATGTAACCCGCATCAGCCACAACACCAAAATCGTCGCTACGTTGGGGCCGGGCAGCAACAATGTTCAGTTGTTGGAAGACATGATCCGTGTAGGCGGTCTGAATGTCGTCCGTTTCAACTTCAGCCACGGCACGCCTGAATTCCATCAGGAAAACGCCCGCATCGTGCGTGAAGCAGCAAAACGCGCGGGACAGGAAATCGCCATCCTCGCCGACTTGCAAGGTCCAAAAATCCGTGTCGGCAAAATCGCCGGCGGCAGCATCGAATTGAACAAAGGCGAAACGCTAGTTCTTGATGCCGCACTCGAAGGCGAAGGCACGCGCGACGCGGTCGGTTTGGACTACCGCGACCTGCCTAATGATGTCGTTGCAGGCGATGTTTTGTGGTTGGACGACGGCTTGCTGACTTTGACCGTAGAATCCGTTGAAGGCAGTAAGATTGTTACTAAAGTTGAAAACAGCCATGTGTTGAAAAGCAACAAAGGCATCAATAAGCGCGGCGGCGGTTTGTCCGCAGGCGCGTTGACCGAGAAAGACTTCCGCGACCTGAAAACCGCGATTGCCATCGGTTGCGACTACCTCGCCATCAGCTTTGTAAAATCCGCCGAAGATTTGCACACTGCCCGCGCCAAAGTCGAAGAAGAAATGAAAGGCAGTACTGCCGTTCGCCCCGGTTTGGTTTCCAAAATCGAACGTGTGGAAGCGATTGAAAACTTGGACGAAATCATCCTCGCCAGCGACGGTATCATGGTGGCGCGCGGCGACTTGGCGGTCGAAGTCGGACACGCAGCCGTCCCCGCCCTGCAAAAACGCATGATCCGCCGTGCACGCGAGTTGCGCCGCTTCAGCATTACGGCAACCCAAATGATGGAATCCATGATCACCAACCCCGTCCCGACCCGCGCGGAAGTCAGCGACGTGGCAAACGCGGTATTGGACGGCACCGATGCGGTGATGTGTTCCGCCGAAACTGCCGTCGGCGCGTATCCGTTTGAAACCGTCAGCCAAATGGCGATTATTTGTGCGGCTGCGGAAAAAGAACAAGATTCGCTCAACGGCGTTGCCGAACAGGTCGATTATCCCGAAGCCGTCAGCACCAACTTGGCGATTGCCGGCGGCGCGGTCAGCGTGGCGCGCGCGGTTCACGCCAAAGCCATCGTCGCCCTGACTGAAAGCGGTTCGACCGCCTTCGAAGTCAGCCGCCACAACATCACCTTGCCGATTTTCGCGCTGACCCCGAGCATTTCCGCCCAACGCCGTATGGCGATGTACCGCGGCGTTCGCCCGCTGATTTTGGCGACCAGCACCGACCACGATACCGCGCTGAACGAAGTGGAAGCCATGTTGGTCGAACATAAAATCTTAAGCTCCGGCGACCAAT
Source organism: uncultured Neisseria sp. (assembly GCA_963532335.1). Lineage (GTDB taxonomy): Bacteria > Pseudomonadota > Gammaproteobacteria > Burkholderiales > Neisseriaceae > Neisseria. The sequence goes on along the minus strand of CAUSKT010000024.1, from coordinate 432 downwards.
ACATCATCACCAGCGGTTCGCAAATGCGCGAATCCGGTTCAACCAATACGCTGGAAGTGTTGCGCGTTAAATAATCGATACACAAACGGCAGATAAACAAGAGGTCGTCTGAAAACTTGGAAACGGGTTTTCAGACGACCTTTCGTTTTCTTTTGAAGCAAGATTTTTGAGCACTGAAACACTAGGAGTCTATAATTTTTAAGAACCTCAAGTTTAGCGCAAAGACAGAAAAGTGTGCTGCTTTGAAAGCTGGGGAATATCTAACAGGCTTGAGGGCTAATGTAAGAGCTTCAACCAATCAACTTTCAATAAGAAAGAAATGAATATGCCCAAAGATCAAATGAAAGATAATTTTTTTGACCTTATAGAAGAATTTCTAAATTTATAGTCAATTAAAATCAAAATAGGACAGTAGCGCATCGTCAAATCGGG
>CAUSKT010000023.1:0-29070 GCA_963532335.1 uncultured Neisseria sp. | reverse complement strand
CATTGGTTTTCCTTTCTGATTAGACGATTGGGTTTTCAGGCTGTACAGATGTTGAGAGGGGGCTGAATTTATATTTTTGAAGTTTGGTTTTCAGACGGCCTGTTGTTGAGTTGAGTGTGGCCGTCTGAAAAAATCAGCTTTATTGTTTTGCTGCTTTGATATTGTCAATGAATTTGTCGAATAGATAGCCGACGTCTTGCGGGCCCGGGCTGGCTTCGGGGTGGCCTTGGAAGCAGAATACAGGTTTGTCTGTCAGTTCGATGCCTTGCAAGGTGTTGTCGAACAAGGATTTGTGGGTAATGCGTGCGTTGGTGGGCAGAGTGTCGGCATCGACGGCGAAACCGTGGTTTTGGCTGGTGATGACGACTTTGCCGCTGTCTAAATCTTGTACAGGGTGGTTGGCACCGTGATGGCTGAAGCGCATTTTCAGGGTTTTGGCGCCGATGGCGAGGCTGATCAGTTGGTGTCCTAAGCAAATGCCGAAAATCGGTTTGCCGCTTTCCATCAGTTTTTGTACGGCTTTGATGGCGTAGCCGCAAGGCTCGGGGTCGCCGGGGCCGTTGGATAGGAATACGCCGTCAGGATTGAGTGCCAAGACGTCTTCCGCGCTGGTTTGTGCGGGAACGACGGTCAGGCGGCAGCCGCGTGAGGCGAGCATGCGCAGGATGTTGGTTTTGACACCGAAATCGTAGGCGACGACGTGGTAAGGCTGTTCGGAAGGTGTAACGAAACCTTTGCCCAATTCCCATTCGCCTTCGGTCCATTCGTAAGTTTCTGTGCAGGAAACTTCTTTTGCCAAGTCTTTGCCGACCATGCTGCCGAATGCGGCAATCAGTTCTTGTGCTTTTTCAACCGTAGCGTCCGCACCGGTCAAGATTGCACCGCCTTGCGCGCCTTTTTCACGCAACAGGGTGGTCAGGCGGCGGGTATCGATATCGGCGATGGCGACGGTTTTGTTGCGTACCAAATAGTCGTGCAGGCTTTCGGATGCGCGGAAGTTGCTGTGCAAGAGCGGCAAGTCGCGGATAATCAAACCGGCGACGTAAACGCAGCGGCTTTCTTCATCTTCGGCGTTGGTGCCGGTGTTGCCGATGTGGGGGTAGGTGAGGGTGACGATTTGTTTGCAGTAGGACGGGTCGGTCAGGATTTCCTGATAGCCGGTCATGGAAGTGTTGAACACGACTTCGCCGGAAGTCGAACCTTCGTAACCGATTGATGTGCCGTGAAATACGCTGCCGTCAGCGAGAACGAGAAGAGCCGGAGTGGTCATGATGAATCCTGTTGCCTGATGATTGTCGGTTTGCAGAAACGGGCAGGGGTCGTCTGAAAATTGTTTACAAAAAAGACCGCCTGAGAAAATATCGGCTAAAAAAAAACACGCCCCGCAGCCTTGGTTTTGCTGCGTAACGTGCTTTTTCAGGCATAGCTGCCTATGCCGTAGAAGCAATGCATTCTACGTCAAAAAGCCGCATCGTTCAAGCCGTGACGTGGCAACGGATTTTGCCTTTACAATCGCGCCGCCTGTTTCATTTTCGCCATTGTTCGCCGCATCAGATAAAAAAAACAGCCCGAACCCCACATAAATGACATCGTAAATGTTAGAATCGCATTCCGAGAAAATAAAAACAACGTCATCATCCGTCAACCGACGATTTTATGAAAAAAGAACGCATTATGAAAAACAAATCTTCACGTTGCCCCGGCTCCATCCGTCCGATGATTTACAGCATCGCCTCCGCGCTCGCTTTGATGAGCGGGGCGGCAAATGCCGCGACAAGCGAGTTCGCCAAAGTCCCGCTGTATCTGCAAAATGAAACCAAAATCGATAAACAGCCTGAAGTTAAGCATAATATTATGCTGTTTATTGATGATTCAGGTAGTATGGCGTGGAGCTCTATCAACGGCAAACGTATTTCAGTAGAGAATGGCAATATATCTCATGCATCACGAATGACAGTTGCAAAAGATGCTTTGAGCCAAGTGTTAAGTAAGCATGGTGGAGAGTTTAATTGGGCGTTGCAAACGTTGAATAACTCAGGACGAGCAGATACTACGGATAGGGAAGGATTTTCTATTCCAGCGACTGAAATTGCAAAGAGGGTAAAAAGTATTAATCCCGATGGAGGTACGCCGACTACTTCACGTTATTTCGAGTTGGTTAGTCAAATTGTTATGCCGAGTGTGAAATATCGTTGTCAGAAATCATATGTGGTTTTGATGTCTGACGGTGATGCCAATTTAAGTTGTACCTGGAGGGATGGATGGGGACGTTATTTGGATGGAGTTGATTTTTTGTATGGATATAACTATCGTCCTTCCAAATATTATAGACGAGATATATTTTTGAGAGAGCCACTGTATAGCAAGGCATATAGCTATTTCGGGTATAGGCAGGCAGGATATTGCCAAGATGAGACGGGTGGTGCATATGATACCTCTTGGGATAGAGATGATGGTTTGGCTTTCTTCAGCAAAAAACTTGCCGAGAACGATTTTAAAACCGAAGGAACGGATGAAGCGGGTAAAAGCTGGAACGGCGATCCCAAAGATCCTGCCGATTACAGTAAACAACTGGTACAGACCTTTACCGTAGGTTTCGGGCAAGGTATCTCGAATTCAGGAAAGAGGTATTTACAGCTGGCTGCCAGCCGCCCTGAATATTATTATGAGGCAGATAAACCCGAAAGTTTGTCAAAGGCATTTAACGACATTGTAGAGCAGATTAAATCTGACACGAAAAATGTGGGTTATGACGATGTAGGTGCGACCGCACCTGCAACAACCAGCAGCAGCCTGCCTGGGATGTCGGCAGTTATCGGTTTGAAAACGAACTCTTGGAGCAGCCAGATTATTTTCCAAAGATTAGGGAAGGATGGCCGACGCAGTGAAGAGTTGAAGCAGTACCCGTCGTTTGCAAACCGTAAAACCCTGATTAATACGGATTCCGGTACTTATTTTATTAATAATATTCCCAATAATACTTTAAACAATGCCTATTTTGATATTGCAGATAATGGTAAAAATTCGGGTGAATGGCGTGATTTGCTGAATTGGACGGGTCGTGTTGGTGATGATAAGTCAATACAAGATAAGTCGAAAAACACACCGTACAGTCAGGTTTACCGTATTCGGGAAGGTGATCAGCGCGATTTAGGCGATATTTTGGACGGTTCGGTTGCTGCTGTCGGTAATAAGACCAAATATAAAGTTGGCAGCGATACTATCGAGCGTCAGAAATATATGGTTGCGGCTGCGAATGACGGCATGGTGCATTTGTTCCAAACCTCGTCAGATGCAAATCATCCGTATGAGCTGAAAGTCAGTTACATTCCTTCGACAATGGAGCGGGATGTCTCAGACGGCAATAATGTGAAAACAGTTACTTTGGCAAAGGTTTTGAAAAATATTGCCAAAGACAGCTATACATCGTCTATTACCAATCATGAATATATGATTAACGGCGGATTTACCTTGCGTCAGACTCCGGAAAATGATACTCAGCGCGTATTTATGTTCGGTGCGATGGGGCAAGGTGGTCGTGGTGCGTATGCCCTGAATATCGGCGGTAATGTAGATAAAGCTACCAAAACAGGTTTGGATGTCGCCGATACCGAATGGAATAAAACAGTTCCATTGTTTGAAACCATTAAAGGTGAGAAAAACACATTGGGCTATACCATCGGTACGCCGCAAATCGGACGCGTCTCAGTTAACAGACCTGCTGATAACGGGCGTGTAGATACAAAAGAAAACATTCGCTATGCGGGTTTTCTTGCCAGCGGTTATCGTGTTGAAGATAAAACCGATGCGAAAAACGAAACTGCATTATACATATATGAAATGTTAGGCAAGGAAGTCGGTACGGGCGATAAACGCGGTAGCGGTACAGGTAAAGCACCGGGCGAATTGTTGAAAAAAATCGAAGTCGAAGGCGGTGTAGGCGGTCTGTCCACGCCGACCCTTGTGGACACCGATTTTGACGGTGTAATTGATGTTGCCTATGCGGGCGACCGTGGAGGCAATATGTATCGTTTCGACCTGCGCGGCGAAAAACCGGACAACTGGAAGGTTGTTAAAATCTTTACGGGTTCACCCAGCAAACCGATTACCTCCGCACCTGCCGTTTCCCGCCGCAGAGCAAACGAATATGTCGTGATTTTCGGTACGGGCAGTGAGATTTATCAAAATGATCTGACCAATAAAGACAAGCAATCTATTTACGGTATTTATGAAGATTTGACACCGAATCAGACCGTAACCGTTGCTTCCGAAAGCGATTTGCAGCAACAAGAGTTTCGTCCTGAAGAAAAAGGAAAAGAAGGCTATATTTATCTAACTAACAACCAGGTTGCCAAAACCCAAAAAGGTTGGAAAATCGATTTGCGTGATGGTGAACGGGTAAACGTCAAACCGACTATGATCTTGCGTACGGCTGTTGTGACTGTGCGTCGCTATGATTCTGTTACAGAGGAAAAATCTGCAGGTGCCGATGTTTGTTTACCGACAAGTACGAGCGTGAAAACTGTGGCAAAAACTTCGTTCATTGGTGTGAATGCTGATAATGGAGGTGCATTGAACGCACGCAATGCACGCTTTACACCTGATAATGTTATCCGAGAATTGAACGGCTTCGGTATGCAATACGCCAATGGTTTGACTCGGGATGGGGTTATCAGCTTTACCTTCCTCAATCCGAGCAAATTGGATGATTCCCCCGTGACTGCAGATGGGGATTCAGGAGGTACGGGTACGGATAAAGAGCTTTCTGTTACGTCGAGTGCACCAAACAACAAATGCTTCTCCAATAAAGCGACTCGCAGCCTACTGTTAAATAAGGGTGAGTCTCTGGCAGTTGAGGGTCGTATCTGTGGTTTGCAACGTATCAGCTGGCGCGAGCTGTTTTTCTGATTGATTCGTGTAAGCGTATGAAGACCAAGAGGTCGTCTGAAAACTTGGAAACAGGTTTTCAGGCGACCTTTGTTTTATAGTGGATTAACTTTAAACCAGTACGGCGTTGCCTCGCCTTAGCTCAAAGAGAACGATTCTCTAAGGTGCTGAAGCACCAAGTGAATCGGTTCCGTACTATCTGTACTGTCTGCGGCTTCGTCGCCTTGTCCTGATTTAAATTTAATCCACTATATCTGAATGCAATCAGCTTTGCGGTCGGTAAATCTTATCGAATACGCCGCCGTCGTTGAAAAATCGTGCTTGTGCTTTGCGCCAGCCGCCGAAGGTTTCGTCGATGCCGACCAGTTTCAAATCGGGGAAGCGTGTTTTAAATTCGGCGCGTACGGTTTCGTCGGTGGGGCGGTAGAAATGACGTGCCGCCATTCGTTGCGCTTCTTTGCTATACAGCATTTCCAAATAGGTTTTGGCGATTTGTTCCGTGCCTTTTTCTTTTGCTACTGCGCTGACCACGGCGACGGGCGGTTCGCACAGCATGGATATTGACGGCGTGATGATTTCAAATTGGTTCGGATTTTCCTGCAAGGCGAGGTGGGCTTCGTTTTCCCATACCAGCAAAACATCGCCTAATCCGCGCCGTGTAAAGGTAATGGTCGAACCGCGCGCGCCTGCGTCCATGACCGGCACGCGGCGGTAGAGTTCGGAGACAAATTGTTCTGCCGCCGCATCTCCGCCTTTTTCTTGTGCGTACGCCCAAGCCGATAGGAAATTCCAGCGTGCGCCGCCTGAGGTTTTCGGATTTGCCGTGATGATTTGTACGTCGCCTTTGACCAAGTCGTCCCAGTCATGAATCTGCTTGGGATTGCCTTTGCGTACGAGGAACACGATGGTCGAAGTGTAGGGCGTGCTGTTGTGCGGCAGGGCTTTTTGCCAATCTGCCGACAAGAGTTGTCTGCCTGCTTTGCTGTGATGGAGCGCGTCGATGTCGGATGCCAGTGCAAGCGTTACGACATCGGCTTTCAAGCCGTTTTGCACGGTCAATGATTGCTTGCCCGAACCGCCGTTGGAGAGGCGGATATCTGCTTCCTGTCCGTGTGTTTTTTGCCAGTAGTGTTGGAAAAACGGGTTGTATTCGCGGTAGAACTCGCGTGTCGGGTCGTACGATACATTCAACATGACGACGCGTTCGGGTTTGCCTTTCGACGTGCCGCCGGACTGCCCGCATGAGGCGAGCCACACCGTCGCGCCGATGAAGATAATGCCCAGCCATGATTTGAGTCCCATCATATTTTCCTTATCAGACAAATACTTGAGCGGGGAATATAACAAGGTGGGAATCGCGCGGGAAATATTGTTTGCTTCTTTGGATATAACGGAAATGCGTTTGCGGCGATATGTGGCTTGGTGTTTGCAGTTATGGCGTTTGAGGGGATGAATAACGGAAAGGTCGTCTGAAAACGGATTTCGGTTTTCAGACGACCTTTTGTCAATGATGAACCATGCAGACAATGCCTAGCTGTGAACGCTGCTTGCCAAACCGAAAGCCATTTGCTTCGGACGGACAGGATTCAGCGGTGCATAATCATGGCTTTAATCCACGCGGGTATTTCGCGGGAGAGTTTGCGCAGGTAATTGGGCGTGGAGTCGCCGCAGGAATCGGAAGCGTAAAATTGGACGTTTTTGCCTTTTAAATGACGGTTGACGAGCCACTCGGCGCGTGCGAGATGGAAGGCGTCGCTGACGATGATGACGTTGGATACGTCTTGCAACAGCGGTGCGCTCAAGGCGATGTTTTCAAAGGTGCTTTCCGATTTGTTTTCGATGCGGATGTGTTCGGGCGGGATGCCCATGTCTATCGCCATAGATTGCATGGCTGCCGCTTCGTTGCTGCCGTCGCCGTCCGTGCCGCCGCTCATCAGCAATCCGCTGACTTTGTTTTGGCGGTAGAGAGCGACGCCTGCTTCCACTCGGGAGCGCAGGCAGGGATTGGGCTTGCCATGCCTGTTGACGGAATTGCCCAAGATAACGGCGATGTCGGCAGGTTTGATGTTTTGGGATGCTTTTTCTGCTTGGACGGCTTGGTAATGCAGCCAAGCCACGCTGGTCGCCCAGATGAGGAGAAGTGGGAGAAGGCCCCATATTATCCATCTTTTCATAAATGATTCCTTTGGGTGTATCGGGTGTGTGCGGCGGGATATCGGTTGGATGGCGCGGCAGTGAAACATCATAGCATATGCGGATTGTCTGACCGGTAAGACGGGATGGGCGGTAGATTTCGGTTGCGGGCGGGGTGGGTATGTTGTGTTGTCATCGCGGGGAGGTCGTCTGAAACCATCTTCTGTTTTTCAGACGACCTCGTAAATGTTAAGATAAACCGTTTTTCCCTTTACGGTATGGAAGGGCGCAAAAAGCGGCGGCATCGGGTTGCCTGCTGTTTTGCGTGGTTCCGCCATGTATTGACCGAAAGCCATTTATGACCGATATCCTCAATAAAATCCTTGCCACCAAGGCTCAAGAAGTGGCCGCTCAAAAAGCGGCAGTGCCGCTTGCGGAAGTCAAAGCGCGGTTGCGCGATGCCGAACCCGTGCGTGACTTTTTTGCTTCCATCCGCAATAAACACGCCCAAAACTTGCCTGCCATTATCGCGGAAATCAAAAAAGCCAGCCCCAGCAAAGGGCTGATACGGCCTGATTTTCACCCTGCGGATATTGCGCGCGCTTATGAACGCGCAGGGGCGGCTTGTTTGTCTGTGCTGACCGACGAAGTGTATTTCCAAGGTTCGCCCGAGTATTTGAAACAGGCGCGTTCGGCGGTCAGCCTGCCGGTGTTGCGCAAGGATTTCATCATCGACGACTATCAGATTTATCAGGCGCGCACATGGGGCGCAGATGCGATTTTATTGATTGCGGCGGCCTTGGATGCCGCGCAGTTGGCGCATTTTGAAGCCGTTGCCCACGATTTGGGCTTGACCGTGCTGCTGGAATTGCACGACCAATCCGAATTGGAAAAATGCCGCAGTATGACCACGCCGCTTTGGGGTGTGAACAACCGCAATCTGCGGACTTTTGAAGTCACGCTCCAGCAAACTTTAGACCTGCTTCCCGAGCTGTCGGGTAAAACGGTCGTCACGGAAAGCGGTATCCGAAACAAAGACGATGTGGACTTTATGCGCGGACACGGCGTGCATACGTTCTTAATCGGCGAAACCTTTATGCGGGCGGCGGATATCGAAGCCGAAGTGCGTAAGTTGTTTTAATACCTTGCCGCAAGGTGTGCAAAGTACAAAATTTCTTGCCTGCTTTTGAGGCGGTCTGCTTCGGAAGCAGGCAGTTTAGTGTTTCCCTGACCGCCACACCGACCAGATAATCCACAGGCTGTTGGCGAAGGCGATAAGGTAGCCGACGAAGCCGATAAACTTGGGGCCGGTGTCTATACTCATGACGATGGACGAACCGATAATCAGGGCGGCGGTGACGATGCCCATGGTCAGGCGGTTGGCGGCGCTGTCGATTTGATGGCTGATGCGGTCTGACTGCTTGAGGTCTAGGGTGATGCCGAATTTGCCTTTTTGCAGCATTCTGGTCAGCCTGAAGAAGTCTTGCGGCAGCGACTCCGCCATTTGCAACAGGGTGCGCAGTTGCGTTTTGGCGTTGCGGGCGATGTGGGCGGCGGAGGCTTGTTCTTTGACGGCGGCTTCGGTGATGGGTTTGGCGCGTTCGAGCAGTTCGATACTGCCGTCGAGCCGTTTGACGACGCCTTCGAGGGTGATGAGGGTCTTGAAGAGCATCACGAGGTCGCCGGGCAGGGTCAGCCCGTGGCGGCGCATGATGGAGGTGATGTCGTTGATGACTTGGCTGACGCGCAGGTCGCGGATGGGCGTGTGTTCGTAGTTGAGCAGCATTTCCAAAACATCGGCGCCGAGCAGGTTTTCATCGGGCAAATCGCCCTGCGCCCAGTCGCTGAGGACGTATTGGATGAGCAGCGCGTCGTTGTTGGTCAGGGCGTTGATAAGGTTGAGGATTTCGCGGCGGCGGGTGTTGCCGAGGTGTCCGACCAGCCCGAAGTCGATGAAGGTGATGCCGCCGTTGTCGTTGATGAAGATGTTGCCCGGATGGGGATCGGCATGGAAAAAGCCTTGCCGCAGCATCATGGTGAAGAGGGTGTCGGTAATCCGTCCGGCAAGCCCGCTGCGCAAGGTGTGGGGCATGGTGTCGAGGTCGGCGTCTTTCAGGAGCGTGCCGCCGATGTAGTCTTGTACGAGGATGTGCCGGTTGGAAATGTCGGGATAGACGGCGGGGATGCGGACCAAGGGGTCGTCTGAAAAGGTCTGACCGAAGCGCTGCATATAGCGCAGCTCCACCGATAAGTCGGTTTCTTTCGCCAGACTCTTGGCAAAATAGGCGACCATCAATACGGGCTGGTAACGGCGCACTTCGGGGATTTCGGATTCCATCAGTCTGGCGAGGTGGTTCAAAATCCGCAAATCCGCCTGAATGACCGGCTCGATGTCGGGGCGTTTGACTTTGACGGCGACGGCGGTTCCGTCTAAAAGTTCGGCACGGTGTACCTGCGCCACCGACGCGCTGCCGGCGGGTTTCGGGTCTATGCTGCGGAACACTTCGGAAACGGGTTTGCCCAGATAGGCTTCGACCAAAGTATAGATTTCAGACGACGGTATCGGCGCGACGTTGCTTTGCAGTTGTTCGAACTCTTCAATCCACTCCGCCCCGAAAATATCGACCCGTGTGGACAATACCTGACCGAGTTTGACGAAGGTCGGACCCAGCTCCTCAAACGCTTTGCGGAAGCGTCGCGGTGTACTCATATAACGGCTGTCGGGATGCACTTCGTCCCCGCCCGCCGCGCCCAAACGGATGCGCTGCACAAAGCCGCCCAAGCCGTATTTCGTCAGCACGGTAATAATTTCGCGCATTCTGGAAAAGTCGCGCATAGCGAGCAGAGTAGGTATCATCATTGGTCGGGTATCTTTGCAAAATTTTTTATAAACAACGCTTTAACGCAATATAACAGACGCTTTTTTGCCAAACATCCTGTTTTTTATATACAATCGCCTGAATATCCCAGATACAGAATAACATAATAGCAGGCGGCAGACAGGTCGTCTGAAAATGGAATCAGTCAAACATGAAAGCCTTATCCAGGCTGGCGGCACTATTGGCTTCGGTCTATGTGCTGTCCGGCATTCATTTTGCAAACGCCGACGATCTCGATTCGTTCGTCAGAAACAGACAGCAGGTTTTAAACCAATTTGAAGATGCAAGACAACCTGCTTCCCCGGCACTCCTTCAACCTGGACGCGCAATCACTGCCGCGATCGCTCCCCGTCAACCCGTAAGCTCTGTACAGTCATCAGACAATGCAGACGAACTCATCAGCAGCGCGATGGGGCTTTTGGGCGTAGCCTACCGCTACGGCGGCACATCCGCGTCCACAGGTTTCGACTGCAGCGGTTTCATGCAGCACATCTTCAAACGCTCGATGGGCGTAAACCTCCCGCGCACTTCCGCCGCACAGGCAAAAATGGGTGTCGGCGTATCGCGTAGCGAATTGCAGCCGGGCGACATGGTGTTCTTCCGCACGATGGGTCGCGGCAGAATCTCCCACGTCGGCCTCTACATCGGCAACAACCGTTTCATCCACGCGCCGCGTACCGGCAAACGTATCGAAGTCACCAGCCTCAGCAACAAATACTGGAATGCCAAATACGCCTTCGCCCGCCGCGTGAAGAAAAACGATCCGTCCCGTTTCCTCAATTAAGTCTAGGAAAGTACCAACGTGAGTATGCCTGAAATGCCCAAATGGTATGACGACGACGGGCAAATCGTATCCTGCACTGAAAAAGTGAAAGTCATGACCGAAAACATGACCGAGCTTTATCAGGCGGCGCAAGACGCATTTGAAGACGCGCTCCTGATGGGGTGTGGCGAGAAGCAGTTGCGCGAATACCTGCGAGCCTTGATTGAAGGTGTGGAAAATCCCTACCGGAAATCCTAGGCGGAAATCCCTATCCGACGGTGTGGCTTTTGACCATGCCGTTTTTTATGGGCGACAACCCGACAAGGTCGTCTGAAAGCCGGCAAGATGCTTTCAGACGACCTTGTTGGGTTTCAGCATTGATTGATTCAGATAAGCGCGAAAACGGCAAATCGATGTTGCATTCGGGCTGAGCCACACTTTTCAGACGACCCCAAGGGCGTTATGATTTAATTATAGTGGATTAAATTTAAATCAGGACAAGGCGACGAAGCCGCAGACAGTACAGATAGTACGGCAAGGCGAGGCAACGCCGTACTGGTTTAAAGTTAATCCATTATATTAACAAAGATTCATAAACCGCCCGTCTGCAAAGCGGCAAACCATAGAGGAAACCCGACCCATGCAAACCATCCGCGCCTTGCTCGTCCTGCTCGGCTGCCTCGCGCTCGGCGAAACCGCCGCCTACCTTACGGGCATCAAATTGCCCGGCAGTATCATCGGCATGGGCATTCTGTTTGCCATGCTTCAGGCGGGGTGGGTGAAAGCCGAGTGGTTGCAGCAGCTTACCGACGCGCTGATGGCAAACCTGACGCTTTTCCTTGTGCCGCCTTGTGTCGCCGTCATCAGCTATTTGAATTTGATTGCCGACAGTTGGCTGTCGATACTCGTCTCCGCCGCCGCCAGTACCGTGTGCGTCCTGTTGGTTACGGGCAAGGTGCATCAATGGATACGGGAGAAAATCTGATGGACGGCATCCTTTCCCTGTGGCAGCAGCCCAGTGTCCTGCTTTTCCTGACGCTGGCGGTTTACGCGCTGGCACTCATCCTCCGCGCGCGGACGGGCTATCTGCTGCTCAACCCCGTCTTAATCAGCACCGTTACCCTGATTGCCTATCTCAAAATCCTCAACATCGATTACGCCGTGTACCACGATGCCGCGCAGTTTATCGACTTCTGGCTCAAACCCGCCGTCGTCGCACTTGCCGTCCCGCTTTATCAAAACCGTCAAAAAATCTTCAGCCAGTGGCTGCCCGTCATCGTCTCGCAGCTCGCCGGCAGCGTGACCGGCATCATCACGGGCATGTATTTCGCCAAATGGCTGGGCGCGGAACGCGAAGTCGTCCTCTCGCTCGCCGCCAAATCCGTGACCAACCCCATTGCCATCGAAATCACCCGCACCATAGGCGGCATCCCCGCCATCACCGCCGCCACCGTCATCGTCGCCGGACTGGTCGGGCAGATAGCCGGTTATACCGTGCTTAAAAACACCGTCGGCATGCCCTCGTCGGTTGGCATGTCGCTCGGCACCGCCTCACACGCCATGGGCATCGCCGCCTCGCTCGAACGCAGCCGGCGCATGGCGGCATACGCAGGGCTGGGACTGACCCTCAACGGCGTACTGACCGCCGCCATCGCCCCGATTATCATCCCCGTATTAGGATTCTGAACACTTTTCAGACGACCCCGATGAACCAAAAAGGTCGTCTGAAACCCAAACCCATAGCAACCCCAAACAAAGGAGCAGCAAAATGGCAGTCAACCTCACAGAAAAAACCGCAGACCAACTGCTGAACATCGACGGCATCCAACTCTTCACCGCCCGCGCAGGCATCAAACAAACCGACCGCGCCGACCTTACCCTGATGGTACTTTCCGGCGGCAACACCGTCGGTGCCGTCTTCACCACCAACCGCTTCTGTGCCGCCCCCGTCCACATCGCCAAATCACATCTCTTCGACGAAGACGGCGTGCGCGCCATCATCATCAACACCGGCAACGCCAACGCCGGTACAGGCGCGCAAGGCAGAATCGACGCCATCGAAACCTGCGCCGCCACCGCCGAACAAACCGGCTGTAAACCCTCCCAAGTCCTTCCCTTCTCCACAGGCGTCATCCTCGAGCCCCTGCCCGTCGGCAAAATCGTCGCCGCCCTGCCCAAAATGCAGCCCGCCGACTGGGCGGATGCCGCACGCGCCATCATGACCACCGACACCGTGCCCAAATCCGCCTCGCGCGAAGGCAGCGTCGGCGAAAAACACACCGTCCGCGCCACCGGCATCGCCAAAGGCTCCGGCATGATCCACCCCAACATGGCGACCATGCTCTCCTTCATCGCCACCGATGCCAAAGTTTCCCAACCCGTCCTCCAGCTGATGACCCAAGAAATCGCCGACGAAACCTTCAACACCATCACCGTTGACGGCGACACCAGCACCAACGACAGCTTCGTCATCATCGCCACCGGCAAAAACAGCCAAAGCGAAATCGACAACATCGCCGACCCGCGTTACAAACAGCTTAAAGACCTGCTCGGCAGCCTCGCCCTCGAACTTGCCCAAGCCATCGTCCGCGACGGCGAAGGCGCGACCAAATTCATCACCGTCCGCGTCGAAAACGCCAAAACCCGCGATGAAGCCCGCCAAGTCGCCTACGCCGTCGCCCACTCGCCCCTCGTTAAAACCGCCTTCTTCGCCTCCGACCCCAACCTCGGCAGACTGCTCGCCGCCATCGGCTACGCCGGCATCGCCGATTTGGACGCCGACATCCTCGAAATGTATCTGGACGACGTATTGGTTGCCGAAAACGGCGGCCGCGCCGCAAGCTACACCGAAGAACAAGGACAGGCAGTGATGGCAAAAGACGAAATCACCGTCCGCATCAAACTCCACCGCGGGCAAGCCGCCGCCACCGTCTATACCTGCGACCTGTCGCACGACTACGTCTCCATCAACGCAGACTACCGATCGTAAGGACAGATTGTATAGTGGATTAAATTTAAATCAGGACAAGGCGACGAAGCCGCAGACAGTACAGATAGTACGGCAAGGCGAGGCAACGCCGTACTGGTTTAAAGTTAATCCACTATAAGTTTTGGGTTTTCAGACGACGTTTGAGGTCGTCTGAAAGTTTGAAACAATGGTTTGAGAACGGCAAAAAAACGCGTGCGTGCGTACCGCACACACCCTACACCTCGGTTTTAAAGTTTGTGCCGTCCGCAGGTAGGATGTGTGGCGTAGCCACGCACGCGGTTAGTGAGGCTTCAGGCTACAGCTTGCTGCGCCACATCAAGGGAAACACGATCGAAAAGAACAATATTTCCAGCAGTTTTCAACTGGTAGCGTGGGCTATGCCCGCGAAAATAAGAAAGGTCGTCTGAAACCTGTACGCAGGCTTTCAGACGACCTTTGTTTTCCAAAAAACAACCCGTGGGCAAAGCCCACGCTACGGTTGGCTCAACACATCCCCCATCTTTAAAACTCCTCCGCTGAAAATACAAAAAGGTCTCAACGTATTATTGCAAAATCCCCAGGTTTTCAGACGACGTTTGAGGTCGTCTGAAAGTTTGAAACAATGGTTTGAGACGGCAAAAAACGCGTGCGTGCGTAACGCACACACCCTACACGTCGGTTTTAAAGTTTGTGCCGCCCGCAGGTAGGGTGTGTGGCGTAGCCACGCACGCGGTTAGTGAGGATTCAGGCTACGGCTTGCTCTCAGTTCGGCAGGTTAGGCGCTTTGGCGGGGTTGCGCAGCGGCAGAATTAGCGGTAGCCGTGTGTGTTCAGATGACGGGCGACCATACGATTTTTTTGTAAAGTCCGCGACCAATGAATTCGATCATATTTTGATCACGCAAAATTTGCAACTGTTGGCGGATTTTGTCTTTGATATGGTTGTTTTGGGGAAATTGAATAGATAGTTTGTTTTCAAATTCATACATTTGCGACAATGTGAATTCTTTGGGGAGTTGATCGATACATTTCATAATAGCCAAAAGCCAGCCTTTGCGTTCCGCATTTTGGTTGCGTAAAAATAGATTGGATTGCCATTTTTTCAGAACGATTTCGGGTTCGATAATGCGGGAATTGTCTATTAAGAATATTTTGCCGCTTTCAGGTAAAGGTACAAGATTAATGGAGCACATGATGTGGTGTGGTCGGTTTTTAATACCTTTATTTCTGGGAATAATCATGTCCGGTGTTATGAAATGCTTAGGTACAAGCACCAATTGCTGTATGGAGTAATCCGCTTTTTTATATGCAAGAAAGAAAAAGTTGGGGTTGGTATCTGACTGGATGCGCTCCAACATGGTGTGATATGCACCGTCAGGCACACTGTTACCTACAGTTTTTTGATTTTTACTCTTTAATTCATATTGCTCGTGACAGTTTGGACAAAAGAGGTCTGCAACAGGTTTGTTATTGGTAAATCTCTGCATCGGCTTGCTTCCGCAACAGGGGCAGTAGCCGTTTTTTTCTAGCCAAGCCTCGCTCATTACACGGATTTTGTGGGTTGCTTTATTTTGTTGCTTTCCCAATTCGGTATCGAAAAATAAATTCATGTTTTGGATTTTGAGATTTAAGTTATTTGAGGTCTGTAATGTAGACAACTCAATCTACCTTAAAAAGGTCGTCTGAAAACTTGGAAATCAAGTTTTCAGACGACCTTTCTTAATTACAGCAATCAATGCCGAATCGGCTTTACACCACGATGTTCACCAGTCTGCCCGGCACGACGATGATTTTCTTGGCGGGTTTGCCTTCCATGAATTTCACCGCGCCTTCGGTGGCGAGTGCTGCAGCTTCGAGGTCGGCTTTGGAGGCGTCGGCGGCAACGGTGATTTTGCCGCGCAGTTTGCCGTTGACTTGAACCATCACTTCGATTTCGGATTTGACCAAGGCGGCTTCGTCGACTGTCGGCCAGCCTGCTTCCCACAGTTTCGCGCCGTTCAATTCGCTCCACAGGGTTTCGCAGATGTGCGGCACGATGGGCCACAACAGGCGTACGGCGGTTTCCAATACTTCTTGGGCGACGGCGCGGCCTTGTTCGCTGCCGGTGTCGGTTTTGTCGTATTGGTTGAGCAGTTCCATCACGGCGGCGATGGCGGTGTTGAACTGCTGACGGCGGCCGTAGTCGTCGCTGACTTTGGCGGTGGTGGCGTGCAGTTTGTGGCGCAGGTCTTTGAGTTCTTTAGACAAACCGTCTTGGCTGCCTGCAAACGCTTTGACCGCGCCGCCTTGTTTCAGGTATTCGTAAACGGTACGCCACAGGCGGCGCAGGAAGCGGTGTGCGCCTTCGACGCCGCTGTCGCTCCATTCGAGGGACTGTTCGGGCGGTGCGGCGAACATCATGAACAGGCGGGCGGTGTCCGCGCCGTAGGCGTTAATCAATTCTTGCGGATCGACGCCGTTGTTTTTGGACTTGGACATTTTTTCCGTGCCGCTGATGACGACGGGCAGTCCGTCGGCTTTGAGGACGGCGGAAACGGGGCGGCCTTTGTCGTCGAAAGTCAGTTCGACATCGGCGGGGTTGATCCAGTCTTTGCTGCCGTTGGCGTTTTCGCGGTAGTAGGTTTCGCAGACGACCATGCCTTGCGTCAGTAGGCGTTCAAACGGTTCGTCCACGCTGACCAAGCCTTCGTCGCGCATCAGTTTGGTGAAGAAGCGCGCGTATAAGAGGTGCAGAATCGCGTGTTCGATACCGCCGATGTATTGGTCGACCGCGCCCCAGTATTTCGCGGCTTCAGTCGATACCATGCCTTCTGCGAACTTGGGCGACATGTAGCGGAAGAAATACCAGCTCGATTCCATGAAGGTGTCCATGGTGTCGGTTTCGCGTTTCGCCGCGCCGCCGCAGCATGGGCAGGTGGTTTCGTAAAACTCGGGCATTTTTGCCAGCGGCGAACCCATGCCGTCGGGTACGACGTTTTCAGGCAAAACGACGGGCAGTTGGTCGGCTGGGACGGGGACGTCACCGCATTTTTCGCAATGGACGATGGGAATCGGGCAGCCCCAGTAGCGTTGGCGCGAAATACCCCAGTCGCGCAGGCGGTATTGGGTTTTCGGTTCGCCTGCGTTTTGGCTTTGCAGCTTGGCGGCGATGGCGTCGAAGGCCGTCTGAAAATTCATGCCGTCCAAGTCGCCGCTGTTGACCAATACGCCGTTTTCTTTGTCGCCGTACCACTCTTGCCATTGGTTTGCGTCGAATGCGTTGTCGCCGACGGCAATGACTTGTTTTTTCGGAAGATTGTATTTGGTGGCGAACTCGAAATCGCGTTCGTCGTGCGCCGGAACCGCCATCACCGCGCCGTCGCCGTAGCCCCACAAGACATAGTTGGCAATCCACACTTCCAGCTTGTCACCGTTGAGCGGGTTGACGACGTAGCGGCCGGTCGGTACGCCTTTTTTCTCCATCGTCGCCATGTCGGCTTCGGCAACGGAACCGGCTTTGCATTCGGCGATAAATGCCTGCAATTCAGGTTTTTCGGCGGCTGCGGCGGTTGCCAGTGGATGCTCGGCGGCAACGGCAACATAAGTCGCGCCCATCAGCGTGTCGGGACGGGTGGTATAAACTTGCAGGAATTTCGCGTAATCGCCTTCCAAGCCTTGTTTGCTGTCGTCTGAAACGGCGAAGCGCACGGTCATACCGCGTGATTTGCCGATCCAGTTGCGCTGCATGGTTTTGACTTGTTCCGGCCAGTGTTCCAGCTTGTCCAAATCGTTGAGCAGCTCTTCGGCGTAATCCGTGATTTTGAAGTAATACATCGGGATTTCGCGTTTTTCGATCAACGCGCCCGAACGCCAGCCGCGCCCGTCGATGACTTGCTCGTTGGCAAGGACGGTTTGGTCGACGGGGTCCCAGTTTACCGTGCCGTTTTTTCGGTAGACGATGCCTTTTTCAAACAGCTTGGTAAACAGCCATTGTTCCCAGCGGTAGTATTCGGGTTTGCAGGTGGCGACTTCGCGCGCCCAGTCAATCGCAAAACCCAGGCTTTTGAGCTGGGTTTTCATGTATTCGATGTTGTCGTAGGTCCAAGCGGCGGGGGCGACGTTGTTTTTCATCGCCGCGTTTTCCGCCGGCATGCCGAACGCGTCCCAACCCATAGGCTGCATGACGTTGAAGCCGTTTAAGCGTTTGAAGCGGCTCAATACGTCGCCGATGGTGTAGTTGCGCACATGCCCCATGTGCAGCTTGCCGCTGGGGTAGGGAAACATGGAGAGGCAGTAGTATTTGGGTTTGGAAGCGTCT
Organism: uncultured Neisseria sp.; assembly: GCA_963532335.1. Classification (GTDB taxonomy): domain Bacteria; phylum Pseudomonadota; class Gammaproteobacteria; order Burkholderiales; family Neisseriaceae; genus Neisseria. Next base: position 11,144 of record CAUSKT010000023.1, on the reverse strand, counting down.
TCGGAGACGTTGAAAATACGGGCGTCGTCCCATTTTTTCTGCGCCGCAGGCTCGATGGCGGCGGGCTGGTAATGTTCTTGCATGGTCATTCTGTTTTTCGCTTGAAAACGTTAGGAAAAATAAAGGATGGATTATAGCAGGTTGTCGTTAGGTCGGTTTGACAAAGGTCGTCTGAAAACAGAACGGTATTTTTCAGACGACCTCACATTCAGACACTTGAGTTTTCCCCACCCCACCCATATATCCGGTCTAGTTTTTACACATATCAACAACCATCACTATCATGAGCAACCAAGATTTTTATGCAACACTCGGCGTGGCGCGCGGTGCGAGCGACGACGAAATCAAAAAAGCCTACCGCAAGCTGGCGATGAAATACCACCCCGACCGCAATCCCGGCGACAAAGAAGCGGAAGAAAAATTTAAAGAAGTTCAAAAAGCCTACGACACCTTGTCCGACAAAGAAAAACGCGCCATGTATGACCAATACGGCCATGCCGCGTTTGAGCAGGGCATGGGCGGCGGCGCAGGCGGATTCGGCGGTTTTGGCGGGTTCGGCGGCGCGCAAGGCTTCGACTTTTCCGACATCTTCAGCCAAATGTTCGGCGGAGGCGGGGGCGGCGGCCGTCAGCCAAACTATCAAGGCGCGGATTTGCAGGTCGGCGTGGAAATCACGTTGGAAGATGCCGCCAAAGGCATCAAAAAACGCATCAACATCCCGACCTACGAAGAATGTGATGTCTGCCATGGCAGCGGCGCGAAACCCGGTACGTCCGCATCGACTTGTTCGACCTGTCACGGTTCCGGTACGGTACACGTCCGCCAAGCCATTTTCCAAATGCAGCAGACTTGTCCGACCTGCCACGGCACAGGCAAGGAAATCAAAGACCCGTGCGTCAAATGCCGTGGCGAAGGCCGCACCAAAACCAGCAAAACCGTTGAAGTCAACATTCCCGCCGGTATCGACGACGGTCAACGCATCCGCTTGAGCGGCGAAGGCGAACCGGGTACGCACGGCGCGCCCGCAGGCGATTTGTACGTCAACGTCCGCGTCAAAGAACACAAAATCTTCGAGCGCAACGGCTTGGATTTGCATTGCGAGCTGCCCATCAGTTTCGCCGTCGCAGCCTTGGGCGGCGAAGTCGAAGTTCCGACTTTGGACGGCAAAGTCAAACTGAACATCCCGAAAGAAACGCAAACCGGCCGCCGTATGCGCGTCAAAGGCAAAGGCATCAAATCCCTGCGCTCCAGTGCGACGGGTGATTTGTACTGCCACGTTGTGGTGGAAACGCCGGTCAACTTGACCGACCGCCAGAAAGAGTTGCTGGAAGAGTTCGAAAAAATCTCCACCGGCCTCGACCGCAGCCAAACCCCGCGCAAAAAATCGTTCTGGGACAAAGTCGGCGAACTGTTTGACTGATTCGGGTTTGAAAACAGTAAAAGGTCGTCTGAAAGCTGATATCGTCGGCTTTCAGACGACCTTTTCATCTGTCTGCAAGGCTTTCCCGCTATAATTCCCGCTTTCGCTATTTTCAGACGACCTCTCTTCTATGAAATCCTACCCCGATTCCTATCTCCATTTCGAAAACCTCGACGCCCCCGAAACGCAAAACTTCGCCGCTGAAGCGCATGCCGAAACGCGTGCGCGCTTTTTGGACAACGATAAAGCGCGCGCGCTGTCGGACGGGATTTTGGCGCAGATGCAGGACACGCGGCAGATTCCGTTTTGTCAGGAACACCGCGCGCGGATGTACCATTTCCATCAGGATGCGGAGTATCCGAAAGGCGTGTACCGCGTGTGTACGGCGGCGACTTACCGTTCGGGCTATCCGGAGTGGAAAATCCTGTTTTCGGTGGCGGATTTCGACAAGTTGCTCGGCGACGATGTGTATCTGGGCGGGGTGTCGCACTTGGTGGAAAAGCCCAACCGCGCGCTGTTGACTTTGAGCAAGTCGGGCGGCGATACGGCTTATACGCTGGAAGTGGATTTGGAAGCGGGCGGGCTGGTCGAGGGCGGTTTTCATTTTCCGGCGGGGAAAAACCATGTGTCGTGGCGCGATGAAAACAGCGTGTGGGTGTGTCCGGCTTGGGACGAGCGGCAGTTGACCGAATCGGGCTATCCGCGCGAGGTGTGGCTGGTGGAGCGCGGCAAGAGTTTCGAGGAAAGCCTGCCGGTGTACCAAATCGGCGAAGACGGGATGATGGTGAACGCGTGGCGTTACCTCGATCCGCAGGGTTCGCCGATTGATTTGATTGAAGCGTCGGACGGTTTTTACACCAAGACGTATTTGCAGGTGTCGTCTGAAGGCGAGGCGAAACCGTTGAACCTGCCCGCCGATTGCGACGTGGTCGGCTATCTGGCGGGACATCTTCTGCTGACGCTGCGTAAGGACTGGAACCGCGCGAACCAAAGCTATCCGAGCGGCGCGCTGGTGGCGGTGAAGCTGAATCGGGGCGAACTCGGGGCGGCGCAGCTTTTGTTTGCGCCCGATGAAACGCAGGCATTGGAAAGCGTGGAAACGACCAAGCGTTTTGTGGTGGCGAGCCTTTTGGAAAACGTACAGGGTCGTCTGAAAGCATGGCGGTTTGCCGACGGCAAATGGCAGGAAGCCGAGTTGCCGCGCCTGCCTTCGGGCGCGTTGGAAATGACCGACCAGCCTTGGGGCGGCGACGTGGTTTACCTTGCCGCCAGCGATTTCATCACGCCGCTGACGCTGTTTGCGCTGGATTTGAACGTGATGGAACTGACTGTCATGCGCCGTCAGCCGCAGCAGTTTGTTTCAGACGGCATCGAAGTGCGGCAGTTTTGGGCGGTTTCGTCCGACGGCGAGCGCATCCCTTATTTCCACGTCGGCAAAAACGCTGCGCCCGACACGCCGACGCTGGTCTATGCCTACGGCGGTTTCGGCGTGCCCGAGCTGCCGCATTATCTGGGCAGCATCGGCAAATACTGGCTGGAAGAGGGCAACGCCTTCGTGTTGGCGAACATACGCGGCGGCGGCGAGTTCGGCCCGCGCTGGCATCAGGCGGCGCAGGGAATCAGCAAACACAAAAGCGTCGATGATTTGCTTGCCGTCGTGCGCGATTTGTCCGAACGCGGCATGAGTTCGCCCCAACACATCGGTTTGCAGGGCGGCAGCAACGGCGGCCTGATTACCGCCGCCGCCTTCGTGCGCCAGCCGCAAAGTATAGGCGCGCTGGTGTGCGAAGTGCCGCTGACCGACATGATCCGCTATCCGCTGCTCTCCGCCGGCGCAAGCTGGACGGACGAATACGGCAACCCGCAGAAATACGAAGTCTGCAAACGCTGGCTGGGCGAATTGTCGCCGTATCACAATCTTTCAGACGGCATCAATTATCCGCCAGCGCTCATTACCACCAGCCTCAGTGACGACCGCGTCCATCCCGCCCACGCGCTCAAGTTCTACGCCAAACTGCGCGAAACCTCCGCGCAATCGTGGCTCTACGCCCCGGACGGCGGCGGCCATACCGGCAACGGTACGCAACGCGAATCCGCCGACGAACTCGCCTGCGTGTTGCTGTTTTTGAAAGAATTTTTGGAGTAAGGGCGGGAGCGACACTGCTGCCGCGAATGAAAAAAGGTCGTCTGAAACTGCTTTTTCAGACGACCTTTTTTAATGGTTGTTTCAAATTCTGAAAGTACAGCTTCAACAAGAGTTAAAAATTGCCTGAACCTTAAAGACAGCCTGCAACCCAACCCCCTCTCCCCGTGAGAGAGGGTTGGGGAGAGGGCGGCAAACCGCAGGTTTGCTTGGACGGCATTCCCAATGTGCAGGCTGCTTTTCACTTCGTTTTAGTTTCGCAGAAACTCGACTTCCTTCGGAAACCTCGTTTTCAGACGACCTCGTGGAACACCGAAGGCACACGCATCGAGCGGCTGAATCAAAGATTCAGACCGATGGCAGTCCGCACTCGAGTTTATGCGGCAAACAGCGAGGCTACGGCAACCCGCCCCCTCTCTCCGTGGGAGAGGGTTAGGGAGAGGGCAGTAAGCCGCAGGCTTGCATTCGGAACGAAACGAAAACCGCCGCACGGAGTCTAATCAAACCGGTTACGAAAACAAATAACGCGGCCATATTCCGCTTTCAGACGACCCAAACCACCCGAAACATATAGTGGATTAAAATAAGAGACAAGACGGTAATGCCTGCTGTGTACAGCTAGAATACATAAGGGCGTTGGCAACGCCATATCATTGCGATTTTAGTCCGCCATAAATTTTGTCTGCAACCAAAGGAAAACCATCATGAAAAACATCAAAACCCAACTTTTCGCCATCCTCATCAGCCTTTTTGCCACCGCCGTGCCTGCCGCCGAAATCGCCCAAAGCACGGGCAAAGTCTTTGAAGGCGTCAACTACACCGTCATCCGTGAAACCCTGCCCAAAGGCAAGGAAATCCCCCGCCACAACCACCCTGGCCACACCCTGCTGGTTACCCAAACCAAAGGCAGCTCGGTATTTTTGTTTGACGGCGGAAAAAGGCAGGAATTGCGGCCGGGCAGCGTCCTGAAGGCGGACGGCAGCGAATACGTCGCCATCAAAACCACCGACGACAGCGAGTTTGTGATTGTGCTGGTGAAGAACGCAGAGAACGGTCGGAACGGAAAATGACATCCGTAAAAGCCGGGGTGGGTTGCAAAAAAATACTAACCGTCTGACGACAAACAAAAACAAATTCCCGCTTGTAGGTTAAAATCAGGCTATGCTAATATGCACAACAACAGGTTTTTCCAGAATAATCTGTGTTAGAATGCAGACTTAGATGGAAAACTCTATCCGAACTCGGTACAATACCGACGAATTTATTTCTCTTAAACAACCCGCCGCAAGGCAAAAGGAACGACTGATATGTCAAACATCGAACAACAAGTTAAGAAAATTGTTGCTGAACAACTGGGCGTAAACGAAGCCGAAGTCAAAAACGAATCTTCCTTCCAAGACGACCTGGGTGCAGATTCTTTGGACACCGTAGAATTGGTTATGGCTTTGGAAGAAGCTTTCGGTTGCGAAATCCCCGATGAAGAAGCCGAAAAAATCACTACCGTACAACTGGCTATCGACTACATCAACGCCCACAACGGCTAATCAGCCACACCAAACACCCCAGCCTCTGCTGCGTTAACGCAATAGAGGCTGTTACCTTATATATGTGGGACAAAATCCGTTATAATAGCCGCCCGGAATCCGATTCCGAACCGCTATTATCATTTTCAGACGGCATCTTGCCGCATCCCACCGAAAACCAACAGCGAGATTATCATGAGTCAGAGAAGAGTAGTCATCACAGGCCTCGGCCAAGTATCACCGGTCGGCAACGACGTCGCCACCGCATGGAGCAACCTGCTCGCAGGCAAAAGCGGCATCGGCCGGATTACCCGCTTTGACGCATCCGACATCAACAGCCAAATCGCCGGCGAAGTGCGCGATTTCGACATTGGTCAATACATCAGCGCGAAAGAAGCCCGCCGTATGGACGTGTTCATCCACTACGGCATCGCCGCCGCGCTACAAGCCATTGACGATGCCGGCTTGGACGCATTGGAAAGCCTCGACAAAGACCGAGTCGGCGTGAATATCGGCTCAGGCATCGGCGGCCTGCCCAGCATCGAAGCCACCGGTAAAGCCGTTATCGAAGGCGGCGCGCGTAAAATCAATCCTTTCTTCATTCCCGGTTCGTTGATCAACCTGATTGCAGGTCACGTTACCATCCTCAAAGGCTACCGCGGACCCAGCTACGGCATGGTTTCCGCCTGTACCACCGGCGCGCACTCCATCGGCGACTCCGCCCGCCTGATCAAATACGGCGACGCGGACGTGATGATTGCCGGCGGTGCCGAAGGCGCGATCAGCACTTTGGGCGTCGGCGGCTTCGCTGCGATGAAAGCCCTTTCCACCCGCAACGACGATCCCGCCACCGCTTCCCGTCCGTGGGACAAAGGCCGTGACGGCTTCGTTATCGGCGAAGGCGCGGGCGTGCTGGTGTTGGAAGAATTGGAACACGCCAAAAAACGCGGCGCGAAAATTTACGCCGAAATCGTCGGTTTCGGCATGAGTTCCGATGCCTACCACATCACCGCTCCGAACGAAGAAGGCCCTGCATTGGCGGTTACCCGCGCGTTGAAAGATGCCGGACTGAATCCCGAAGACGTCGATTACGTCAACGCGCACGGCACATCTACTCCGCTGGGCGATGCCAACGAAACCAAAGCGCTCAAACTTGCGTTGGGCGACCATGCCCGCAAAGTCATCGTCAACTCCACCAAATCCATGACCGGCCACCTGCTCGGCGCGGCAGGCGGCGTGGAAGCGTTGTACAGCGTGTTGGCGGTACACGAGCAAAAATCCCCACCGACCATCAACATCTTCGAACAAGACATCGAGGCAGGCTGTGATTTGGACTACTGCGCCAACGAAGCGCGCGACGCGAAAATCGACGTTGCCATCTCCAACTCTTTCGGCTTTGGCGGCACCAACGGTACGCTGGTGTTCAAACGTTTCAAAGACTGATGGAAGCGGTTTGAAACAAGACAAAAGGTCGTCTGAAAACCTGAAACAAGGGTTTTCAGACGACCTTTTTTATAGTGGATTAACTTTAAACCAGTACGGCGTTGCCTCGCCTTGCCGTACTATTTGTACTGTCTGCGGCTTCGTCGCCTTGTCCTGATTTTTGTTAATCCACTATAAATATTGGTCTGCATTGAAAAAACCGAATTTCGCATCATGTAAAACCCGGCTTGAAAAGCGGTCGAAAAGGCTTTTGGTCGATATCTGATTTTCGTCTTATGCCTGATAATCGATACCCAACTGTTTCAACAGATACTCAAATATTTCCGGCGTATCGAAGTGGAGGACGATTTTGCCTTTTTTGTGATTGGTGGTTTTGACTTCCGCGTTAACGCCCAGCCTTTCGGTCAAAACGTCGTTCAGACGACGTATATCGGGGCTGATGGTTTTTTTGATTTCCTGTTTGGCTTGATGGGCGGCTTGGCTGCGGCGTTCGACTTCGCGTACCGACCAACCGTTTTTCACTGCCTTTTGCGCTAATTCGAGCTGCTCGACCACAGGCAGGGTCAGCAGGGCGCGGGCGTGTCCCATCTCAAGATGGCGGTGGTAGAGCATTTCTTGGACAGGCTCGGGTAGGCTCAACAGGCGCAGGCTGTTGGAAATCGCACTGCGGCTTTTGCCGACTGCCTTAGCGATGGTTTCGTGAGTCAGCCCGAATTCGTCGGCAAGGCGTTTCAAACCTTGCGCTTCTTCAATCGGGTTTAAGTTTTCGCGTTGCAGGTTTTCAATCAAACCCATTGCCAGCGCAGTTTCGTCGCTGATGGTTTTGATGACGACCGGAATCTCGGTCAGTCCGGCGAGCTGGGATGCGCGCCAGCGGCGTTCGCCGGCGATCAGTTCGTATTGGGAAAGGCCGTGTTCGCGCACGATGACCGGTTGGATAACGCCTTGCGCTTTAATCGAATCCGCCAGCTCCTGCAAGGCTTCGTCGTCCATCTGAACCCGCGCCTGATAGCGACCGGGCTGGATGTCGTTGATGGCGACGGTAGTCAGGCGGTCGCTGCTGCTGTTGTCCACGCCGTTGGAAATCAGGGAATCTAAACCGCGGCCCAAACCGCCTTTTGCTTTTGCCATATCGTGTCCCTTTCAGACGACCCTAAGAATGAAAAAACAGTATTCTATCGGATATTCACAAGCGCCGACAATTTGTATTGCTGTGTTATTCCAAGTGGCGATTTTTACTATAATGAACCCCCTCGGTTATTTTTCAGACGACCCACAGAAAGATTATTTATGACCCGACGCCTGATTATCGGCATCAGCGGTGCCAGCGGTTTCCAATATGGTGTCAAAGCCTTACAGCTTTTGCGCGCACACGACATCGAAACGCATTTGGTTGTTTCCAAAGGTGCGGAAATGACACGCGCTTTGGAAACAGACTACACCAAAGAAGAAGTCTATGCGCTTGCCGATGTCGTGTATTCCGTCAACCACATCGGCGAACGCATTGCCAGCGGCTCGTTTAAAACAGACGGGATGTTGATTGCCCCTTGCTCCATGCGGACGCTGGCATCCGTCGCACACGGGTTCGGCGACAATCTTTTGACCCGCGCTGCCGATGTGGTTTTGAAAGAACGCCGGCGGTTGGTGCTGATGGTGCGTGAAGCGCCGTTAAACCTTGCCCATATTGAAAACATGCGCCGAGTGACCGAAATGGGCGGCATTATTTTCCCGCCCATTCCTGCCATGTATCAGCAGCCGAAAACCATTGACGACATCATTACCCACAGCGTGGCACATGCTTTGGACATGTTCGGCATCGAAACCGAAGGCGTGCCCAGATGGAACGGCGGACAAACCGAAGCAGACTGAAGACGATGCAGTTTGATAACGGAACTTTGCCGCCCCGAAGCTCGCCGCAAACGTGCTAAGCTGCTGAATTTTCCAGCAGAATCAGGTATAATGGCGGTCTATTTCCGTCCGTCGGACAGCTTGACCGTCCGGGTGGCGCGCCCAACTGTCGTTCAGACGACCTCAGCAGAAATTCTTTTAAAAAAATCTTACAGATAAAGACCATGACTGACCAAAAACACGAAGAATACGGTGCCGACAGCATACAAGTGCTGGAAGGCTTGGAAGCGGTACGCAAACGCCCCGGTATGTATATCGGCGACACGCAGGACGGCAGCGGCCTGCACCACATGGTGTTCGAAGTATTGGACAACGCCATCGACGAAGCCCTCGCCGGCCATTGCGACAAAATCACCGTAACCATCCATGCCGATAATTCCGTCAGCGTGGCCGACAACGGGCGCGGTATGCCCACCGGCATCCACCCGAAAGAAGGACGCTCCGCCGCCGAAGTCATCATGACCGTATTGCACGCGGGCGGCAAGTTCGACAACAACAGCTACAAAATCTCCGGCGGCCTGCACGGCGTGGGCGTGTCCGTCGTCAACGCGCTGTCCGACTGGGTAACGCTGACCATCTACCGCGACGGCAAAGAACACTTCGTCCGCTTCGTGCGCGGCGAAACCGAAGAGCCGTTGAAAGTTGTCGGCGATTCCGACAAAAAAGGCACGACCGTGCGCTTCCTTGCCAGCGCGGAAACCTTCGGCAACGTCGAATACAGCTTCGACATCCTCGCCAAACGCATCCGCGAACTTTCCTTTCTGAACAACGGCGTAGACATTGAATTGATTGACGAGCGCGACGGCAAACACGAAAGCTTCGCCCTTTCCGGTGGCGTGGCAGGTTTCGTGCAATACATGAACCGCAAAAAAACGCCGTTGCACGAAAAAATCTTCTACGCGTTCGGCGAAAAAGACGGCATGAGCGTCGAATGCGCGATGCAGTGGAACGACAGCTATCAGGAAAGCGTGCAGTGCTTCACCAACAACATCCCGCAACGCGACGGCGGTACGCACCTGACCGCATTGCGCCAAGTGATGACGCGCACCATCAACAGCTACATCGAAGCCAACGAAGTCGCCAAAAAAGCCAAAGTTGAAACCGCCGGCGACGATATGCGCGAAGGTTTGACCTGCGTGTTGTCCGTCAAACTGCCCGACCCCAAATTCTCGTCGCAAACCAAAGACAAACTGGTTTCCAGCGAAATCGGCCCCGTCGTCAACGAAGTCATCAACCAAGCCTTGACCGACTTCCTCGAAGAAAATCCGAACGAAGCCAAAATCATCACCAGCAAAATCGTCGATGCCGCCCGCGCGCGCGAAGCCGCCCGCAAAGCTCGCGAAATCACCCGCCGCAAAGGCGTGATGGACGGCTTGGGGCTGCCCGGCAAACTCGCCGACTGCCAAGAAAAAGACCCTGCCTTGTCAGAACTTTATCTGGTCGAGGGTGATTCCGCAGGCGGTTCCGCCAAACAAGGCCGCGACCGTAAATTCCAAGCCATTTTGCCGCTCAAAGGCAAAATCTTGAACGTCGAAAAAGCCCGTTTTGAAAAAATGCTCGCCAGCCAAGAGGTCGCCACTCTGATTACCGCGCTGGGTGCAGGCATCGGCAAAGAAGAGTTTAACCCCGAAAAACTGCGTTACCACCGCATTATCATCATGACCGATGCCGACGTGGACGGCGCGCACATCCGCACCCTACTCCTGACCTTCTTCTACCGCCAAATGCCCGAACTGGTCGAACGCGGCTACATCTACATCGCCCAGCCGCCGCTCTACAAAGCCAAATACGGCAAGCAGGAGCGTTACCTCAAAGATGAGCTTGAAAAAGACCAATGGCTGCTCGGCCTTGCCTTGGAAAAAGCCAAAATCGTTTCAGACGGCCGCACCATCGAAGGCGCAGAACTTGCCGATACCGCCAAACAATTCCTGTTGGCGAAAACCGTTATCGAACAGGAAAGCCGCTTTGTGGACGAACTCGTCCTGCGCGCCATGTTGCATGCGTCGCCCATTGATTTGACGTCGTCTGAAAACGCCGATAAAGCCGTTACCGAACTTTCCGGCTTGCTCGACGAAAAAGAAGTCGCCCTCGAACGCATCGAAGGACACGAAGGCAACCGCTTCATCAAAATCACCCGCAAGCTGCACGGCAACGTCATGATCAGCTACATCGAACCCAAGTTCCTCAACAGCAAAGCCTACCAAACCCTTACCCAAACCGCCGCCGCGCTCAAAGGCTTGGTTGGCGAGGGCGCCAAGCTTTACAAAGGCGAGAACGAATATGATGTGGACAGCTTTGAAACCGCGTTGAACATCCTGCTCCAAAACGCCCAAAAAGGCATGTCCATCCAGCGATACAAAGGTTTGGGCGAGATGAACCCCGAGCAGCTTTGGGAAACCACGATGGATCCCGCCGTGCGCCGTCTGTTGAAAGTGCGCATCGAAGACGCCATCGCCGCCGACGAAGTGTTCGTTACCCTGATGGGCGACGAAGTCGAACCGCGCCGCGCCTTCATCGAAAACAACGCCCTGATTGCGCAAAACATTGACGCTTGATAGGGGCTGAAACATGAAAAGGTCGTCTGAAAATAGGGATTTCCGGTTTTCAGACGACCTTTTTGATTGGTGGGAACGTTGCGGCGTCATGCCGCATGAAATATAGTGGATTAACTTTAAATCAGGACAAGGCGACGAAGCCGCAGACAGTA
>CAUSKT010000022.1:0-30036 GCA_963532335.1 uncultured Neisseria sp. | reverse complement strand
TCGGTTCCGTACTATCTGTACTGTCTGCAGCTTCGTCGCCTTGTCCTGATTTAAAGTTAATCCACTATAAATTGGAAAAGGTCGTCTGAAAAATCGATATTTGATTTTTCAGACGACCTTTTTGCAAAGTGCAAACGGTTGTAGAAAATGGGATGGAGGGCGTGCGAGAAATTTAGTTTAACCAAAAACGGAATACTAAATAAAACACCAAAATCAATACGCCTGCCCATACGATAACCATAAATCCGGCGACAGCCCGACCGAGCCGGTAAACGGGGTTTTTGCGTTCGTCTTCCAAAAGCGGATTAGGGGCGTTGCGTTGTTCTTCGGACATGGTCATCTCTGTTGTGAATGGGTGGCAAAAGCGTAAGGGTACGCCGATGGACAGGAAGATTCAAGCAGGGCGGTTTAATTTTCTCCGTATTCAAAAGCATCGTCTCCGTCCCAACTGTTTTTGAGCGCGGCGTGGATGGTGTCCATATCGAATCCGCGATAGGCGAGGAAGCGTACTTGTTTTTGCTTGTCTTTCAAATCGGCGGCGGGCTGTTTGAATTTTTTGCGTAACACGGCGACAGCGGTTTGCAGTTCGCACGCTTTGTCGGGCATGAATTCGCGGCTGACGGTTTCGTCTATGCCTTGCTGCGCCAATGCCTGTTTCAGACGCAGAGAACCGTGTTGGCGGCTTTTGCTGTGGATGTAGGCTTCGGCGTAGCGTTGGTCGGATTGCCAGTTGCGTTCGGCAAATTCGTCTAACACGTTTTCCAATTCTTCTTCGCTTTCGGCATACGGGGCGAGCTTGCGCTTAAGCCTGACGCGGCTGATTTCCTGTCGGGAAAGAATGTCCATCGCGCGGGCGCGCAGGGATTTTTGGGGTTTCATGCAGAGGTCGTCTGAAAAGGTCGATTCGTAGGTCAGTCGATTCGTAGGTCAGATTCTTGAATCTGACTTGTGTGTCGTAGGATAGAGGAGAGATAAGCAACTTTCATTCCGTCATTCTCTTTGTTCGAGAATGACAAATCTTTTTATTTCCACTGCTCTATTTTCAGACGACCTTTGAAGCGGGGATAAAGGTCGTCTGAAAACAAGGATACTGATTACTCGTCGTCTTCCGCTTTTTTCGGTCGCAGGTTTTCGTAGATTTCGGGCAGCGAGCCGATAATCCAATCGGGCTTGGTCGCTTTGTCTTGCGAGAGCAGGGTCATGTCACCGTAGCCGAAGGTGACGCCGACGCTGAGGCAGCCTGCGGCTTTGGCAGCGATGATGTCGTTGCGGGAATCACCAACCATGATCATATTGGTGGGATCGATGCCCAAGACTTCGGCGGCGTGTTGCAGCGGTAGCGGGCTGGGTTTCTTTTCGCTCAGGCTGTCGCCGCCGAGAATCAGGCTGAAGTAGTCGGCGAGTCCGAGCTGTTTCAAGAGTTCGGCGGCGAGGATTTCGTTTTTGTTGGTGATGACCACCAGCGGGATGCCCAGCGATTTGAGCAATGCCAGCCCGGCTTCGGTTTCGGGGTAGGGGCGGGTGAAGTCGCTCAAGTGGTCGCGGTAGTATTTCATGTAGAACACGAAACCTTTTTCCCATAAATCGGGCGCGGCTTCTTGGTCGCGGTCGTTGGTGATGACGCGGTGGACGAGTTTGCCGATGCCGTCGCCGACGTAGCTTTCTACTGTTTTGGCAGGCAGCGGCTCCATGCCGAGATATTCGCGCATGGCTTCGGCTGCGGCGGCAAGGTCGGGGACGGAATCGCATAGTGTACCGTCCAAATCAAAGGCGGCGGCTTGGACGTGTTCGATGGCGGCGGTCATAATGTGTTTTGCTCGTGAATGACAGGGACGCGTATTTTAACATTGATTCGGTGGGCAGGCTTGGAAGCTGCTGATGTCGGTTTGGTATTCGGTTTGCAGCGGGTGGTTTTTATTTTATTGGGATACGGCAGGTTAAGAGTAATGAAATAGAGTTACAGCTTAAATATTCCAAACAATTAATTTAGAAATTTTACAAGAAAAATACTTGCCTAAAATTTTATTTTCATGGATAATCCGATTCGTTAGCTGGTTCGAGTAGTCAGTTAATAGTTTCTCCTCTATTTCTCCTTTGTAGACTTGGCACACATTCAGTTGGATGTGTGCATTTTTTTTGTTTGTGGGTTTGGTAGGGAAATGCTTGGGTTTGATGGGGAAGGGATGGGTTTGAAGCTGTCAAGGCATCTTGGTTGATAGTGTTTCTATCGTGGGTATAAAAGGTATAGTGGATTAAATTTAAACCAGTACGGTGTTGCCTCGCCTTGCCGTACTATCTGTACTGTCTGCGGCTTCGTCGCCTTGTCCTGATTTAAATTTAATCCACTATATTTTGAAAAAAGGTCGTCTGAACGTTATAAACTTTCAGGCGACCTTTTTTAATGTAGTTAAATCACTCTAAATCTAACACTGCCGTTTCTTTGACTTCTTCCATGACGACATAGCTGCGGCTTTCCGCTGCCGCAGGCAGGTGCAGCAGGATATTGCCCAACATATCCCGATAAGCCGCCATATTGGGCAGGCGGACTTTGATCAGGTAATCGTATTCGCCGGATACGAGGTGGCATTCCAAAATTTGCGGAATCCGCATGATTTCACGACGGAAATCTTCAAAAATATTGCCCGATTTGGAACGCAGTTTCAGCTCGACAAAGACCAGCAGGCTTTGCCCGAGTTGGTGCGGGTTGAGGCGGGCATGATAGCCGGTAATGAAATTGTCGCGCTCAAGGCGGCGGACGCGTTCGGTAACCGGAGTGGTGGATAATCCGACCTTTTCTGCCAACTCCGTCATGGGTGTGCGGGCATTTTGCTGAAGGATTTTCAGGATTTTCAGGTCGGTTTTGTCTAATTCTTTCATCGCGGAGTTTCTTTCAACTGAGCTGAAACGCATCATTTTAGGCAGATGGATAAAACGCAGGACAAGGTAACGCAAAGCCGCCCTTGTTTTAAGTTGACCCACTATATCTTTAAAGCGACCGAAAAGAAAGTCAGTCAGCGGGCAATGGCATTGCACTTTTGCGGCATCGGGTCAAACAGGTCGTCTGAAAACGGTTTTGTCCGTAGTTGTGCCTTATGGGCAGGGGAAAACAAGGAAGGGCGGATTCTAATGGAGGAACGCCTCTTCCGCAATGTGAGTCACTGAATCTAAAAGAAAAGGTCGTCTGAAACGGGATAGGCGGTAATACGGTGCAGATGGGTTTCAGTTAAAATACCGCCTGTTCCAGATAGCATTCCGCCACAATCGCTCGACACCGATAAGGCAGCTTTTTTCAAGGGAGGGACTATGCCCGTAGATTCCTTTTTCTACCTCTTACTGCTCACCGGATTTTGCGCCGGACTGATGGACGCGGCGGTCGGCGGCGGCGGGTTGTTGCAAATACCCGGGCTGTTTAACTTGCTGCCAACTTCCACACCTGTTGCTTCGGTGATGGGCGTGAATAAGTTTGCCTCCTGCTGCGGGACGGTTACTGCCACGGGGCAATATCTGCGCAGAATCCCCGTACCGTGGAAAATGCTGCTGCCTGCCGCCGTTCTGGCTTTTGCCGCTTCCTATCTGGGCGCGAAAGCCGTGGTCTTTTTCCCCGTGCAATATATGAAACCGGCGATGCTGGTCATCATGATTGCCATGTGTGTTTATACCTTTATCAAAAAAGATTTGGGACAAACGGTGCGCACTGAAAAGCTGACGCGCCGCGAAACCTTGTGGGGCTTGTTTTTCGGCGCATTAATCGGCTTTTACGACGGGATTTTCGGGCCGGGGACGGGCAGCCTTTTGGCTTTCGTGTTCGTCCGTTTTTACGGCTACGATTTTTTGACGGCAAACGCATCGGGCAAAGTCATCAACTCGACCACCAATCTCGCCGCGCTGACATTTTTCATCCCGCAAGGACACGTCGTTTGGGCATGGGCAATTCCGCTTGCGCTGGCGAATTTGTGCGGCGGCGTGGTCGGCGCGAAATTGGCGATACGCGGCGGCACCCAGTTTCTACGTTATGGATTTATGGTGTTGCTGTGTCTGACCATAGGCAAATTCGCTTGGGATTTGATTCGATAACAGAAGGCGTGTCAAAGGCAGGATTCGCCCGCCGAAAGCGTTTCAGACGACCTTTGTATGCTAAAATCCGTCATCTTTCAGCAAATGACCGATAGAGGGAAAACATGGCAGGCAACACTTTCGGACAACTCTTCACCGTTACCACCTTCGGCGAAAGCCACGGCGCCGGTTTGGGCTGCATCATCGACGGCTGCCCGCCCGGGCTGGCATTGACCGAATCAGACATTCAAGCCGACCTCGACCGGCGCAAACCCGGCACCAGCCGCCACGTTACCCAACGCCGCGAAGCCGACCAAGTCGAAATCCTCTCCGGCGTCTTCGAAGGCAAAACCACCGGCACACCCATCGCCCTCTTAATCCGCAATACCGACCAACGCAGCAAAGACTACGGCAACATCGCCACCAGCTTCCGTCCCGGTCATGCCGACTATACCTACTGGCACAAATACGGCACGCGCGACTACCGCGGCGGCGGCAGAAGCTCCGCCCGCGAAACCGCCGCCCGCGTTGCCGCCGGAGCCGTTGCCAAGAAATGGCTGAAAGAAAAATTCGGCACGGAAATCACCGCCTACGTCACCCAAGTCGGCGACAAAGAAATTCAGTTTGAAGGCTACGAGTACATTTCCCAAAATCCCTTCTTCGCCGCCAACCAAAGTCAAATCGCCGAGCTGGAAAACTATATGGACAGCGTACGCAAATCGTTGGATTCCGTCGGCGCGAAACTGCATATCGAAGCGTTCAACGTCCCCGTCGGCTTAGGCGAACCCGTTTTCGACCGCCTCGATGCCGAAATCGCCTACGCCATGATGGGCATCAACGCCGTCAAAGGCGTGGAAATCGGCGCGGGCTTCGGCAGCGTCGTCCAGCGCGGCAGCGAACACGGCGACGAACTCACCCCGCAAGGCTTCCTGTCTAACCACTCAGGCGGCATCCTCGGCGGCATCAGCACCGGGCAAGACATCCACGTCAACATCGCCATCAAACCCACCAGCTCCATCGCCACTCCGCGCCGCAGCATCGACATCAACGGCAACCCTGTCGAACTCGCTACGCACGGCAGACACGACCCCTGCGTCGGTCTGCGCGCCGCCCCCATCGCCGAAGCTATGCTCGCGCTCGTGCTTATCGACCACGCCCTGCGCCACCGCGCGCAAAATGCTGACGTAGCCGTCGATACGCCAGACATTACCAAGTAGTGAAGATAAAATCTAAAGAGGTCGTCTGAAAACAAACATGACGGATTGTGCCGAACATTTTCAGACGACCTTTCTCAACGCCTATTGAGATAAGTGTGCCGGCCCGTCCGCAACATAAACATTTACAATCGAACATTCGCAAAAAAACTTAGCCAAAACACAGGCTTTATACTAAAATACCGCCATTACCGTGCCATAGCGAAACGCACGGCTTTATTTTAGAGGAATACAAACGACATGACACAAGAAACCGCTTTGGGCGCAGCTTTGAAATCCGCCGTCCAAACCATGAGCAAGAAAAAACAGACCGACATGATTGCCGACCACATCTACGGCAAATACGACGTCTTTAAACGATTCAAACCGCTGGCCGTCGGCATCGACCAAGACCTTGTTGCCGCGCTGCCCCAATACGATCCTGCACTGATCGCCCGCGTTCTCGCCAACCATTGCCGCCGCCCCCGCTATCTCAAAGCCCTGGCGCGCGGTGGAAAACGTTTTGATTTAAATAACCGCTTCAAAGGCGAAGTCAGCGCGGAAGAACAAGCCATCGCCCAACAGCATCCGTTTGTCCAGCAGGCTCTGGCAGAACAAGCCGAGCGCCAAGCGGCCAAACAGGCAGCGAAAACTGAGGCAGTAGAAACCGAACAAGTCGGCGCAGCAGTTGAAACTGAAGAAACGGCACAAAACAACGCCGAATAATACCGAATGATTTTAAAAGGTCGTCTGAAAACGGATTTTCTGTTTCAGACGACCTTTTTTATCGGTATTTCACATCAATGGAGGAGGGGAAAGAGGGGATAAGCTTTGCGGTCATGATTTCCGCTTTGGTAGGGATTCATAAACGTGTTTTTGTTTGTTGATTTTTTATTGGGGATGATACGTTTTCTAAAGATGGATTTTTGTGTGCGTGAGAATTGAAGTAGATGGGAATATCTTGTTTTATTTGATTTTATTTTAAACTTGGAAAATCAAGATAAAAAAATGCGCATATCGTTTGAGATATGCGCCAAGTCTACAAAGGAGAAATAGAGGAGAAAAATCAAGCTGCATCAAGCAACTCAACGGGCGTTATTATCTACGAAAGGCATCGTTTTGTCAAATTTTTATATGCAAAAATTTTCTATTTTTTGAGAAAACGTCAGATTGTCTGCTTGCCAAATGTCAGGTAATTGCCTTATTTTTTCTTAAAATTTATATAAATCAATGGGTAAGTTGTGTATTGTATAAGATACAGGATGCCTGTTCCATATAAAACGGCATAAAATGCACCAACGCTTTTTGTGACCAAAAGGTTTACCGAATGGCGCGGACGGCTTGGATGAAGGCAGCCATTTTGGCTTCGTCTTTGATGCCGCCGGCACTTTCCACGCCACCTGAAACATCGACTGCCACCGCATTGCTGGTTTGGATGGCTGCTGCGATGTTTTGCGGAGTTAAGCCGCCTGCCAGAATCCAAGGTTTGGTCAGATTGTCCGGCAGCAGCGTCCAGTCGAAGCTCAGACCTGTGCCGCCGTATTCGTTGGGATGGTAGGCATCAAACAGCAGGGCGCGGGCGTTGGGGAATCGGGTTTGTGCGGTTTCAATGTCTGAAGCGGATTGGACGCGTATGGCTTTGAGATAGGGACGGTCAAACTGACGGCAAAATTCATCGTCTTCGTCGCCGTGAAATTGGATGATGTCGATGGGCACTTGCCGGAGGGTTTCGCGGATGGTTTCCGCTGTTTCATTGACGAATAAGGCAACGACGGAGACGAAAGGGGGAAGGGCTGCTACGATTTTTTTTGCCTGTTCGGGCGTGACGGCGCGTTTGCTGGCGGCGTAAAAAACCAAACCGATGGCATCGACGCCCAGCTCGGCGGCTTTTCGGGCGTCTTCGGGGCGGGTGATGCCGCAGATTTTGATGCGGATGGTTTTCATCTGTTTTCCTTTTGGGGCGGTCTGTTCGGTTGGTTGCAAAAGATGTGCCGCCGTTTAAATGGGGCATGGGCGTATTTTTGTTGATATCGTTCTTTACGGTCAAGGTCGTCTGAATATTTTCAGACGACCTTTTTGTCTGTCTTCTTCAACGTCTAACTTGAACAACTGACGCAAACCGGAATGCTGCCTTCGGGCGGCGGTTCGGCAAGGTCGGCGAACTCTGCCTGTTCGTCAAAGGGACGGGCGAGGCAGCGGCGCAGGCGTTCGATTTCGCGGTAGTCGCCGTTTCGGGCTTGGGCGATGGCCTGTTCGGCAAGGTAGTTGCGCAGGATGTAGAGCGGGTTGGTCAGGTTCATGCGTATTGCGCGTTCGGCGGGATTGCTGTTTTCGGCGCGCAGGCGTTGGCGGTAGCGTCCGAGCCAGCGGATGAAGGCGGGCGGAACGCCGTTTTTGAAGGTTTGTTCGAGTTTGGGCGGGAGGGGTTCGCCGTGTGTATTGCTGACTTCGGACAGGTTCCTGAAAAACAGGGTGAAGTCGGTTTTTTGGTCTTGCAGGGCGGCGAAGAGGTCGGCGATAAGGCTTTCGTCGTCTCTCTTGTCTGCTTGCTGCAAACCGAGTTTGCGGCGCATTTTCTCTAAATAGGTCGTCTGAAAAACTTCTGTCCAGCCGTCGATGAGTTGCTCGAGGGTGTCGTGTGGGACGAGGGTGTCGAAGCAGGAGGCGAGGGCGGAGAAATTCCAATGTGCGACGAAGGGCTGGGCATTGTAGGCGTAGCGGCCTTGGGTGTCGGAGTGGTTGCAGACGTGGCGGCGGTCGTAGTCGTCGAGGAAACCGAAAGGGCCGTAGTCTATGGTCAGCCCCAATGCAGACATGTTGTCGGTATTCATCACGCCGTGGCAGAAGCCGACGCTTTGCCATGCGGCGACGGTATCGGCGGTGCGGTTGCGGATTTGTTCCAACAGGGTGGCATAGGGATTGTCGGCATCTCGGCAGTCGGGGTAGTAATGCCGGATGAGGTAGTCGGCAAGTTGTTGGATTTCGGCTTCGCGGCCGGTGTAATAGAAGTATTCGAAATGGCCGAAACGCAAAAAGCTCGGGGCGATGCGGGTCAGGACGGCGGCGGTTTCGACGGTTTCCCGATAAACGGGGTCGTCGCTGCCGCACAGGGCGAGGGCGCGGGTCGTGGGGATGCCGAGACCGTGTATGGCTTCGGAACAGAGGTATTCGCGGATGGAGGAGCGCAAGACGGCGCGCCCGTCGGCAAAGCGGGAATAGGGCGTTTTACCTGCGCCCTTGAGCTGCCATTCTTGGCGCTGTCCTGAGGCATCGACGGAATCGCCAATCAGGATTGCTCGCCCGTCGCCAAGACGCGGGGTATAGACGCCGAACTGATGGCCGCTGTAAACACTGGCAATGGGCGCGGGCGCGTATTGCGGGGCGTTGCCGCTGAGGTAGTCAAGGTTGGCGGTCGTCTGAAAATCTGTATCCAGATTCAACTCTGCCGCCAAATCGGTGTTGAAGGCGACCCAGTAGGGCGCGGTCAGCGGCTCGGGAGAAACGCGGGAATAGAAAAACGGCGAGAGTTCGGCGAACTGTTGGGTAAGCAGGGGGAGTGTGTGCATGGGATTCCTGGCGGGGGCGGATAAAGCGCGGGTATGTTTATTGTGTTTTAGAGTTGGATGCTGCCTGTTTGGTTTTCAAGCATTTTTAAAACAATGCCTGCTGCCGTTGTTTCAAATAATCTGCCAGCGGTTTGGGCAAACCGTAATCTGCCAAATTTTCGGATTTCACCCAGAAGCGGTTATCTTTTGATGCGTTTTCAGAACGGGGCAGCGTGTCGGGCGAACTGATTTGCGCTTCAAACGGCGTAATCATCAATAAACGATGCGTCAGGCGGTGGGTGAGGGCGGGTTGTTCTTCGAGGTCGTCTGAAACGATGCCGAGCTTTTCGGCGCAAACGTATGTTTCGTTCAGGGTTTCAAAACACGGCACGCAATACAGTCCGCCCCAAATGCCTTTGGCGGGGCGTTTTTCCAGCAAAATTGCGCCGTCTGGGTTGCGGACAATCAGCCAGTAAAGCGGCAGGGTTTGCACTTCGGGGGCAGTTTTTTTGCGCGGCAGCTCGGCGATGCGGTTTTGCTTTTTCGCTTCGCAGATGTCCGTCATCGGGCATTGATGGCACAAGGGTTTTGTTCGTTTGCACACGGTTGCGCCTAAGTCCATCAAGCCCTGCGTATAGGCGGGCATATCGGCGTTTTCAGACGGCAGCAGGCTTTCGGCAAGCGTCCAGAGCGAGTTTTCGAATTTTTTGTCCTGCGGATTGCCGTCGCGGGCGAACACGCGGCAGAGCACGCGTTTGACGTTGCCGTCCAAAATGGTTTCGCGGCGGTTGAAGGCGAAGGCGCAAATGGCGGCGGCGGTGCTTCTGCCTACGCCGCAGAGGGTTTCCAAGTCTTTGCGTTCGGATGGAAACGTACCGCCGAATTGCCCGACGACTTGTTGCGCGGCTTTGTGCAGATTGCGCGCGCGGCTGTAATAGCCCAAACCCGCCCACAACGACAACACTTCGTCTTGCGGCGCGGCGGCAAGCGTTTGTACGGTCGGGAATTTTTCCAAGAAACGCGGATAGTAGTCTAAAACGGTGGCAACCTGCGTCTGCTGGAGCATGATTTCGGAAAGCCAGACGCAATAAGGGTTTTTGACCTGCCAAGGCAGGTGGTGGCGACCGTGTTGTTTCTGCCAGCGGATGAGCCGTTCGGAGAAGGGGATGGGTGTGTTCATTAATATCAATCAGTGGTTTTATTTATATTGAAAACAAAATGTTATGGTATAACATTGTGAAAATAATTCTTATTGACTTATTTTTTTAGGGGTATATAACTCATATAAAGAGACTTTATTGCAGTATTGAAATTATTTATCAACAAGCAAGGAGTATCAGCATGAAAGCAATGGTTTATCACGGCGCAAACGACATCCGTTTTGAAGAAAAACCCCGTCCGCAGATTATCGATCCGACCGATGCTGTGGTGAAAATCGTCAAAACCACGATTTGCGGTACCGACTTGGGTATTTGGAAAGGCAAAAACCCCGAAGTCGCCGACGGCCGTATTCTCGGCCATGAAGGCATCGGTATTGTAGAAGAAGTCGGCGAGGCTGTAAAAAACGTCAAAGTCGGTGATAAAGTCATTATTTCATGCGTCAGCAAATGCTGTACTTGCGACAACTGCAAAATCCAACTCTATTCACACTGCCGTAACGGCGGCTGGATTTTGGGCTACATGATTGACGGCACGCAAGCCGAATACGTCCGCACGCCTTATGCCGACAACAGCCTTGTTCCGCTGCCCGATAATGTCAACGAAGAAGTCGCCCTGTTGTTGAGCGACGCCTTGCCGACCGCCCACGAAATCGGCGTGCAATACGGCGATGTTAAACCCGGCGACACCGTCTTCATCGCAGGTGCAGGCCCTGTCGGCATGTCCGCCCTGTTGACCGCCCAACTGTACAGCCCCGCTGCCATCATCGTTTGCGATATGGACGAAAACCGTTTGAAACTGGCGAAAGAGTTGGGCGCAACCCATACCATCAGCCCCGCTTCCGGCGACGTATCCAAACAAGTCTTTGCCATCGTCGGCGACGACGGCGTGGACTGCGCCATCGAAGCCGTCGGCATCCCCGCTACATGGAATATGTGTCAAGACATCGTCAAACCGGGCGGTCATATCGCCGTCGTCGGCGTACACGGTCAATCCGTTGATTTCAAACTCGAAAAACTCTGGATTAAAAACCTCGCCATCACAACCGGTTTGGTAAACGCCAATACCACCGAAATGCTGATGAAGGCAATTTCCAGCAGCTCCGTCGATTACACCAAAATGCTGACCCACCGTTTCAAATTCAGCGAATTGGAAAAAGCCTACGACGTGTTCAAACACGCCGCCGAAAACCAAGCCATGAAAGTGGTGTTGGAAGCGGATTGATTTGAAAAAGATTATTGAGTTTTAAAAAGATAGGGGTCGTCTGAAAACAGGTTTTCAGACGACCTTTTGAAATTTATTTTTTTATTAATTATTCTGTAGTTTTCACCTTTGTTATAATTGTAACATCGTATAGTAATATGATATAAATTACTTTTGGAAGCGATTTATATAAAAGGAGAGAAAATGGCTAATTTACATTCTTATTTGAAAAAAGTTTTAGAAGAATATGGATCTGAAAAAAATAAGTCATTTGGAGGTAATAAGTTTGTGAAGGACATTAAAACAGATGTAGAAGATGTAATTCCCAATAATTTGTTTCCTAGAGATGAATACAAGATTAAATTTGCTTGTGGTCAAGGCAGATGGGCGGACGTTCCATGGGTGGCAGTATTTTACAAAGATTTAAGTACATCAGCACAGGAAGGATATTACATTGTTTATCTTTTTAGAGCTGATGGTACAGGTGTTTATTTATCTCTAAATCAAGGCTACAAACATTTCAAAAAATTATTTAAATCGAAAGCTAAGGAAAAGATAGAAAAGGTTAGTAAATATTGGCGTGCTCATTTGAATTTTTTATCTAACAAAAACGATCATGGTTTCATAGTAGATCCTATTGATTTAAAACATAAAAAAAAGAGTGATTTACCGGAAGGATATCAGTTAGGAAATATTTGCAGTAAATTCTATAGCATGGATAAATTTTCAAGTATTTCTAATAAGGAGCTACTGAAGGATTTAGAATATCTAAAAATGATGTTTACCGAATTAAGAGGATTAATGTCTCCGAATAACTTTAAATATTTTAATAATAAAATTTTAGATAGTGTACTTACAGAGGACCTTGAGGTTAGAATTATAAAAAAAAAATCTTAGTATAAGTAAACTAGGTGAACAGGTTTCTATTCCAACAGGCTTATCTTTTAGTGAAACGAAATCTAATCCTAAAATAGTGAAAAAAGATTATATTAAGGAGTTGAAACGAAATACTGAGCAGGGTATGGAAGCTGAAAGATTAGTTTTGAATCTTGAAATTGAGCGTGCTAAGAGGGATTCTAAATTACAACAGAATGTTGATGACATTCAGCACGTGGCGTTGAATGAAGGCGATGGTTTGGGATATGATATTAAATCTATTTATTTTGACGAAGTTACAAATGAGGTTAAACCATTGTATATTGAAGTCAAGTCAACAATAGGTGGGATAAATTCACCTTTTTACTTATCTGCCAATGAAAAAAGAGTAGCTAAAGAAAAAGGAAAAGAATACTCTATATATAGATTATTTAGAAGGGATGATGTGAATTTTGATTATTATGTCATTAATGATCCATATGAAAAGCTAGAATATGAACCAATACAATATAGAGTAATACCTAAATCTGATGATACCTAAATCTAATAGGAGAGAGTAAAGCCTCGAAAAATATTGTAGTTACAATAGTTGAATTAAAATAATGGAGTGAGTTATTACCCAACATTTTGTTTATGGGGCTGATGTTTGGTTCAAATGGAGCGATTTTTTAAAGTCCATTCACGATAAATCTTGCCGTTCCCATTTTCAGACAACCTTTCGCTATCTAGCCGTAAATTTTTTCCCTCACATTAACCAAAGCCGCCAACGCTGAAGTAGCATTTACCGTTTCGGGCAGGTCGGCAGCCTCAAACGCTTTTTCCACTTCCGCCATCAGCCGTTCTGCTTTTTCCAGCAGTGCTTCGTAGGAAGATTCTCCGCGTTTGATGGCGAGCAGTTCGTCGCGGTTGGGGCGGCGCGGGCGGATTTCGCCGTGGCGGGCGATGTCGCGGGCGGTTTCGAGCAGGCGGAAGGTGTGCATCATGTTTTTGGCGTCGTAGCCCTGTCCGTGTGCCTGCGTGCCTTGGTAGCGCGTTTCGTTACGTTCCGCCAGCCATTGCTGATAGGAGGAGTATTCGCGGCAGTAGCTGCTGTATCCGTCTTGGTTGAAGGAGAGGTAGGCAAGCGGGGTTTCGCCTTCGGGAACGGAGCTGAGGGAGAGGTTGGTGGCTTCGGGTTTGGGCGCGACGCCGTGGTAGCCGCGCGTGCCGTCTGGGTCGTAAAACAGGGCGTAGAGTTCGCGGGCGTGGGCGATTTTGACCAAACCTATCCGCCGCTGTTCCATTCCGCGTTGCGAAAGCCAGTGTTGCAGCGGCACGGTTTGCGCGTCTTCTACGATGTGGCAGAAATCAAGCACGCTTTTCTTTTCAGACGACATCGGGTTGCTGATTTTCTTGTTCAGCCCGCGTGCTTTTTTGATTTGCCCGTAGGCGTATCCGGCGAAACTCTGGCGGCAGGCTTTGGACACAAACCATTCGGTTTTGAACGCGTCCATCAGCGGCGAACGGTAGCGCACGCAGTCGGGCGGCGAGGCGAGCAGCTCCAGTGTGTTCGGGTTGCTTTGCAGCAAAAGCTCGATAAACCGCCCCAGTTCGTAATAAACGATGTCGTTGGTTTCGTTGCTGATTTGCGGGATGTATTCCATGCCGTAAAACATGGATTTGGGCAGGTAAAACACGCCTTTGATGTCGGTATCGGATTCGGGTGTCGCCAAACCGTAGGCGCGGCTGCCGGAAACGGCTTCTAACAGAAGCAGGTTTTGTGTGTGCAAGTCTTCGATGGTGAGCATTTTCAGACGACCTTTTGTAATTGATGGCTGAAACCTATTCCAACCAAGCCAAATATTGCGCCTGCGTCAAAATTTTCGGTGCGGCGTTTTTTTCTTCCAATAGCGGTGCGGTATAGAGCAAATCCGTGCCGCGCCACGCATGGAAATCAATTTCGCCATCGTAATCATCCCAAAAATTCGGGATATATTCGTAGAGCGCATCGGTCATGCGTGGCGGGGCAGACATTGGGTTGCTGAAATCTGCCAGCAGCAGGGCATAAGGCGCAGCCCAATAACAGCCGCCCACTGCCAGCATATCGTTGGCGGGATTGTAATGCGCTTCCGTCCAGATAAATGTTTCTGCACCGTCCAGTGCGGCGCGCGGCAGGTACTGCATGATTTCCCCCGTGGCAAAGTCCAGCACGCTGTATCCGTACAAATCTTGGCGGAACAATAAATAATCCCTGCCGTTGCTGTGGGCGATGTATTGGTAAAACGCGGCGGAATCGTCCAGCGATTGCCATTGCGTCACCGTACCGCCTTCCGAATCGCGCAGCTGACACTGGCTGCCGCTCAAATTGCGTCCGTCCGCTTCACCGGAGTAACTGTCGATGTGCAGCGTATGTTGCGTTGGAAATGTCAGCGTATGCTGCTCGGTACGGTTCTGCGGAGAAAACAGGGGCTGCGCAGCCTGTTGGATGGCGCGGTATTCGTGGGATTGGGCAGCGTTGGAGTGGGGCATATTCCGGATTTCCGTATGATTTGTTTAATAATAAGATTTCAGGCTGGATACCTGTATCCGACAAAATCCTTGAAGATCCTGTTATTACCATCCATTTTCACAATACCCAAAATGTCAGATTTGAGAATTCGACCTAACTGTTGTACAGGCTGCTTTTTGTTTTACGGATAAACCGCCGCCAAAGTTTCGCGGAACAATTCGTTCAGCGACCCGCTGTCGGCAGCTTGGGCGGTAGGGGCGGATAATTCGGAAACTTCGTTATATAAATCAACGGTCAATCGTTGCAATTCGGGCGATAGGGTATGCAGGTAACTTTCGTCCTGTTCCGCCTTAATTGCCACTAAATCGGTAATTTGGGTGACGCAGTCCGTTTGCCATTCGCTCATCAGTTCCGCCAGCGTCATTGGCGGAATCCCGCCTTGTTTGACTGCCCACCGTGCCGCGAGTAGCGGACGCAGGACGTAAAACCATTTTTTCAGTTTGACGGGTTGTGCCAAATCCATGTTTCTCAAAGCGTTGCCCGCGATGCCGCGATAATGGTGCAGCAGCGCGGCGGCTTGGACGTATTGCGGCGCAAGCGCGTTCAGACGGCCTGTGAAATCATCGTCCTGCGTATAAACAATCGGCGAACGCAGCCATTCGAGCAGCACGGCATTGCTTTTCCGCAGCAGGCGCAACGTTTTGCGGATGTCCCAGCCGCCGACGTCAAACCATTGGTTTTCGATGAATTCAAAGGTGTCTTTCGCTTCATCGATTTGCAGATAATATTGTTGCGGGCGGATATAAATGGCACGCACGTCGTAATCGCTGTCGGGCGAGGCAAAGCCCCATGCGCGGCTGCCGCTCTCTACCGCCAGCAGGAAATGCAGAGGCTCGGAATGGGCGATGTGGGTGAGTTTTTCTTGAATGGCTTGTTTCATGATGTTTCTTTTAATAGAGGTCGTCTGAAAACCTAAAAAACAGGTTTTCAGACGACCTTTGCTTTTTGATGGATGGCGGGTTCGACCGAATCAGTCTTTCAGCCTGAATTCCGCCGCGCGCGCGTGGGCGGTCAGGCTTTCGCCGTGTGCCAACACGCTGGCGATTTTACCCAGTTGCTGCGCGCCTTGTTCGGAGACTTGGATCAGGCTGGAGCGTTTTTGGAAGTCGTAAGTGCCCAGCGGCGAGGAGAAGCGGGCGGTACGGCTGGTGGGCAGGACGTGGTTGGGGCCGGCGCAGTAGTCGCCGAGGCTTTCGCTGGTGTAGCGTCCCATGAAAATCGCGCCGGCGTGGCGGATTTTTTTCGCCCATTCCTGCGGGTTTTCTACCGACAATTCCAAGTGTTCGGGGGAGATGTAGTTGGCGATTTCGCAGGCTTCGTCCAAGTCTTTGGCGAGTATCATCGCGCCCCTGTTGCCGAGCGAGGCTTCGATGATGTCGCGGCGGGGCATGGTTTCGATGAGGCGGTTCATGGCGGCTTGGACTTCGTCGAGATAGGGCTGCGACGTGCCGATGAGGATGGCTTGGGCGATTTCGTCGTGTTCAGCTTGGCTGAACAAATCCATCGCCACCCAGTCGGCGGGCGTGGTGCCGTCGGCGATGACGAGGATTTCAGACGGCCCCGCCACCATGTCGATGCCGACCACGCCGAACACGCGGCGTTTGGCGGCGGCGACGAAGGCGTTGCCTGGGCCGGTGATTTTATCGACCTGCGGTACGGACTCAGTGCCGTAGGCGAGGGCGGCAACCGCCTGCGCGCCGCCGACGGTGAAGACTTTGGTGACACCCGCGACGAAGGCGGCGGCAAGTACGATGTCGTTGCGTTCGCCTTTGGGCGTGGGGACGACCATGATGATTTCTTTCACGCCTGCGACATGGGCGGGCATGGCGTTCATGATGACGGAACTCGGATACGCTGCTTTGCCGCCGGGGACGTAAATGCCGACGCGGTCGAGCGGTGTAATCTGTTGTCCCAACAGCGTGCCGTCTTCGTCCTCATACGTCCACGATTCCATTTTTTGGCGTTGGTGGTAGCTTTCGACCCGTGCAGCGGCAGTTTTCAAGGCGGTTTGAATTTCGGGCTGCAAACGCTCGAATGCGGCCTGCAAATCGTCTTGAGTCAGGATGAGGTCGGTTATGGTTTGGGCGGACGTGCCGTCGAAGCGGTTGGTGTATTCGATGAGCGCCGCATCACCGCGTTTTTGCACGTCGGCGCAGATGTCGGCGACGATGCGGTCGATTTCGGGATTCTGGGCGGTCTCAAAGGCCAGCAGGGCTTCAAGTTCGGCTTGGAAAGAGGGGAATTGGGTGTTGAGTTTTTTCATGATTTGGGATTCTCCTTTGTTATTTTGGGACTTGGGGTCGTCTGAATATTTTCTTGTTCAGTCTCGGTTTTGGGTCTGATATACGCTTTTTCTCCCCCGCTACCAAACTTCAAGTCGGGCAGGCATTTTTGTTGCAGGCCGAGTTTGGCCAACACTTTTTTGCTGGACGAGGCGGTATGGAAACGGTAACGGGTTTGTTTTCTGCCGTTTTTGGTTTCTTCAAACGTTTCGAAACCGTCCACTTCGTACGCGCTGACAACAGCGTTTTGCAGGCCGGTGTGAACGCCGATAACGTATTTCACTTTGGAGGCGGCATCTTTGCCGACAATCCAGTTGCCCAACGTACGCGATTTGAGGTTGGCACCGTCTTGGTTGTCGAAGCGGTAGTCCGCTTCTTCGTCGGTATCCAAGTCCAAAGCGTCTTGGATTTTGACGGCGAGAACGAGTCCGTCGGGGTTGAATTCGTCGAGCGGGCAGGGCGTGAATTTGAAGCGTTCGTCGAGTTCTTCTGCGCTGATGCCGCCTGCGCCGCATCCGGCGGATTGTTTTTTGAACTTTTTATCGACAACGGATTTGACGAAATGAATCAGGGCAGTTTCGGCGGCCTGCGCTTCGGCTTCGGTCAAATGGTAGCTGATGATATGGCGGCCGAGTTTCTTGCATTTGGCGATGGCTTTGCGTTCCGGTACGTCAATATCGCCGAATTCGCCGTCTTGCGAACGGGCGGCTTGTTCATGCTCGAAGATGCGGTTGTCGCAGCCTTTGCCGATGTAGAGGATTTTGTCTTTTTTCAGGTCGGTCAGACAATAGACGTAAAACCGACGCTCGCCGTTATTCAAAACGGAAAGGGTTGAATCTGAAAATTTTTTTATTTTTGCAACCATTTTAACTTCTCCTATACAGTTTACTGCCGGTGATATTTTCAGACGACCCGCCGGGGGGGGGGCGGATAGGGTCGTCTGAAAACGCATCTTCATTCAAATGAATGCTCACCCTGCCTTCGCTGCGCTGCCGAACGCCTGAATAATCGGCTCCAGCAGCGCGTGTTTCGTTTTCAATGCGGCTTTGTTGACCACCAGACGGCTGGAAATATCGACAACGTGTTCGACCGCTTCCAAACCGTTTGCCTTAAGCGTGTTGCCGGTGGAGACCAAATCGACGATGGCGTCGCTCAAGCCGACCAGCGGCGCAAGCTCCATCGAGCCGTAAAGTTTGATGATGTCGACGTGTACGCCTTTGCCGGCGAAATGCTCGGCGGCGATGTTGGGGTATTTCGTCGCGATACGCAGGCGGCTGCCGGGCTGCGAGGCGGCGGCGTAGTCGAACCCTTTGCGGACGGCGACCATCATGCGGCATTCGGCGATGTGCAAATCCAGCGGCTGGTAAAGCCCGCTGCCGCCGTGTTCGATTAAAACGTCTTTGCCTGCGATGCCGAAGTCTGCCGCGCCGTATTGGACGTAAGTCGGCACGTCGGTGGCGCGGACGATGACGAGGCGGATGTTTTCATGGTTGGTGCCGATAATCAGCTTGCGCGATTTCTCGGGCGCTTCGGCGGGAACAATGCCCGCCGCTGCCAAAAGCGGCAGCGTTTCTTCAAAGATGCGTCCTTTGGACAGGGCGATGGTCAGCGTGTTTTCAGTCATTGTTGTTGTGTGCCGTCAGACTTTGAACCCGTACCAAGCAGGCAGCCTGACTTTCTCCATTGTATGTTTCAGATGGGAAAAAGGTCGTCTGAAAACCGCGACCGGCATTCAGACGACCCCATGTGGATCAAAGCAGTTTTTTGATGTCGGCGGCAATGGTTGCCGGCTCGCTGCCGTAAGGTGAGAAAATCGCCACTTCGCCGTTTTTGTCGATCAGATACGCGCCGGAAGAGTGGTCAACCAGATAGTTCTCGCTGTCTTCCTTCTGAACCACTTTGGAGGAAACCACGCGGTATTGCTGTTTGATGACTGGCAGGCTTTGGTCGCCTGTCGCAGTCAGACCGATAAATTCAGGATTGAACTGCTTGACGTATTTGCTGATGACTTCAGGTGTGTCGCGCTCTGGGTCGATGCTGACGAACACCACTTTCACATCTTTCGCCTGATCGCCCAGCTGTTTCAATGTGTCGCTGTAAGTCAACAATTCGGTCGGACAAACGTCGGGGCAGTGTGTATAGCCGAAGGACAGGATCACGACTTTGCCTTTCAGGTCGCTTAAGCTGAACGGCTTGCCGTCGCCGTCGGTCAGCGTGAAATCGCCGCCGATGTCCTCTTTACGCATATCCGTTCCCGGACCTTGCGGTTTAGGAGCGGCAGCAGCATTAAGCGAGGTCGTCGTTTCAGGAGAAGAAGCAGGCGTTGCGGCTGGGGCGGACGCTGTTGAAGAAGCAGCTGAAGCAGTCGCGGGATTTTGTTCCGGCGCTTTGGCTTCTGGTTTGCAGGCAGCAAGTGCGGCAAGGGCGAATGCGCCCAAAATGGCGGTACGGATTGCAGTAGGCATCATAAAAATTCTCCAATGCGGGTATGGTGTGTGAACGTCGTCTGAAAATAAAAAAATGAAACGAACGCTGCCATCTTAGCGCGTTTGCAACATTTAATATAGCGGTTTATGCCGTTTTTCGGCTGAAAATGAATGATGTTTGATATAAGTGGAAAGAGTAGGGCGCGTCGGGAACAAAATAAAATGAATTTAATGTTTTTAAAAATCAAAAATATAAGCAATATGTCTGCAAACAAGGCAAGATTTTGCTTTACAAGCCCGAATACGCCGCTATAATAGCGACTTCTTCACCAGCCCAGGTGGCGAAATTGGTAGACGCAGGGGACTCAAAATCCCCCGCCGCAAGGTGTGTCGGTTCGAGTCCGACCCTGGGCACCACAATAAACCGCTTATCAGCGGTTATTTTTTTGCCTGTCGAAAA
Source organism: uncultured Neisseria sp. (assembly GCA_963532335.1). Lineage (GTDB taxonomy): Bacteria > Pseudomonadota > Gammaproteobacteria > Burkholderiales > Neisseriaceae > Neisseria. Next base: position 10,292 of record CAUSKT010000022.1, on the reverse strand, counting down.
CTCATATTAGAAGCCAACATTTTGATCAATCAGGATTTTTGTTGGTTTCGCCATGTTCTCAGTATTGGATCAAAACAAACACGCGGTTCAGCAAAAGTCGGATTCATTTACCTCTTATTTCTCCGCTTATGTTGGATAAATACCGCCAAGCCCGTTTTATGACAAAGGTCGTCTGAATAAACTATACTTTCATACGACCCCTATTTATTACGGAGCTTATTTATGTCTATCCGTCTGACCACGCTGTCTCTAACACTTGCCGTCGCAGCCTGTACGCCCACCGTTTCCCCATCGGCAGAAACCTCGCCGACCGTCACCAAATCCGCCATTGATACTGCCTACTGGACCGAACAGCCCTATTGCAGCGGTCGCTATCAATTACGCCTGCCGTCCAAACGCCGTCATGGCAGTACGCACCTTGATTACAACGGCTGGAGCGTGATGGTCATGTTTAACGACTGGAAGAGAAACGTTAGGACCATCAATGAGACTAAGCAAAATGGTAGAGATGGAACGGATATTGTCGTCGATACCCGCACCCTGATTCCGGATCGGGCAATGATGCAGGTAACGCGCGGGGGATTTCATTGGGAAAACATTATCGGGAAAGACGGTATGCCCTACGAAGCCGACTTATATTTCAAACTGGATAATGATGACGCCTATATCGTACGCAGTTTTTTCTATATCCCTGCCGACAATAAGAAAGCCCCTGCCAACTGGAAAGCCCAAGAAAAAGAGCTGATAAACGGCATGGAGAAAAAATTCCGCCAAGAAATCCTCAATGGATTGAAAACCAGGCAGGAATTTGAAGTACCGAATCGACACGGCATTTGCCTGATAGGCGGTTTTATCGCCGATGACGGCAAAAAACCGTTTGAAGTTCATAGTACCGTCGAATTTGCCAAACAACACGATATGAGTCTGGAAATCATACACGGCGACGTGCTGGAGACAGGTGCGCCAACGCTGATAGACCGTAAAGTAAATCTGGGGAAAGGCGCAATGGTTAAAGCGCTAACCCGCACCATCCGCCAAGGCAAACGCACCATCAACGGTATGTCGGGCGAGGAAAAATTGGTGAAATGGGGCGGCAACAAATATATGTTCTTTTGGGAACGCGACGGCGGCGATCCGCGCATCATGATGCAGTTCGGCGCAGAGAAAAAAGACGGAACGAAGCGCAGCGAAGCCGAAGTCCTTGCGATTTGGGATACGGTTTTGCCGACTTTGAAACCTGTGAAGCAATAGCGATGGAAAGGTCGTCTGAAAATGTTTTTCAGACGACCTTTGTTTTGGGGAAGCGGCTCAACGAGTTACGTTGCGCCAGTCGCTTTCGAAATAGCTGACGAGGATTTGGTTGTTCAGATAGTTCGGCTCGACCTTACGCCTTGCCATGTCGGGCGGGAAGCGGAACATTTCGGCGGCGGTTTGGGCGTTCAGATAACGCGTAGGAACGTCGAATTTCTGTGGGACAGGGAATTGCTTATCGAAGCCTGCCAACACAAATCCCCATTCGCCGAAGGAGGGGACGTAAACGTGATAAGGCGCGGTGTAAAGGCCGGCGGCTTCGAGGGTGGCGACGACCGACCAGTAGGCGTTGGGGGCGAAGTAGGGCGAGGTGGATTGGACGACGATTTTACCCTGTGGCTGAAGATGGCGGGCGACGAGGCGGTACATGGGGACGGAGTAGAGTTTGCCCAGTGAGAAATTGGACGGGTCGGGCAGGTCGATGATGATGACGTCGAATTTTTCAGACGACCCCTCCAGCCATTTGGCGGCATCGTCGTTGACGACGTGCATTTTGGGATGGGACAGCGAGCCTTGGTTGAGCGCGCTTAAGGTGGCGGAGGTTTTAAAAGTGGCGGTCATGTCGGGGTCTAAATCGACCAAGGTAACGTGTTTGACCTGCGGGTATTTCAAGACTTCGCGCGCCGCCAGCCCGTCGCCGCCGCCGAGGATGAGGACGCGGGAGGCGTCGGAAACCATCTGCATGCCGGGCAGGACGAGGGCTTCGTGGTAACGGGCTTCGTCGCGCGAGGAGAATTGCAGGTTGCCGTTGATGTAGAGGCGGGTGTCGTCTTTCCAGCGGGTCACGACGAGCCGCTGGTAGGGCGAGTGGCTTTGATAGACGACGGGGTCGCCGAAATAGCTTTGTTCGGCTTTGAAGGAGATGCGGTCGGCGTAGGCGAAGGTGGCGGCGAGGACGGACAAGACAATCAGCGCGCGCAGGCGGATGGCGCGGTAGCGGGGCAGTTCGGCTTTGAAGACGCGTGCGGTCAGGTAGGCGACGGCGGCGTTAAGGATGCCGAACAAGAGGGCGGAACGCGCCATGCCGAGTTTGGGGGCGAGCAGGAGCGGGAAGAGCAGGGAAACGGCGAGGGCGCCCAAGTAGTCGAAGGTCAGGACTTTGGAAACGAGTTCTTTGAACTCCGCGCCTTTGCGGTTTAACACGCGCATCACCAACGGGATTTCCATGCCGACGACTGCGCCGACAATCAGCACGAAGGCGTAGAGCAGGGTGCGGAACGGGGCGGCAGAAAGCCCGAAGGCGACGAACAATGCCAGCGCGGAAATGCCGCCGATGATGCCGACCAAAAGTTCGATTTCGATGAAGCGGTGCAACACGTCTTCGTCTTTGATGTAGCGGGTCAGGTGTGCGCCGATGCCCATCGAGAAAAGATAAAGTCCGATGACGGAGGAAAACTGCAAAATGCTGTCGCCCAAAAGATAGCTCGCCAGCGCGGCGATGATGAGTTCGTAGGCGAGGCCGCAACTGGCGACGATGAAGACGGAGATGATGAGGGTGCGGTTGGCGGTCATGGTGTGGGTGTTGTATAGGGGTCGTCTGAAATCTGAAAAATGGATGATTCGACAATGGAGAGGCTTGATGTGTAAAACGGTATATTGGGAATCGGAAATGCTGATTTGGAATTTGAGTGCATGGTTTTCCGAGTCAAAAACCGTTTTGTAGGGAAGGGTTGGTTTGCAGTGCGCCCCTTTAATTTCAGATGGCTTAGAGTTGTGGCATAATCCATTATATCAAAATACCGAGGAAGCCCTATCGTGAGTATTTCCCTGCCCCAATACCTGCTTTACCTGCAATATATGCTTGCGGGCGTGGCGATGACTGCCGTTTTCGGCGCGGTGTATCTGCGTATTACGCCTGCGGAAGAGTTGCGGCTGATTAAAAACGGCAACCTTGCCTGCGCCTTGTCGTTCGGCGGCGCGCTGGTTGGATTTTGTTTGACGCTCGCATCCAGCATTGCCCACAGCGTCAGTTTCGTTGATTTTATCCTGTGGGGTCTCGCGGCGGCGGTGATTCAGATTTTGGTGTATTTTGCCGCCACGATGATGATTAAAGGCGCAACGGAGGAACTCATCGGCAACAACGTCGCCGTCGGCGCGCTGTTTGGCGCGGTGTCCGTGTCTATCGGTATTTTGAATGCTGCTTGTCTGACCTGATGTTTCTGTTTTCTTGGTTTCAGAAAGTTGTGTGTTTCCATAAATATAGTGGATTAACTTTAAATCAGGACAAGGCGACGAAGCCGCAGACAGTACAGATAGTACGGAACCGATTCACTTGGTGCTTCAGCACCTTAGAGAATCGTTCTCTTTGAGCTAAGGTGAAGCAACGCCGTACTGGTTTAAAGTTAATCCACTATACTAAAAATTTCAGACGACCTGCCTGTCTGCAAGGTCGTCTGAAAAGGTAAATGCACCGTCAGTGCATCAGAACGTATATCGTACTTTTACACCAGCTTCATGGGTGTAGTTTTTAGGTTCAGTTGAGCCATATATACCGTCTGGCAGATAAACGAGGGCTGTATCCGATTTCTTGACTTTCCAGCCGCGATAAAACGGAACGACGCTTATTTTAGATTCGTTGGCGAATTTTTTAGATACGGGTACTTCGACTTCGATGCCGTGTCCGCTCGACTGTTTCATTTCAATGTCCTGATGGGCGCGATAAGAATGCTGACGGCCTCTCAGGGAATGGTTGTAGGCGATATTGGGTGAAACTTCGAAACCGGCAGGAAGCGCAATGTTTACACCGGCATTGATTTGCGCATAAGTGGTCCGGTTTTTGCGGTCGTAATTGTTTGCTACGACGCGGGAACCCAAATCTTTCAAAACGCGGTGTCCCACGCCTGCTCCGGCTGTCAGGCTGACACGGTCGTTAATCGGGTGCGTATATTCATATAAGGCACGGACATCATAGACGCGGCGCGGAGAGCCGTTGAACGTGGCAGTGCCGTATTCCGTTACATTGCCTCTTCCGTCCTGATACCTTCCTGTGTAATCCGACTTGCCTCGGGAGTAGCGTCCTTCTAATTTTGCCGCATGGCGGTCGTTAAAGCGATATTTGACGCCGCCTGTCAGAGACCACAGGTTTCCCTTTTGACGCATAAGGCGCTCGCCGTCTTTATATTCCCGATAATTCTCTTTGTAATATTCCGTACCCACGGTAAACTCGACAGGACGGGCAGCCTGTGTGCAGACGGCGGCAGACAATGCCAAAACGGCGAAGCAGAAACGGGTGGTTTTTTGCATGTATATTCCTTTTCTTTGTTAGAATCAATATGATAAGTTAGAGAAATTGCACTAACCATTCTATAATGACCCAACAAAACCCAACAATTACCGCTTGGCGGATATATCAACCGCTCAGATTTTTCATCCGACGATTTTCCCGATGGGCATTTTTCGATTAGCGGCGAAAATCCCCGAAATAGCGCAAACCTGACCGTCTACACAAAGCACAGGCGGCAAGCAGTCCGACGCTATGCCGATATTCTTAGAAATGCCGGTGTTTAACCTGATTTTATAATCGGTTGAAGAAAACATACGTTTTCTGCCCTTATGTCATGTCTACAACCGACAAGTTACCCATTCTTCAAAATAAGGAACCGCAATGTTCAACTTTATCAAGAAACAGTTTATCGACGTCATCCAATGGCCGAATCCCGACGACAGCCTGCTGATGTGGCGTTTCCCGATTGCCGACGAGGAAATCCAAAACGGCGCGAGCCTGACCGTGCGCGAGGCACAGATGGCGATGTTTGTCGATGAGGGCGTAACTGCCGACGTGTTCGGACCGGGACGTTACACGCTCAACACGCAAACGCTGCCGCTGCTGACCAACCTGAAAAACTGGGACAAACTCTTTGAATCCCCGTTTAAATCCGATGTTTACTTTTTCAATACCAAACAACAGCTTGCTCGGAAATGGGGTACGTCGCAACCCGTTACCGTGCGCGATGCCGAGTTCGGCGCGGTGCAGTTGCGCTCGTTCGGTATGTACGCCTACCGCATCAGCCATCCGGCAAAATTCTTCAAAGAAGTCAGCGGTGTGGCGGCAGAATACAGTGGCGCCGAGTTGGAAGCCCAGTTGCGCAATATCGCCGTCACCCAACTCGCGGCGGCGTTCGGCAGCTCCGGCATTCCGTTTTTGGACATGGCGGCAAACCAAGTTTTGCTGTCGCAAAAAATCGGCGAATTGCTCGGCGCGGAATTTGCCAAACTCGGCTTGACGCTGGAAAACTTCACCGTCGAAAGCATCACTCTGCCTGCCGTCATCCAAGAAGCGTTGGATAAGAAAATTTCCATGGGCGTCATTGGCGATTTGGGACGCTACACCCAATACCAAACCGCCGAAGCTATCCCGCTTGCCGCGCAAAACGAAGGCGGGCTTGCCGGAATCGGCGCAGGTTTGGGCGTGGGCGCAGGCGTCGGTCAGGCAATGGCTGGCGCGATGGCGGGCATGATGCAGCCCGCGGCGCAACCGGCAGCACAACCCGCCCAAAGCGTTCAGACGACCTCCGAAGACCCGCAGGCAAAATTGGCGAAACTCAAATCCCTGTTGGACGGCGGGTTGATTTCCCAAGAGGATTACGATAAAGCCAAAGCGGAAGTGTTGAAACAGTTAATCGGCTGAGGAAAGAGGTCGTCTGAAAACACTGGGTCACTCCAAAATATTGGATACTCATAAAAGCCTGCTTTGGTGGATTAAATAAAAAGCTGGGTTCTGTATGTGACAGGACTCAGCTTTTTTAATTGCTGCATGCACCGATGTGCTTTCAGACGACCCTTTAACTAAGTTCGATAGATTTAGTTAAAGTGCGTGTATATCAAATTTTTTCAAAACGTTTTCTCAAAATCTATAAATACGCGATTTTTAGTATAACTATGAAGTTCGTTAATATTGCTGTTATTGTTTGTATATCGCCAATTTAATCTCGGCGTAATTCCTAGAAAACTAAGTTTATTGTGCCAGAGGCTTAAATTGGTAACCACGACATTATCTGTACGATGACGGTCGGTAAAGACGTAATGTTTTCCATCAAAGCGTTCATTGTAGTGATTGATGATAAGGCGGCTATTGAAATTTTCACCCCAAATTTGCCCCCAACCTAAGTAACCTCCTATCCGTTTGGAGCTGCTGCCTGCGAAATTTTCAACTTTGTCACGCGCATAACTCAAACCTCCTAAGAAATAGGTTTTATCATTCATCAGGTAGGTCGTCCCAAATCCAATTTGATAATCTTTCCCTTGTTGTTTGGTATAGGCATAATCTTTTTGTGCAAAGGTTCCGTTGGCAGATAGACGTAAATTTGGTTTTATCCAACGTGAAACACCTAAATCTACACCTGTACGCGTGTAATAAGGATGATTTCCGTAGCGACGCTTTTCTAAAAATGGCATAACAAAACTATCTGTTTTAAGACTTTTATTTTTATAACCAAGACTGACTTTTGCCGTTTGATCATCATAATCATGATTATCCCAATAGCTGACACCGTCGACATCGCCTGAAAGAGCGAAATAATGGTTGCCTTTGAGATTGATATCGCGATCAACGGATAGGGCGTAGGTAAAACCATGCCCTTTTTGTGGCAGATAGTCAGAATTTTTTTCAAAAGCCAAGTTATCAAATTGAGGAAGATGGATTTCACGCTCAGCTGAAACGTTGTTGATATTGTTGTCTTGGGTGTAACTCAGACTGCCTGAAAATTGCCATTTATTTTGCCCCATAGCGTTTTCATAAAGGGCAATAGTAGGAAGGACATCTTCTGGCAAACCTTGCTTTTTGGCAGCATTAAATTCATGTTGTGAATTACGGGTTTGCTTATCCTCATAAAGCATAGCAGCCAAGTCTAGACGAACGGTGACAAGATTAGGATGTCGAACAAGAATATTACGGTAAAGTGTAATGGCTTTTTTATGCTTTCCTTGCGAACGCCAAATTGCGCCTTGCGCATAATCCAATAAAATAGGGTCATGCCTATCCCATTTACGATATATAGGCAAGAGCTGCTCTGCAGCAATATAGTTTCGCGCTTGCAATGCTTGATTTAACAAAGGTTCGGCCAGCTCTGGTTGTTTGGCTAGATCATCTAATGTCAATGTCTGAGTATGCTCATTCAAAGAAGCCTTGACACCTTTCAAAAGGGAGGTACCTACCTCTGGTGGTTTAGGAATGGCCATTTCTTGGATTCTTTCCATCTGGCGATCGGCTTCAGTTTCAGGGTTAGCAATGGTTTCGGCAGTAACCATTATGGGAAATAATATGCCCGCAATAAAAATGAATTGATTAGATTTCATGAGTATATTTTTCAGAGAATTCAGGATATTTTAAGTTGCCCCTCCAATTGCGCTTTTGTTTATTTGCAGAGGGGTTTGCTTGGAAAATAATAAGCAGCAGATGCCAAGCTCCTGCTGCTTATTGTTTAATCAGCGTATTAACGCTTGCCAATAAAACCAATATTATTTTCACCATGGCTGGTCGTAATTTTTAACACACCACCCACTTCTTCAGCGTTTGGGCCAGCAAAACGTATGTCACCTTTACCATAAATCACTTTATTTTCACCTGGATTTTGTCCTTTCATCCAAACAGTGATGTCTTTAGCAAGTTGTTGGCTTCCCACCAGAGAGACTTTTTGACCTGCGTTTGCAGAAGGCATTCCACTATCTGTTTTTACATAACCACTAGCGAAATATACATTACGTTTGTCATCTAAGCGACGATTGGTAATCTCACCATTAAAGGTAACAGTATTGTAACCCATATATGGTTCATGGAACTGCGCAGTCATATTCATCACGCCGTCTTGTTTACCATCTCGGCTAGAATAGGCAACACCTGTATATTTAGCAGATAATCCTTTTTTAGTCTTCATATTATAGACATTGGCGAGGATACCATTATCAGTAATAACTCGGTCAAAAATGCCGACGTTAAACGGAGTATTGACCCCATAAGTACCATCGCCATTTTTATAGCGCCATGCAGTTAATGAGAGATATTGTTGATTAAAACCATTGGCTTGTCCAACATCATAAGTATAAATCGCACGAACTTCATTCACCTTTCCATAGTGCAATGCACTAAACATTTCAGCAATTACACGTTTGTTTTGAAATGCGCCTAATGCCTTATTATCATCAATACCGGTATGAATTGAATTTAATGACACTTCGGTCATTTGCCCTTTATCAGCTACAATTTTCAACCTACCATCTTTTTGTGTTACAAGAAAATAGCTACCAGCAGGGTAAGTATATTGTTTATCCGCAACCCAACCCAATGCTTTAAGCGCATCTGCGCGCTCTGGATTTACTTTTGCTGCTTCCGAGCTAACTTTAAATGTAGTAGCTTTATTCAAAGTAAAGCGATATGCATACTCACCATTTTGATTAACATACAATTCATCATCCGGATTATTATTAAAATAATTATTCAAAGAATGTGCATATCGAAACCCACTACTAGGTTTAGTAGATATCTTCCATATCGGATTACCCTCATCATCTAACTTATATTTTACATTAGCTAATACGCGACGCCCTTTATCTAAAGCAGTTTTATTATCTGCATTAGTTTCAAAATTATTAAACCATTGTGTATAACGGCTTCCCCCTACGCTATCCAACTCGAATTTGCTAGCTGTTTGGTCTAATATATTAACGCTACTACCCTGTTTAATTAAAATACCATTTGCATTACGTTTATCTACACCAATCAAATTTATTGAATTTAATGGAGTATCAATTTCATCATAACCATACTCTCTCTTAATATATCCATCGATTTTATTTACTGTATAGCGTGTTGCCACACCACCCAATATAACCGTTTGGGGACGCAAAATTTTATATTTTCCACGGCCTCCAGAAGTTGCAACAATATGTGAACTATCATAAATAGAAGTAGGAGGGTTAGCCTGCTCTAACAATGGGTTTGCAGCAAAGTTATTTGCAATAAAACCTGTATCTACTTCAGCTTGGCTAAATTCAGCAAATTTATATTCTTCTTTTTCTAATGTATCATTTAATCTCAGAGTTACTAATTTATTCTGAATATTTTTAGAAATTTGCTCATTAACTTGAGCTAAATTATCTTTACCGGTATTAGGTTTGGTTGCATTGTTCTTACCGGCATTATCCTTACCGGTATTGGGTTTGGTTGCATTATCCTTATCGGCGTTATCTTTACCGGTAGTAGGCTTGTTTGCATTGTCCTTGCCGGTGTTATCTTTACCGGTATTGGGCTTGGTTGCATTGTCCTTGCCCGCGTTATCTTTACCGGTATTAGGTTTGTTTGCATTGTCCTGACCGGCGTTATCTTTACCGGTAGTGGGCTTGTTTACATTATCCTTGCCGGTGTTATCTTTACCGATACTGGGCTTGGTTGCATTGTCCTTGCCCGCGTTATCTTTACCGGTAGTAGGCTTGGTTGCATTGTCTTTACCGGAGTTATCTTTACCGGTAGTGGGTTTGGTTGAGTTGTCCTTACCGGCGTTGTCTTTACCGGTATTGGGTTTATTTGTATTTTCCTTATTGGAATTACCTTTGTTGGTATTATTACTAATATCATTAGGTGCCACAGATGGACTTGTCGGTGAACCCGGTTCTCCATTCGAGCTAGCACATGCAGCTAAAACTGCTGCACAAATACCTGTTAATACAAAATGAGTAATAGGTGATTTCTTCTGAGTAAACATAAATATAATCCTCATTAACTGAAAGTAACTTTACTTAAAACAACTAGATTATTTGCTAATTGAAAAACCAAATATAAACAACACTTACACCATCGTAATATTATAAACAAATACAAACAGCTTTACTTAATTAATATTTGTTAATTTTTGAAAATTTACTCTTTCTGGGTAATTTATGATTATCATATTCCTAACCATCTCTTGAGTTAATAATATTTCAAGCCTTTTTTAATATAGTCAATTAAAAATAAAATAGTACAATACTCAACTTTGAAGGTCTAACCA
>CAUSKT010000021.1:0-30120 GCA_963532335.1 uncultured Neisseria sp. | reverse complement strand
CTTTGAGCTAAGGCGAGGCAACGCCGTACTGGTTTAAAGTTAATCCACTATAAAATCCCCGTTTCAGACGACCTTTAAGAAAGAACACTATGTATCACGCATTCGGCGGCGCAGCAGGCGTACGCAACCTGACCGACCGCTTTTACGACTTGATGGAACTCGAGCCACAATACCGCGCCCTGCGCCAGATGCACGGCGAAGACATGACGCTGATCCGCGAAAAACTCTACGAATTTTTCAGCGGCTGGCTCGGCGGCCCGCCCTTGTTCGAGCAGAAATACGGCCATCCCATGCTGCGGGCGCGCCATATGCCCTTTGCCGTGAATATGCAGGTGCGCGACGAATGGATCGCCTGCTTCGCCCAAGCCATGAACGAATTGGAAATCGGCAAAGACCTCGCCGAGCCCGTCCTTATCCGCATTTTTGCGATGGCGGACTGGATGCGCAACCAAAACGAAGAAGGCGTAGAACCGCCCATGCCGCCGATGGCGGTCGATCCCGAAATCCGCATTCCCGAGCTGAAAAACGTCTTAAAGCAATACGGTGTGGACGGTTATTTCCCAACCTTCCCGGCTTGAGGTCGTCTGAAAAAGACGAATCCTTTCCCGTTTTCCCTGTTTGATAAAAGGGCTGCTGTTGTAAAGTGGCAGCCGTTTGTACTCAATCAATAGTGGAGAATCCCAATAACGATATTTTTGCCGGTAACAGTCAGCTAAAGTAGCAAAATAGCATTTTAAATACAGTAAGGATAGAATCACGGCATTTTCAGACGACCTCGGCCGTCGTCTGAAAATGTCGTGATTTTTTATGAAACATACATCAGGGAAGTTTGAAATGAACACATGGTTGAAAAAAATGATGGTTGCTTTGCTGGCGTTGGGTATAGGGCAGGCAGCTTGGGCGGATGATGTACCGAATTTAAAGAAAATAGTGCAAAGGGCGGAAGCGGGAGAGGCGGATGTTCAAGTTGTTTTGGGTTCGATGTATTTGAGAGGGATAGGCGTTCGCCAGAGTGATCAAGAGGCAGTGCGATGGTATCGCAAAGCGGCAGAACAGGGACAGGCAGAAGCCCAATATAATTTGTGTATGATGTATTACGTAGGACAAGGTGTTAATCAAGACCATGAACAGGCAATGGAATGGTGTCGCTCTTCGGCAGATAAAGGTTATCTCCCCGCCCAAAATAATCTGGGCATGATGTATGGTGTTCTTAAAAACTACGTAGAAGCAACGAAGTGGCTTCAGAAAGCAGCAGAGCAGGGGAGTGTAAATGCTCAAAAAAATCTGGGGTTGATGTATGAACAAGGACAAGGCGTCCGTCAAAATTATGAAGAGGCGGCGCGATGGTATAGCAAGGCAGCAGTGCAGGGAGATGCAAATGCCCAATTTATTTTAGGTGTGATGTATGCCAATGGGCGGGGAGTTCGTCAGAGTGATCAAGAGGCTGAACGATGGTATCGTAAGGCAGCAGAACAGGGACTTGCGACAGCCCAATATCATTTGGGTGTGATGTATGCCAATGGACGGGGCATCCGTCAAAGCTATGAAGAGGCGGCGCAATGGTATCGCAAGGCAGCGGAACAGGGCGATGTAGACGCTCAAAATAATTTGGGCGCGCTGTATGACGAAGGACAGGGCGTTCGCCAAGACTCTGCAGAGGCAGTGCGGTGGTATCGCAAGGCAGCAGAACAAGGGTATGTAGTTGCCCAAAATAATTTGGGTGTGGCGTATAGTGAAGGGCACGGTGTTCGCCAAGACTATTCAGAAGCGTTGCGGTGGTATCGTAAGGCAGCAGAAGACGGGTTCTCGCCAGCCCAACATAATTTGGGTGAGATGTATTATGAAGGAAAAGGCGTACACCAAAACTATACAGAGGCGTTGCAATGGTATCTCAAGGCAGCAGAAGGCGGGTTCTCACCGGCTCAAAATAGGTTGGGTGAGATGTATGAAGAAGGGCAAGGCGTCCCCAAAAATCGAAAAGTTGCCAAAGAATGGCACAAGAAGGCTTGTGATAATGGATTCCAAGATGGTTGCAATGACTACCGAAAGTTGAATAACGAAGGACATTAAACCTTTCTCAAAGGTCGTCTGAAACACATAGATAAACCAAGAAACCTTCTGAATAAAAACAGGATTTGAGATGAACACCTTATTGAAAAAAATGATGGTTGCCTTGCTGGCTTTGGGCATGGGGCAAGCAGCTTGGGCGGATGATATTCCTGATTTTAGGGGAACCCTTCAAGCGGCAGAACGGGGAAATGTGAAAGCTCAAAATAATTTGGGTGTAATGTATGAAAAAGGGCTGGGTGTCCATCAAGACTATACACAGGCAATGAAGTGGTATCGTAAGGCGGCAGAACAAGGGGCTGCCGCAGCCCAATATAATTTGGGATTGCTGTATGCCAACGACTCCAGTATCCATCAAGACTACGCACAGGCGGCAGAATGGTATCGCAAGGCTGCGGAACAAGGGCATCCCTCTGCTCAAAATAATTTGGGTGCAATGTATGCCAATGGGCAAGGAGTCCGTCAAGATTACTTACAGGCAATGGAGTGGTATCACAAGTCGGCAAAACAAGGGTATGCTCCGGCCCAAAATAATTTGGGTGTAATGTATGAAAAAGGACAAGGTGTTCGTCAAGACTATGCACGAGCAGTGGAATGGTTTCTCAAAGCAGCGGAACAAGGGACGGCTACCGCCCAATTTAATTTGGGTTTGATGTATGAAACAGGACGAGGCGTCCGCCAAGACTATGCACAGGCAGCGGGGTGGTTTCGCAAGGCTGCGGAACAAGGGGATGCCTATGCCCAACATAATTTGGCGCTTATGTACGCGTTTGGTCGAGGCGTCCCCCAAAATTATACAATTGCCAAAGAATGGCTTGGTAAGGCTTGTACCAATGGAGATCAGCAAAGCTGTGATAATTACCGTACATTGGATTGAGTAGGATAATGAAGCCTTTTCCCAAGGTCGTCTGAAACACATAGACAAACCCAAAAACATTCTGAATATAGTGGATTAACTTTAAACCAGTACGGTGTTGCCTCGCCTTGCCGTACTATCTGTACTGTCTGCGGCTTCGTCGCCTTGTCCTGATTTAAAGTTAATCCACTATAAAAAAAGGATTTTGAGATGAACACCTTATTGAAAAAAATAATACTTGCCTTGCTGTCTTTGGGCATAGGGCAAGCAGCTTGGGCGGATGATGTGCCGAATTTAAAGGAAATGCTTCAAGCTGCGGAGCAAGGAAATGCCACTGCACAATATAATTTGGGTGTGATGTACGACAATGGGCAAGGAGTCCGTCAAGACGATGCACAGGCAGTGCAGTGGTATCGCAAGGCTGCAGAACAAGGGCATGCTAAAGCCCAATATAATTTGGGTGTGGCGTATATCAACGGACAGGGAGTCCGTCAAGACGATGCACAGGCGGTGCAGTGGTTTGGTAAGGCTGCAGAACAAGGATATGCTAAAGCCCAATATAATTTGGGTGTGATGTATGACAAAGGTGAAGGAGTTCGTCAAGATCATGCACAGGCGGTGCAGTGGTATCGCAAGGCTGCAGAACAAGGGGATGCTCCAGCCCAATATAATTTGGGTGTGATGTATGCCAACGGACAGGGAGTCCGTCAGGACGATGCACAGGCAGTGCAGTGGTATCGCAAGGCGGCGGGACAAGGTCATGCCAAAGCCCAATATAATTTGGGTGGGATGTATGCCAATGGGAAAGGAGTCCTTCAAAACCTTGTACAGGCAGAGCAGTGGTATCGTAAGGCTGCAGAACAAGGGATTGCGGAAGCCCAATATAATTTGGGTGTGATGTACGACAATGGGCAAGGTGTTCGTCAGAACTATAAGATTGCCAAAGAGTGGTTTGGTAAGGCTTGTGATAATGGAATACAGCTAGGTTGCGATGCTTACCGAGAATTGAATCAGGCAGGATATTGAATCTTTATCCCAAGGTCGTCTGAAATACATATACAAACCCAAAAACCTTCTGAACAAAACAGGATTTTGAGATGAACACCTTACTGAAAAAAATGATGATCGCCTTGCTGGCAGTGGGCATAGGGCAAGCAGTTTGGGCAGAAGATGTGCCGAATTTAAAGGAAATAATGTTAAAGGCGGAATCGGGAGATGCTGAGGCTCAATTTTTTTTAGGTGCGATGTATGATATAGGGCAAGGCGTTCGTCAAGATTATGTTCAAGCAAGAAAATGGTATCGCAAGGCCGCGGCGCAAGGAAATTCAAATGCTCAAAATAATTTGGGTATGATCTATGCTCAAGGATATGGTGTCCGTCGAGATTACGCCCAGGCAGTTAAGTTTTATCACAAGTCGGCAGTGCAGGGGAATGTAAGTGGTCAACATAATTTGGGTATGATGTATGCTCGAGGAACTGGTGTCCGCCAAGATGACGTTCAGGCTGTACGATGGTATCGTAAAGCTGCGGAACAGGGATCTTCACTTGCACAATATAATCTGGGGGAGATGTATTTCGAGGGGCGAGGTGTTAGACGAAGTTTTGCTGATGCCCAAAAATGGTACAGCAAAGCTTGCGATAACGGAGACTCAAGGGGGTGCGAAAAAAATCTTCGACTGATACCGGAGTATTTAATCCTGATTACGTCGCCTGAAACTTCAAGGACAAAACCAAAATGATTTTCCAAAACAAAAAAATCCTCATCGCCGGACTCGGCGGTACGGGTATTTCCATGATTGCCTACCTGCGCAAAAACGGCGCGGAGGTGGCCGCTTATGATGCGGAGCTGAAACCGGAGCGCGTGTCGCAAATCGGTAAGATGTTTGACGGGCTGGTGTTTTACACGGGTCGTCTGAAAGATGCGCTGGACAACGGTTTCGATATTCTGGCGCTCAGCCCCGGCATCAGCGAGCGTCAGCCGGATATCGAGGCGTTCAAGCAAAACGGCGGGCGCGTGTTGGGCGACATCGAATTGCTGGCGGATATTGTGAACCGTCGCGGCGACAAGGTGATTGCGATTACCGGCAGCAACGGCAAAACCACGGTAACGAGCCTGGTCGGCTATCTCTGCATCAAGTGCGGGCTGGATACCGTTATCGCGGGCAATATCGGTACGCCGGTTTTGGAGGCGGAATTGCAGCGCGAAGGCAAAAAGGCGGACGTGTGGGTGTTGGAGCTTTCCAGCTTCCAACTGGAAAACACCGAAAGCCTGCGCCCGACTGCGGCGACGGTGCTGAACATTTCCGAAGACCATCTCGACCGCTACGACGACTTGCTCGACTATGCGCATACCAAAGCCAAGATTTTCCGTGGCGATGGCGTGCAGGTTTTAAATTCAGACGACGTGTTCTGCCGCGCCATGAAGCGCGCCGGGCGCGAGGTAAAATGGTTTTCGTTGGAACACGAAGCCGATTTTTGGTTGGAACGCGAGACAGGCCGTCTGAAACAGGGCAATGAAGATTTGATTGCCACGCAAGACATCCCGCTGCAAGGCTTGCACAACGCCGCCAACGTCATGGCTGCCGTCGCCTTGTGCGAAGCCGTCGGTTTGCCGCGCGAAGCATTGCTCGAGCACGTCAAAACCTTCCAAGGCCTGCCGCACCGCGTGGAAAAAATCGGAGAGAAAAACGGTGTGGTATTCATCGACGACAGCAAAGGCACGAACGTCGGCGCGACCGCCGCTGCGATTGCCGGTTTGCAAAATCCGCTCTTCGTGATTTTGGGCGGCATGGGCAAAGGGCAGGACTTCACGCCCCTGCGCGACGCGCTTGCCGGCAAGGCAAAAGGCGTGTTCCTGATCGGTGTCGATGCGCCGCAAATCCGTCGCGATTTGGACGGCTGCGGTCTGAATATGACCGACTGCGCCACTTTGGAAGAAGCGGTTCAGACGGCATACGACCAAGCCGAAGCGGGCGATATTGTGTTGCTCAGCCCCGCCTGCGCGAGCTTCGATATGTTTAAAGGCTATGCCCACCGTTCGGAAGTGTTTATCGAAGCATTTAAGGCTTTGTGAGGCCGTCTGAAAGATGAAAAGAGGGTTGAAAATCAGCTTGGCGGCGGTTTTGCTTTTGGTGGTCGCTGCCGGAGTGGTTTGGTATTCCATGCCCATCCGTTCCGAGCAGACCGTCGCGACATCAGGCGAGTCGACCGTTGCCGAGCCAAGCGAAACGCCGCTGCCCGAAGATGCCGTTATCGACAGGTTGGTCGTGCATAAAAGCCAACGTACCATGTCGGCGTACTCGCAAGGCAAGCTGCTGAAAACCTATCCCATTGCGCTGGGCAAGCAGCCCGTCGGGCATAAACACTTTGAAGGCGACGGCAAAACGCCCGAAGGGAAATACCGCATCAACGATCGCAATCCCAACAGCGCATACCATAAAAACCTCGGCGTTTCCTACCCTAACGACGCCGACAAAGCCTACGCGGCGGCACAAGGCAAAAGCCCGGGCGGGCTGATTAAAATCCACGGCATCAAAAACGGCTGGGGTTCCATCGGCAAAAGGCATCTGCAAAGAGACTGGACCGACGGCTGCATCGCGGTAACGGACGAGGAAATCGACGAACTCTACCGCAGCGTGAAATACAACGCGGAAATTGAGATTTTGCCGTAAACCTTGTGCGCCATTGCCTCAAAGGTCGTCTGAAAACGTCAAGGCGGTTTCAGACGACCTTTTTGCAGCAACGGCAAACTTGTTCTTTTCCTTTATCCGGTGTGAATGTTTCTTAAAAATTGCCTATGCGGGCAAACGGCGAGGCGGCGGGCAGCCATGCCTGACCGAAAAACGTGTGTTGATCAATCCGAAAGGAAAACCCATGAATTTTCAAGACTACATCCGTTACGATGCCGTCGGTTTGGCAGAGCTGATCCGCAAAAAAGAAGTCTCCGCCGATGAAGTGTTGCAGGCTGCTTTAAACCGCTTGGACGAAGTCAATCCCAAGCTCAATCTGTTGGCGCACGATTTGCGCGAACGCGCGGCGGCGTGGCAGGGGTCGTCTGAAAATGCCGATACGCCGCTGGCGGGCGTGCCGTTTTTACTCAAAGACCTGCTGGCGGATTGGGAAGGCGCGCCGACATGGTCGGGTTCGCGCATGATGCAGCATTACATTGCCAAGCAAAACAGCGACTTAACTCAAGCCTATCTCGATGCGGGGCTGCGCGTGTTCGGCAAAACCACCACGCCCGAATGGGGCGCGTATCCCGTTACCGAAACCGAAATCTACGGCATCACGCGCAATCCGTGGAATTTGGATTACACCGCGGGCGGCAGCAGCGGAGGCGCGGCGGTAGCAGTGGCTTCTGGCGTCGTACCCGCAGCGCACGGCAGCGACGGCGGCGGCTCCATCCGCTTACCCGCACACAACTGCGGCGTGTTCGGGCTGAAACCCACGCGCGGCCGCAGCAGTTACGCGCCGAACGCATCGGAGGCGTGGCAAGGCTTGGTATGCGACCATGTGTTGACCCGCAGCGTGCGCGACAGCGCGGTTTTGCTGGACATCGCCGCCCAAACCCAAGACCGCGCCCTATATGCCTGCCCGCCGCCGCCCGAAAACGGTTTTGCAGACAGCCTGAAACAAGAAACAGGTCGTCTGAAAATCGCTTTTTGGAAGCAGACATGGTTTGGCGGCGGCAACGATGAAGGCACGGAAGCCGCGTTCGCCCATAGTTTGAAACTGATGCAAGATGCGGGACACGAATTGGAAGAAGCCACGCCCGATTTTGCGCCACCCGAACAGCTCAACCGCGCCGCCCGCGTCATCGTCATGGGCGAAACGGCAAAACTGTTCTACCAATATCAATACGAAACCGGACAAAAACTGCCGCACCGCCTGCTTGAGCCGACAACGTGGGCAATGATTGTGCAGGGTCGGCAAATCAGCGCGGGCGAAATGGCATGGGCGCGTGACGTGATGCTGGCGCAGGAGCGTGCCGCCAAAGCATTTTTCACGCGCTACGACGTGTTGATGACGCCCGTCTGCCCGCGCACCACGCCGAAAATCGGCGAGATGATGCCGCCGCCTGCCGCACAACAAGCCATGCGCCTGCTGTGCGGCACGCTGCGCTTGGGTTTTCTGTTGAAAAACAACCCGTTTTTGGAAAAAGAAGCCGCCGCCGCGCTGCAATACGTCGGCTATACGTCGCCACTGAACATGAGCGGCAACCCCGCCATGAGTGTGCCGCTCTACCGGCATAACGGACTGCCCGTCGGTACCCAGTTCGCCGCCGCACACGGGCGCGAAGACACGTTGCTCCGCCTGGCCGTGCAGTTGGAACAGATGCAGCCGTGGGCGGAAATACCGCAGTTGGCTTAGGTTTTGCATTGGATAAAAAGCGGTCTGCGCTGACAAAACGGATTGCATCCTCTATATCAAACTGAAGGAATTTTGCCTTGTCTTTCTACCAACGCTATCTGAACGGCGAATACAGCCAAGTTTATGCCGACATCGCCCGACTGCGGCAAAAAGCCTTTCAACCCGAAGCAGCAGCGGAAATCGACCGCTTGCTTACCGAAACCTTTCGGCGTGTGCTGCACAACGCGAATATCGTTGCGGAGACCTTGCCGCAGTTCGGCTATCGGTTCAACCGATGGCGCGATAACGTGATTACGCCGCCCCTGCCCGATGCGGACGAACATATCCGCCGCCTTGTCCAAGCTGTGCAGCCTGTCGGTTTCATTCCCCTTTCGCTGCAATACTTCTACCGGATTGTCGGCGAAATCAACTTTATCTGGGACTATGACGAATATCCTGAAATTGTGTGGGAATATGCCGACCCTTTGTGTGTGTACGGCATAGATTTTGTTTTGGAAGAAGTGGAAAACGAAGACAACGAGTGGCTGGAATGTACCCGAGAATTGCTTGCGGAAAACCCAAAATGCCCGATTGGTTTGACATTTTCGCCCGATGATTACCACAAAGATAATGTAAGCGGAGGCAATGCTTATGAAATCGCATTAAGCACCAAGCCAAGTGTGGATGGTAAAGTGCTGTACGCCCCGCAAAATACACAATTTATCGCGTATCTGCGCCACATTTTTGCCAACGGCGGCTTTGGCAGCGAAGTGGATGCGCCCGAATTTCAAGACTATCTGCAAACCGTATTGCCCAAATTGCTGCCGTTTTAAAGGCAGCCTATAAGGTCGTCTGAAAACATAAAAGCGTTTTCAGACGACCTTTTTTGCGTGTGTGATGGGTAGGGGAGGGCGCAAAGAACGCTGGAATCCGATTGTCTTTAAAGAATCTGAATTGTTGCTTTGGCAAGAAACCTTTAGAATGACGTTTTTCTGATTCACGATATTTTTTCAGACGACCTTCGATGTTCCGATTAGGCGGAGGGTCGTCTGAAACGCTTTGTTCTGGTTGTTTCGGGGCGGATTTTTCCGTCTGCCCCCATACGGATGTTTTTCATGATTAGTCTTTCCAAACTTCTCGATCGCCCGATTTCTTTGGACGGTCGGAAATTCGATGTGTCACTGTTGTGGATGGTCGTTTTGATGACCGCCTTCAGCCTGGTGATGATTTATTCTGCGTCGATTGCCTATGCCGCGTCCGAAGGCGGCAATCAGTTTTCTTTTGTCAGCAAGCAGGCGATGTTTGTCGGGGCGAGCGTATTGGGTTGCCTCGGGCTGTCGCTGTTGAGCATGAGCTTTTGGCGGAAAATCATTCCGTTTTATTTTGCTTTTTCCGCGATTTTGCTGGTGGTCGTGTTGTTTGTCGGCCGTGAAATCAACGGGGCGACGCGTTGGATACACATCGGGCCGCTCAATCTTCAACCGACCGAGTTGTTCAAACTGGCGACGGTTCTGTATTTGTCCAGCCTGTTCACGCGGCGCGAGGAAGTTTTGCGCAGTATGGACTCTTTGGGTTTGAAACCGCTGTTTGTCGGTTTGTTCAATGCTTTTCTGTGCCCGTTCAGCAAGGAAGCGCGTCAGAAAACTTGGCAGAAGCTGAAGAAGTTTAAAAATATCCTGCTGCCTATCGTGATGATTGCGCTGGGTTTGGTTTTTGTGATGGCGCAACCTGACTTCGGTTCGTTTGTCGTGATTGTGTCGATTACGATGGGTATGCTGTTTTTGGCGGGTTTTCCGTGGAAATATTTTGCCGTCTTGGTACTGAGCGTGCTGGGGGGGATGGGCGTGATGATTTTGGCGGCACCCTACCGTATGGCGCGCGTGTCGGCATTCTTGGACCCTTGGGGCGACCCTTTGGGCAAAGGTTATCAGTTGACGCATTCGTTGATGGCGATTGCGCGCGGCGAATGGTTCGGTCAGGGCTTGGGCGCGAGTTTGGAAAAACGCTTCTACCTGCCCGAGGCGCATACCGACTTTATCTTTGCCGTCATTGGCGAGGAATTCGGGTTTGTGGGGATGTGTATTTTGGTGTTCTGCTACGGCTGGCTGGTGATGCGCGCATTCTCCATCGGCAAGCAGGCGCGTGATTCGGGACTGACGTTCAGCGCGTATGTCGCCAACGGCATCGGTATTTGGATAGGGATTCAGAGTTTCTTCAATATCGGCGTCAACATCGGTATCCTGCCCACCAAAGGCCTGACTTTGCCGTTGATGTCTTACGGCGGTTCGGCGGTTGCCGTTATGCTGGTGTGCGTTACCTTATTGTTGCGCGTCGATTATGAAAACCGCAAAAAAATGCGCGGTTACCAAGTGGAGTAAATCATGGGCGGTAAAACTTTCATGCTGATGGCGGGCGGCACCGGCGGCCATATTTTCCCTGCGCTGGCGGTAGCGGATTCATTGCGCGCGCGCGGCCATCATGTGATTTGGCTGGGCAGCGAAGGCTCGATGGAAGAGCGCATCGTGCCGCAATACGACATCCTGCTCGAAACGCTGGCGATTAAAGGCGTGCGCGGCAACGGCATCAAACGCAAGCTGATGCTGCCGTTTACTTTGTATAAAACCGTCCGCGAAGCGCAGCGGATTATCCGCAAACACCGCGTCGAGTGCGTCATCGGTTTCGGCGGCTTCGTTACCTTCCCCGGCGGCTTGGCGGCGAAGCTGTTGGGCGTGCCGATTGTGATTCACGAGCAAAACGCCGTGGCTGGTTTGTCCAACCGCCAACTGTCGCGTTGGGCGAAGCGGGTGTTGTACGCTTTCCCGAAAGCGTTCAGCCACGAAGGCGGCTTGGTCGGCAACCCCGTCCGCGCCGATATTGCCAACCTGCCCGCGCCTGCCGAACGCTTCCAAGGGCGTGAAGGTCGTCTGAAAATCTTGGTGGTCGGCGGCAGTTTGGGTGCAGATGTTTTGAACAAAACCGTACCGCAGGCTTTGGCTTTGCTGCCCGACGATGCGCGCCCGCAGATGTACCACCAATCAGGTCGGGGCAAGCTGGGCAGCTTGCAGGCGAATTACGACGCGCTGGGCGTGAAAGCCGAATGCGTGGAATTTATTACCGACATGGTGTCCGCCTACCGCGATGCCGATTTGGTGATTTGTCGAGCAGGCGCGCTGACGATTGCCGAGTTGACGGCAGCAGGGCTGGGTGCGCTGCTGGTACCGTATCCTTACGCCGTCGATGACCATCAAACCGCCAATGCGCGTTTTATGGTGCAGGCAGAAGCAGGATTGTTGTTGCCGCAAACCCAGCTGACAGCGGAAAAACTCGCCGAAATCCTCGGTGGCTTAAACCGCGAAAAATGCCTCAAATGGGCGGAAAACGCCCGCACGCTGGCGATGCCGCATAGTGCGGACGATGTGGCGGAAGCCGCCATTGCGTGTACGGCATGATGACATAATGTGATGAACGAAACAGAGGTCGTCTGAAAACCAAGAAACGGGTTTCAGACGACCTTTTTGCAACTTGGCAGCCGTATTGTTCGGGAGTATGATGTAAATAGGAATTTCTCTCATTGGAGGCTGCCATGTCCGAAAAAATCTCTCCCGAAACCGTTTCCGTCCTGTCCAGTACCATGCTGATTCCCCTGTGGGCAAAGGCGGTAGAGCAGGGTAGGGCGCAGCCGCTTTTGCGCGATGACGAAGCCGTGCGGATGTTGGACAAGATTGACTACGACTTCGGCAAGTTTGCCAAAGCCAAAGCATCGCAGGTCGGCTGTTGCGGTCGGGCGAAGCTGTTGGACGATATGACCCGGCACTTTATCGCCGAACATCCCGATGCCGTCGTCGTGCAAATCGGCGCGGGGCTGGATGCGCGTTACGAACGCTTGGGCAAGCCGCGCATTACCGCTTGGTATGATTTGGATTTGCCTGAAGTGATTGAAGTGCGGCGTATGCTGCTGCCCGAGTCGGACAATCATTATCTGGGCGCGTCCATGTTCGACGAAGCGTGGATGAACACCGTCGCCGCGCACGGCAAACCTGTGTTGCTCGTGATCGAAGGCGTGTTGATGTATTTTGAAGAGGCGCAGGTGCAGGACTTTTTCAAACAGGTTGCCCGCCGTCTGCCGAACGTCCAACTTGCCTTCGACACCATTCCCAAAGCTTACATCGGACAAAGCAAACGCCACGACGCGCTCGGCAAAATGGACAAACCGCCCGAGTTCCGCTGGGCAATAAGCGGAACGGACGACATCCGACGGCTGATGCCGGGTGTGGAAATCATCGAAGAAGCGGGCTTGAGCAGCGTCTGCAAACCGCGTTATCCGTGGCTCTTGCGCCTTGTGTATGCGACCGCATGGGGGAGGCGCAAATTGGATATGCGCTTGATGAGGATACAAGTGCCGTCAAGTTGAGATGCGCGAGGTCGTCTGAAAACGGTTTTCAGACGACCTTATATTATGTTTTTGCTGGTATTTTGGTAGCTGAAGTCGAGTTTAAAAATGGGTAATTTGCCGCTGAACGAAACCTCTTTTTCACCCATATTGCCACCAATGTGAAATCCTGTATGCCGAAACATCTTTAATTTACAAGAAAACTATGGCGCAGAAGCGGATAGCCCTTTAAAATAACGCCTTTACGCATCGAAAATCCACCGGAACGCAACATCATGATGAAAAATCGAGTCACCAACATCCATTTTGTCGGTATCGGCGGCGTCGGCATGAGCGGTATCGCCGAAGTCTTGCACAATTTGGGCTTTAAAGTTTCCGGTTCGGATCAGGCGCGAAATGCGGTTACCGAGCATTTGAGCAGCTTGGGTATTCAAGTTTATCCCGGTCATACCGCCGAACATGTTAACGGCGCGGATGTTGTCGTAACCTCTACCGCCGTCAAAAAAGACAATCCCGAAGTCGTCGCTGCGCTGGAGCAGCAAATCCCCGTCATTCCGCGCGCCCTGATGCTGGCGGAACTGATGCGCTTCCGTGACGGCATCGCCATTGCCGGTACGCACGGCAAAACCACGACCACCAGTCTGACTGCGTCCATCCTCGGTGCGGCAGGGCTCGACCCCACTTTCGTTATCGGCGGCAAACTCAATGCCGCAGGTACCAACGCCCGCTTGGGCAAAGGCGAATACATCGTCGCCGAAGCCGACGAGTCCGATGCGTCCTTCCTACATTTGACCCCGATTATGTCCGTCGTCACCAATATCGACGAAGACCACATGGATACTTACGGACACAGCGTCGAAAAACTGCATCAGGCGTTTGTCGATTTTATCCACCGTATGCCGTTCTACGGCAAAGCGTTTTTGTGTATCGACAGCGAACACGTCCGCGCGATTTTGCCCAAAGTGAGCAAACCCTACGCGACTTACGGCTTGGACGATACTGCCGATATTTACGCGACCGACATCGAAAGCGTCGGCGCGCAAATGAAGTTTACCGTTCATGTTCAAATGAAAGGACATGAGCAGGCGCCGTTTGAAGTCGTGTTGAACATGCCCGGCAGACACAACGTCCTCAATGCTTTGGCAGCCATCGGCGTGGCGCTGGAGGTTGGTGCATCCGTCGAAGCGATTCAGCGCGGCTTGCTCGGTTTCGAAGGCGTCGGCCGCCGCTTCCAAAAATACGGCGACATCAAGCTGCCCAACGGCGGAACCGCGCTGTTGGTGGACGACTACGGACACCATCCCGTCGAAATGGCGGCGACCCTCTCCGCCGCACGCGGCGCCTATCCGGAAAAACGTTTGGTGCTCGCCTTCCAGCCGCACCGCTATACCCGCACGCGCGATTTGTTTGAAGACTTTACCAAAGTCCTTAATGCCGTTGACGCACTGGTGTTGACCGAAGTTTATGCCGCCGGCGAAGAGCCGATTGCCGCCGCCGACTCCCGCGCCCTTGCCCGCGCCATCCGCGTATTGGGCAAACTCGAGCCGATTTACTGCGAAAACGTCGCCGACTTGCCTGAAATGCTGTTGAACGTTTTACAGGACGGCGACATCGTGTTGAATATGGGCGCAGGCAGCATCAACCGTGTACCTGCTGCGATGCTGGAGTTGTCGAAAAAAGCCTGAGGCGGAAATTTTATCGTGATGCCGCGATAGCCGCCCGATGAAGCGATGTTCCATCGGGTGGGGAAGCAAGATTAAGGTCGTCTGAAAACCCGATTCGTTTTCAGACGACCTGTATCAAAAAATGAAGTAATCAAGAAAGAACAAAAACAATGCAGAATTTTGGCAAAGTAGCCGTATTGATGGGCGGCTTTTCCAGCGAACGCGAAATTTCGCTGGATAGCGGTGCCGCCATTTTGAATGCCTTAAAAAGCAAAGGCATAGACGCACACGCCTTCGACCCTAAAGAAACGCCCTTGGCGGAATTGAAAACCCAAGGTTTCCAAACTGCTTTCAATATCCTCCACGGTACTTACGGCGAAGACGGTGCCGTTCAGGGCGCGTTGGAATTGTTGGGCATTCCTTATACCGGCAGCGGTGTCGCCGCTTCAGCCATCGGCATGGACAAATACCGCTGCAAACTGATTTGGCAAGCTTTGGGGCTGCCCGTTCCCGAGTTTGCCGTTTTGCACGAAGATTCCGATTTCGATGCCGTCGAACAGCAACTCGGCTTGCCCATGTTCGTCAAACCGGCAGCCGAAGGCAGCAGCGTCGGCGTTGTGAAAGTGAAAGAAAAAGGTCGTCTGAAAAGCGTTTACGAAGAATTGAAACACCTTCAAGGCGAAATCATTGCCGAGCGATTCATCGGTGGCGGCGAATATTCCTGCCCCGTGTTGAACGGCAAAGGCCTGCCCAGCATACACATCATCCCCGCGACCGAGTTTTACGACTACGAAGCCAAATACAACCGCGACGACACTGTTTATCAATGTCCGTCCGAAGACTTGAGCGAGGCTGAAGAAAACCTGATGCGTTCCCTGGCAGTCCGCGGGGCGCAGGCAATCGGGGCAGAGGGCTGCGTGCGCGTCGATTTCCTCAAAGATACCGACGGTAAACTTTATCTCTTGGAAATCAACACGCTGCCCGGCATGACGAGCCACAGTTTAGTACCGAAATCCGCCGCCCATACCGGCGTGGATTTTGCCGATTTATGCATTGAAATTTTGAAAACCGCACATGTGGGATGACGCAAGCGCACTGGGTCGGCTGACCCGCTGGCTGTTGCTGCTGATGGCATTGCTGCTCATCGGTACCTGCATAGCCTGGCTATACAACTCCAATCATTTTCCCGTCAAACAAGTGTCCATACAGGGCAAGCTGACCTATTCGGACGGGAAGGAACTTCAGCGTGCCGCTCAACAGCACACGCACAGCAATATTTTCCGTGCCGATTTGGACGGTATTCAGGCAGCCTTTCAAAAGCTGCCGTGGGTGGATTCCGCCATGGTGCGCCGCCGCTTTCCCGATACCGTCGAAATCCATTTGACTGAGCGCGTGCCTGTCGCCCATTGGCGCAGCGGCGGTTTGGTCGATTCCAAAGGCAATGTGTTTGACGCCCAGCTCAAAGCCAAGCTGCCAATCTTTGAAGGACAGCCGGGTACGGGCAAAGACATGGTCAAACATTACGAAGAATTTTCCGGCATCCTCCGCCGGCAAAATCTGGCGATTAAAGAACTGATTTATACGCCGCGCTCCGCCTGGTTGGTGGTCTTGGACAACGGGATTACCGTCAGACTGGGAAGGGAAAACGAAATCAAACGCTTACAACTTTTCGCCGAAATTTGGCCGACGCTGTTGCGTAAAAATCAAAATCGGTTATCCTACGTTGATATGCGGTATAAAGACGGATTTTCCGTGCGTTACACATCAGAGATGCCGTCTGAAAGTGTTTCAGACGACTAAAGCCAAGCAAACGGCGTGAAGCAAACTATTGCCAATACAGACAAATAGTTATAACTCCAGCGAAATAACGAGCAAATATAATGGAACAACAAGGTAAATATATCAGTGCCCTCGATATCGGCACATCCAAAGTCATCGCCCTGATTGGCGAAGTACAAGACGACAACGAAATCCACATCGTCGGACTCGGACAGGCACCGTCTCGCGGCCTTAAAGCAGGCATGGTAACCAACATTGACGCGACGGCCCAAGCCATTCAGCAGGCAGTCAATGAAGCCGAATTGATGGCGGACACCAAAATCAGCCACGTTACGACCGGTATCGCGGGTAACCATATCCGCAGCTTGAATTCGCAAGGGGTTGTCAAAATCAAAGACGGTGAAGTTTCGCAAGCCGACATCGACCGCGCCATCGAAACCGCCAAAGCCATCAACATCCCGCCGGATCACAATATCCTGCATACCGTGGTGCAAGAATACATCATCGACAACCAGCCCGGCGTCAAAGAGCCTATCGGTATGAGCGGCGTCCGACTCGATACCCGCGTACATATTATTACCGGTGCCAATACCGCCCTGCAAAACATCCAAAAATGTATCCATCGTTGCGGTTTGCAGATGGACCAAATCATGCTTCAGCCTTTGGCGAGCGGTCAGGCTGTTTTGACTGAAGACGAAAAAGATTTGGGCGTATGCGTCATCGACATCGGCGGCGGTACGACCGATATTGCCGTTTATACCAACGGCGCCATCCGCCATACTGCCGTGATTCCCGTGGCGGGCGATTTGATTACCAAAGATTTGGCACAAGCACTGCGCACCCCGCACAGCGCTGCCGAATACATCAAAATCCACTACGGCGTAGCGATTCCCGATATGGACGGTTTGGACGAAATGGTCGAAGTTCCCAGCGTCGGCGACCGTCAACCCCGTCAGATTTCCCGCCGCGTTTTGGCAAGCGTCATCGGTCCTCGCGTCGAAGAAATCTTAGAGCTGACCCTTAACGAATTGCGCCGTTCCGGCTTCCCTGAAGAAGTGCTCACATCAGGTATCGTTCTGACTGGCGGCGCATCTATGCTGACCGGCATCGTTGAGCTTGCCGAAGAAGTATTCGCCTTGCCTGCACGTATCGGCGTACCTCAGGAAATGGGCGGCGTATCCGAACGCATCCGCAATCCGCGCTATTCAACCGCCATCGGTCTTTTGCAGGCGGCAAGGGGAGAGGAAGACGGCGCGCCGGTGACCGGTGCGATTGTGGTTCACGATCAGACTGAAAAAATCAGTCTGTGGGCAAAACTGATGAAATTCTTTAAAGACAATTTCTGATTGTTCCGTTACTTGCTTACAGGGAAAATGAATTGCTGTCGGAATAGTTCCAATCGCAATAATTAAAAACTTGTGTGCTTTCGTTAAAAAATGTAGTAAAAAAATAACGGTAATGGTGAATGAATAAGAAGTATTTTGCCAGCGTCGGAATACTTCTTATATAATACGGGTAATATCTAAATTTTTGGACCGTCCTCGATGCAGGGCGCGCAGGAGTATTTGAATGGAATTTGTTTACGACGTAGCTGAATCAGCCGCAAGCCCTGCGGTCATCAAAGTAATCGGCTTGGGTGGCGGCGGTTGCAACGCTATTAACAACATGATTGCCAACACCATCCAAGGTGTTGAATTTATTAGTGCCAATACTGATGCACAATCTTTGGGTAAAAATAACGCAGCCAAGCGCATCCAATTGGGTACTAATCTGACCCGTGGTTTGGGTGCGGGTGCCAATCCTGAAATCGGCCGTGCTGCAGCACAAGAAGATCGCGAAGCCATCGAAGATGCTATTCGCGGCGCGAATATGTTGTTCATCACCACCGGTATGGGTGGCGGTACCGGTACCGGTGCGGCTCCTGTGGTTGCCGAGATTGCCAAAGAAATGGGTATCCTGACCGTTGCAGTCGTTACCCGTCCGTTCGGCTACGAAGGCAAACGCGTACACATTGCTCAAGAAGGTTTGGAGCAGCTTAAAGGTCAAGTCGATTCATTGATTATCATCCCGAACGACAAACTGATGACCGCATTGGGCGAAGACG
Source organism: uncultured Neisseria sp. (assembly GCA_963532335.1). Taxonomy (GTDB): domain Bacteria; phylum Pseudomonadota; class Gammaproteobacteria; order Burkholderiales; family Neisseriaceae; genus Neisseria. Next base: position 11,911 of record CAUSKT010000021.1, on the reverse strand, counting down.
TGACCATGCGTGAAGCGTTCCGTGCGGCGGACAACGTCCTGCGTGATGCCGTAGCCGGTATTTCCGAAGTAGTTACCCGTCCCGGTTTCATCAACCTTGACTTCGCCGACGTTAAAAACGTAATGGGCATCAAAGGTATCGCCATGATGGGTTCCGGTTTTTCCCAAGGCATCGACCGTGCCCGTTTGGCAACCGAACAAGCGATTTCCAGCCCGTTGCTGGATAATGTGACTCTGGATGGCGCGCGCGGCGTATTGGTCAACATCACTACCGCTCCGGATTGCCTGAAAATGTCCGAATACCGTGAAATCATGAAAGTGGTTAACGAGAATGCGCATCCTGAAGCAGAATGCAAATACGGTACTGCCGAAGATGACAACATGGGCGAAGACGCTATCCGCGTAACCATTATTGCGACCGGTTTGAAAGAAAACGGCAGCGAAAATCAAATGCGTGCGGCTGTCCGCGCACAAAAACTGGTTAGCGGAGTCGATGATTCCCATGTTCAACAGCCGGGTAGTGTAGAAAGCTTGGTAAGAACCAACCGCGGTATTCGCTCCATGAATCTGACTGCGGCAGATTTCGGCAATCAGTCTGTTTTAGATGATTTTGAAATTCCTGCGATTTTGCGCCGTCAACACAATCCTGATAAATAATCGATAAAAAGCCTGCTTTAAGCAGGCTTTTTTGTATCTGTATTTGTGCAATGTAGAGCGTAATTCTTTAAGGATTTAAAAGGGGCAGGGTGATGATATTCATTGGTATTGTCATGTGAATATAAATCTATCGATACGATTTGGGTTTTGTCAGGGAGATCCCGTTTTAAAGCTGGATTTCCGTTTGTTTGGAAACAGCGGTCTTTATTTGCGGGAAGTCCGTTTCAAAAAATTGAATTAGAGAAGCGGGCAAGCTGCATTGGTGAGAAGTTGATAAGAGGTCGTCTGAAACGTTCTTAAACGTAAGTTTCAGACGACCTCTTCTCATGATTCGGATAGGCAGATTTAAACCGGGCGGCAGGCAATCATATAATTCACTTCTGTCGAGTCGCATAAAGAATAGCGGCGGGTCAAAAGATTGTAGGTCATGCCCTTGGTGTCGATAACGTCCAAACCTGCCTGTCTGCACATCCGCGCCAGCTCGGCGGGCGTGATGAATTTTTGCCAATCGTGCGTCCCTTTGGGAACAAAGTTCAACACATATTCCGCGCCGACAATCAGATGAAGATAAGATTTAGGGTTGCGGTTGATGGTGGAGAAAAACACCATGCCGTCAGGCTTTACCAGCTCCGAACAGGCTTTGACGATTGCGGCGGGATCGGGAACGTGTTCCATCATTTCCATACAGGTTACAACATCGAAGCTGTGCGGCTGTTCGGCCGCAAGGTCTTCGACGCGGATGCAGCGGTAATCGATATTGTCCACACCTTCGGCAGCAGCATGGGCTTGGGCGGTTTGTAACGACTTTTCCGCCATATCGATGCCGGTAACGTGCGCCGCGCCGCGCTTTGCCATGCTTTCCGATAAAATTCCGCCGCCGCAGCCGACATCCAAAACACGTTTGCCCGCCAATTGCGCGAACGAGTCTATATAGCCCAAGCGCAGCGGATTGATGTCGTGCAAAGGTTTGAACTCGCCGTTTTTATCCCACCATTTATCCGCAATTTGGCTGAATTTAGCGATTTCGTCCGCATCGACGTTGTGTTGTCCGGCTGCTTCCATCATGATTTTCCTGATTTGGATTTCGGGTTGAAGAGGGTTTCGATTTTATAGCAAAGCGGCAGGATGGAACAGAGACAAACTGCCGCCAGCCGCCAAAAGGTCGTCTGAAAACGCCGCTTACCCTTTTCAGACGACCTTTGACTTGTTTTTACCCCTTCCGCCTTGTTTGCCGCGACCTTTCCCATTAATTTATATCAAGTCCTCCCCGCATTGCCAAAACAGCAAGCCCCGACCTTCATCAAAAAGAAAATCCAATGAAACCATTTATCCGCGCCAAATCCCTACTCTTCCTTGCCGCCGCCTCCACGCTTGCCTTCGGCAAAGACTTTATCATTTACGACCGCATGGACTACGTCGGCAAACCCGACCTGACCGCCGACAAATTGTCCAAAGTATTCCTGATTTACGAATCCGAGCTGGTGATGCCCGACCCTGCCGGCAAGCGCAAACACGGCGTGTTGAACGAAAAGCGAATCCGCGAATTGGCGCGCCAGTCCTATCGCGAAGGCTACCGCACCATCTCCACCGACATCGAAACCTGGTTTGCCGAAAAAGACGGACAAATCCTCACGCCTCAGGAACTTAAAACCGACTTTGCCCGCATGTACCAGATTTTCAAAGAAGAAAATCCCCGTGCCTACATCAGCAACTACGGTTTGCCCGACGAACACCTGCACGCCATCCGCTACTACCAAACTCAGGCGGACAACGAGGCAGTGTTGGCAAAATGGCGGCAGTTCAGCAAACGCCGTCAGATGAGCGCAGCCATCAGCGACTATGCCAATCCCGTGTTCTACATCACCACGCCCGATTTGGCGCAATGGGAAAAAGACGTCCAAACCACCGTTGCCGAGATTAGAAAGCGCTATCCCGATAAAAAAATCATCGGCTATCTCTGGCCGCAATATTATTCCGCAAGCGACAGCCCGTATTTCAAACAATTTATCGATGCCGGACGCTGGCAGAAAATGCTCGAAATCTGCAGCAAATATATGGACGGCGTGATTATCTGGTCGGATAAGCGCGATGAAAACCATCAAATCGTCCGCTGGAACGACCCGCGCATACAGGCAATTATGCGCGCGACCAAATCCTTTATCGCGGCGCACCCCAAAGATATCGCCGTCGAAACATTGCAGCCGCCGACATCATCCAAATCATTGAAAAACAGCAAATTGAAATAAAACAACGCATTTCCTGCCGTCAATTTAATAGAGAAAAGCATGACGGCGGGCGGATAAATCCGCTAAGCAAAAAGGTCGTCTGAAACCCAAAATTTAGGTTTCAGACGACCTTTTGTCGTCATGGCAGCTTTGTTTCTTATCGAATCTGAGCGGAAGCAGTTGCCGGTTGCGATATGGCAAGAATAAAGATGGCAGAGCCAATCTTTCCACAAGCTCCAAGCAGGCGGGTATCCGCTTTTCAACAAGCCTGTTCAACAGAAATCCGCAAGCCAAACCTTACCTGAAGATTTCAGCTCACGCAGGAATGGCAATTGTCAGCAAGTCTTGTTTATTTAAATCCACAATATTCCGACATGCAGACGGACGGAAGCAGAAAGAGCGTATCGAGTACGCTCTTTTTTATATGGGTAACAAAGAGGGCGATGTCCATGATCTTGTTGCAGTTTATTTTCAGACGACCTGTTTCAAAATTTTCTTATGGCATTTTTTCATTTTAGTATAAATGCTTTATGAAAGCCTAAAGACATAAATTAGGAATGTTATCTTTGGCATGGTAATTGCAGGATAAAGCCATAGTTCTATATTTTTTAGTAAATAAGTGTTAATTTTAAAAGTAAGATTATGGATTATCGGAGCTTTTTTTAAATAGACGGTAAGTTTAGTTAGTCTTAAACACTATTTCCAAAGATATAGATATGTTCTAAAAATTGTACCTAAGTGACAATTAACGTCAGTCTGGTTGATTTTCAATAATATATAAACAAATTCAATGAATGCCTGCCTCATAAAACCCGCATGTATCTGAAGAAGATCCGGCGGCGGGGCAGTGCGGGGAGTACGTCTTGTTTTGACTGTATATATTTGAATTCAATCTGATATTTTTTAATAAATCCAATCAAGAGAGATTGTTATGAATAAGATTTTCAAAGTTGTATGGAACCGTACTATCGGCTCTTTCGTCGTTACTTCCGAATTGGCGAAAGGACGTGTCAAATCAAGCAGCGAGGGTGCTGAAGGGGATGTGCGCGCCTCAGAAGAGGGTCGTCTGAAAACCTTGTTCAGGCTGACGGCGTTGAGCGCGGCATTATTCGGCTTGTCTGAGAGTGCTTGGGCGCATCCTATAATAAATTCAACGGCACCTGCGAATACAACTGGTATTGTCGCAACCGGTAATGCGAGTGAGACGGCAGTTGGTGGTGGCTCCGCAAGAGGTGTGGGATCGGTTGCAGTTGGTGCCTTTGCAAAAGCGGGTACAAGGATTGAGGCTGACGGTGCTGTTGCTATTGGCGGTAGCCAGGCAAGTACAGGTGCTTTTGCTGACGGTAACAATGCGATTGCCATCGGTCAGGCAAGTAATGCAAATGCAGCGAAGGCAATTTCTATTGGTTCGGATACCATCGCTTCACATGAATGGACCAGTGCATATGGTGGCCGCGCTGAAGCAAAAAATGTTGGTGCAACAGCCCTCGGTAGCTGGACACAGGCAAACGGTGAGTTTTCCATCGCCGTTGGCGGTAGCGACCGTTTCGGTGGAGAAAGGAGTACTGGAACGATCGCTTCCGGAGACCGTAGTACCGCCATTGGTCGTATTGCCAGGTCTGCCGGTGCGGATGCGATTGCTTTGGGTACGGGTGCACAGGCAACGCTAACTAATTCGATTGCTATTGGTAAAAATTCGGTTGCAACGGGTGTGAATAATATAGCTAAAAACCCTGTCAATGTTGGGAATGCGGTTGCGATCGGTCCTGGTGTGCAGGCATTGGGAGAAGATTCTGTTGCTATTGGTGTGTCTGCAGGTGCTAACTTGACACAAGCGACGACAAAACAAAGCCTTGCCATTGGTTGGACGGCGAAGGCGACAGGTACAGCTCAGGCGGTTGCCATCGGTCCCGATGCCATTGCTTCGGGAGCGCAATCAACTTCCATTGGTAACAATACCCGTGCAACAGGGGATTCATCTATTGCCATCGGTGGTGATGATTGGAATATCGTACGTGAAAAAACTGTTGCGGCAGCGGGAAATAAACAGGTACATCAGATATACCAAGATTTGACCGGTGTGGAAATGAAGAAACAAGGTCAGGCTTATGGTAATCCATTTAAAGGTACGACTGCCGGAGATGCCGCCGTCGCTGTTGGTGTAACGGCACTTGCTGAGGGTGTATTGTCCACTGCCTTTGGTTCGGGTACATCTGCATCGGGCATAGGTGCAGCAGCGTTTGGTGTCGGTGCGAGTGCTAGCCAAGACAAATCTGTCGCTATCGGTGCAGGATCACGTACCAATACCGATGCAACCGCTGTAACAACTGCAACAGTCAATGGTATTACTTATAGCGGTTTTGCGGGGACGGAACATATTACCCCGGGTTCTCAAGTTTCTTTCGGTTCGGCAGGCTATGAACGCCAGCTTAAACATGTTGCGCCGGGTGCGATTACTGCAACTTCTACAGACGCAATTAACGGCAGCCAGCTTTACGCGCTTCATGCTGGTTCGGGCAATATCGCCAAAGCGGTTGCTGATGCATTGGGCGGTGGCGCGGCTGTGGGCATTGATCCTACAAACAATCAAGGTACGGTAACGCTGCCGTCTTATGACGTGCTCAAAGGCAGCGACACACCGAATACGGCAGGTAATGGCACAGCCAAATTCAATACAACTCCTGCTAAGAACGTCGCTGCTGCGATGACCAATCTCAATACCTACGTCAACCAAGGCTTTGCCGTCAAAGATAATGCGGGCGATGCGAAGGGCATTGTTACGCCCGGAGAAAGCGTGCAGTTTGCCGACGGCAATGCAACTACCGTTACCGTTGATACCGAAGCAGACGGCAATACTAAAATCAAATACGACGTTAAGGTGGACGACAAAACCATCAAGGTTGTTGACGGTAAGCTGACTGGTGCGTCGCAAACCCATTTTTACAGCGTCAAAAACGAAGATCAAACTAAAGGCAACTACAACAACGACGGTGCGACAGGCGAAAACGCGATTGCTGCTGGCCCTGAAGCCAAAGCGGCTGCAAGTAATGCAGTTGTAATGGGTAATAAGGCAACCGTCGAGGCGGCAGCAGGCTCTGATTCCGCTATTAATGGTGAGACTACCGGCGAAGGTTCGGTCGCCGTTGGTGCGCTAAGTAAAGCAAACGGTAAGAATGCGACTGCCATCGGTCAGAAAGCAAATGCCTATGGTCAAAACTCGTTTGCTGGCGGTCAAGATACTGAGTCATCAGGTAAATCGAGCGTGGCCATAGGTGATGGCTCAAGAGCTACTGATAACTCTACTACTGCCGTTGGTCCATATGCCAAAGCTCAAAAAGCAGGTGCATCAGCATTCGGTTTCAATGCCAATGCTCAAGCAATAGGCTCTGTGGCAGTAGGTCGACAAGCACAAGCTTTGAATTTGAATGCTGTTTCGGTAGGTAATGAAAGCAAGGCAAAAGGAGAAGATACTGTTGCTATCGGTACTAGTGCCGATGCTGTACAAAATCGGGCAATGGCAATCGGTAAAGGGGCTGTTGCTAATGGTGCTGACACGATTGCATTCGGTGCCGCTACGAAGGCAGACCAAAGATATGCTATCGCGATCGGTTCGGGCAATAATGCTTGGAAAGAAGATTCTGTTGCATTAGGACGTGCTGCCAATGCAAACGGCGCGGCTTCTTTGGCGCTTGGTTTGAGCAGCCATACCCGCGAAGCCAATGCCATAGCTTTGGGTAACAACGCCAACGCGGACGATACCAATTCCATTGCTATCGGTACAAACAGCAAAGCTGCTCAAGCTGCAGCAGTTGCTATCGGTAATAATGCAACAGCCCTGAAATACAGCTCCATCGTTATCGGTGAAGAAGCGAAATCCAATAATTCACGCTCTGTCGTTATCGGCTATTACGCTTCTGCAACCAATCCGGCAATGTCCGCATCCAATCAAGATACCAATCAAACTGTTGCTATCGGTGCATACGCCAATGCATGGGGCGATCAATCTACTGCCATCGGTAACAATGTAGATGCAAAAGGCAATTCTTCTATCGCCATCGGTGCAGACGACTGGGATACCGTTGCAGTGAAAACTGTAGAAGGTACGGGTAAAACGGTTAAAGAGGTTTATCAAGACTATACCGGCGATGTGATGGAAACCGGCAGTTATACTCATACGACTTCAAGCGAAGCTGCAGTAGCCATTGGTACTAAATCACAGGCAATAGGTCAATTATCCACAGCCTTTGGTACGGGTACGATCGCTGAAGGTGTCGCCTCTGCCGCATTCGGTATGGGTGCGAAAGCCACTCAAGGCAACTCTGTGGCAATCGGTGCGGGCAGTACGACTGCAAGTGGCGCAATCGGAGTCAACGAAGCTACTGTCAACAATCTGAAATACTCAGGTTTTGCAGGCGGCAACAATGTTAATCCGGGCGACCAAGTATCCTTTGGTTCTAAAAACTACGAACGCCAATTGAAAAACGTTGCTCCGGGTGAAATCTCTAACACTTCTACCGATGCCATCAACGGCAGCCAGCTGTACGCGGTACAAAACGTTTTGGGTAATACTGCCCAAACCGTTAAAAATGTATTGGGCGGAGATGCCGCAGTTGACGAAAACGGCAGTATTACTATGAGCAACATTGGTAATACCGGTAAAGGCAACATCCACGACGCGATCAAGTCAGTAAAAGAGACTGCCGACAAAGGTTGGAAGCTGAAAGCCAACGACGAAGCCGACAGCGACAGCGAAAAAATCGCAGCAGGCGACACCGTGACCGTGAAACAAGGTAAGAACATCCGAGTGAAACGCAGCGGCAAAGACCTGACGATTGAGACCGAAGACGATGTAGCGTTCAACAAAGTGACAGTCGGCAACAGCGAACTGACCACTACCGGACTGACTACGCCTAAAGTGACCGCAGGCGACAGCGTACTGACGACCGACGGTCTGAACATTGCCAACGGTACGGCAGGCTCTCCCGTATCCCTGACCAAAGACGGTTTGAACAACGGTGGCAACAAAGTTACCGACGTAGCCAAAGGTACGGCGGATACCGACGCAGTGAACTTCAGCCAGCTGAACCCGATTGCCAAAGCATTGAATACGACTGTCAATCCAGACGGCTCTATCGCAGCGCCCAACTTTACCGTCAAACATGCCGACGGTACGGAAGGTACACCTGTACATACTGTTCAAGACGCATTGGACAAAGTGGGTGAGGAAGTGACCAAAGGCATCAACGTTGGCGGTACCACCGGCAGCAACAAATACGCGTTGGGCGGCACGATCAACATCAAAGGCGACAGCAACATTGTCAGCGACACCGTTGAAGGCGGCGTACAACTGAAACTGGCCGACACCGTCAAAATCGGCCAAGACAGTGGCAAACCTGTCAGCATTGACGGCACGGCCGGTACAGTGAGCGGACTGAGCAACACCACATTGGGCAACACCCCATTGGCCGGATCGAACAAAGCCGCGACCGAAGCCCAGCTGGACGCAACCCAAGTGAACCTGAAAAACATCTTGGGCGGAGAAGCCAAGAACGAGAACGGCAATGTATCCACAGAAGACATCGGCGGAACAGGTGAAAACACCATCCACGACGCGATCAAGTCAGTGAAAGCGACAGCCGACAAAGGTTGGAAGCTGAAAGCCAACGACGAAGCCGACAGCGACAGCGAAAAAATCGCAGCAGGCGACACCGTGACCGTGAAACAAGGTAAGAACATCCGAGTGAAACGCAGCGGCAAAGACCTGACGATTGAGACCGAAGACGATGTAGCGTTCAACAAAGTGACAGTCGGCAACAGCGAACTGACCACTACCGGACTGACTACGCCTAAAGTGACCGCAGGCGACAGCGTACTGACGACCGACGGTCTGAACATTGCCAACGGTACGGCAGGCTCTCCCGTATCCCTGACCAAAGACGGTTTGAACAACGGTGGCAACAAAGTTACCGACGTAGCCAAAGGTACGGCGGATACTGACGGAGTGAACGTCAGCCAGTTGAACCCAGTAGCCAAAGCGTTGAATACCAACATTGATCCGACAACTGGAGAGGTTGCAGCGCCTAGCTTTACCGTTACCAAAGCGGACGGCACGAAACATCCTGCCGTAGGCACCGTTCAAGACGCATTGGACAAAGTAGGCGAAGAAGTGACCAAAGGTCTGAACATTGTTGCGGACAACGGGTCGTCTGAAAAAGTGAACTTGGGCGATACAGTCAAGTACACAAGCAAAGACAAGAACATCGTTACCACAAGCGGTACAGGCAAAGCGATCGACTTCAGCCTGGCCGAGAAAGTGACCATCGGTAAAGACGCAGCGAACGGCGGCAAACCGGTAGTGATTGACGGTAAAGAAGGTATTGTCAGCGGACTGACCAACACCACATTGGGTGCTGCTCCATTGGCAGGATCGAACAAAGCCGCGACCGAAGCCCAACTGGACGCAACCCAAGTGAACTTGGCAAACGTCTTGGGCGGTAACGCAGCCAACAACAACGGCAACGTTACGACCAGCGACATCGGTGGTACAGGCGAAGACAACATCCACGACGCGATCAAGTCAGTGAAAGCGACAGCCGACAAAGGTTGGAACCTGAATGCCAACGATGAGACCTCGTCTGAAAAAATCGCTGCGGGCGACACAGTAACTTTCAAAGAAGGCAAAAACGTCAAAGTCAGCCGCAACGGTAAGAGCATTACCATAGCAACTTCAGACGACGTATCCTTCAAGACAGTAACTGTCGGCGACAGTGTATTGACGGATAACGGTCTGACCGTGGGCAACGGCAAAGCAGGCAAACCTGTCAGTCTGACCAAAGACGGACTGAACAACGGCGGCAACAAGATTGCCAACGTAGCCGCAGGTGAAGCCGACACCGACGCAGTGAATGTTGCACAGCTCAAAGCAGCCGCAGCGAAAGCTACGTCTAAAGTGGAGAGCGGTAATGACAACATCGTTGTTGCACCTGAGCAAAATGCCGACGGCAGCACCACTTATAAAGTGGCGACCGCACCTAACCTCAAAGCCGACAGCTTCACCGCAGGCGATACCGTTGTAAACAAAGACGGTGTTAAAGTTGGTGACAAAGTGGCACTGGGTAGAGACGGTCTGAAAGCAGGCGATGTGAACATCACCGCTGACGGCATCAACGCAGGTAACAAAGCTATCAGCAACGTTGCCGAAGGTAAGAAAGACACCGACGCAGTGAACGTTGCACAGCTCAAAGCAGCTGCAGCGAAAGCCACATCCAAAGTGGAAAGCGGCAACGACAACATCGTCGTCACGCCTGAGCAAAATGCCGACGGTAGCACCACCTATAAAGTGGCTACTGCCCCCGACCTTAAAGCTGACAGCCTGACCACAGGTGATACCGTTGTGAACAACGATGGCGTTAAAGTTGGCGATAAAGTGGCGTTGACTAAAGACGGACTGGACAACGGCGGTAACAAGGTTGCTAACGTAGCTGCAGGCGAAGCCGACACCGACGCAGTGAACGTTGCGCAGCTCAAAGCAGCCGCAGCGAAAGCTACGTCGAAAGTGGAAAGTGGCAACGACAACATTGTCGTCACACCTGAGCAAAATGCCGACGGCAGCACCACCTATAAAGTGGCTACTGCCCCCGACCTTAAAGCTGACAGTCTGACCACAGGTGATACCGTTGTGAACAACGACGGCGTCAAAGTCGGCGATAAAGTGGCTCTGGGTAAAGACGGTCTGAAAGCAGGCGATGTCAACATCACTGCCGACGGTATCAATGCAGGCAACAAAGCCATCAGTAACGTTGCTGAAGGCAAGAAAGATACTGATGCAGTAAATGTTGGACAGTTGAACCGTCTGACCGCTGCTGCTAAGACAGAAGTCGAAGCCGGTACCAACATCGCCAGCGTGAGCAGCAAACAAGGTGCGAACGGTCAAACCGTTTACACCGTGAACGCAGACGGCGCGAGCGTCTCCGCAGGTTCCGACAATATCGTCGTGACCAAAGGCAACAAAGACGCCAACAACGTAACCGACTACGCGGTTGACCTGTCTAAAGCCGTCAAAGCCGACATCGCCAAAGGCGTAGCGGCGAAAGACGCAGTAGACAACAAAGGCATCAGCTTCGCAGGTGACAGCGGTACGACCGTTGCCAACAAACTGGGCGATACCGTAGCCGTCAAAGGCGATGCCAACATTACCACCACCGCAGGCGCAAACGGCATTCAGGTCGGCCTCAACAAAGACCTGAAAGTCGACAGCGTCACGACAGGCGGCGTAACCGTTAACGCTCAAGGCATTAGTATTGGTGCGCCGACTGCGTACAATCCGGCAAATACCGTCAGCCTCAGTCCGAATGGTCTAAACAACGGTGGACAACGCATCACCAACGTCGCTCCGGCGAAAGAAGGTACTGATGCAGTCAACCTGAACCAGCTTGTTGGTATGGGTAACGCTCTGCAAAACAACATTGCAAACGTCGGCAAAAAAGCCTACGCAGGTGTAGCGGGTGCGATTGCACAAGGCTCGATTCCGCAAGTAACCCGTCCGGGTGCGACCGGTATCGGCGTGGGTAGCGGCTACTACGGTGGTCAATCCGCCATGGCAATCGGCGTGTCTGCGATGAGCGACGGCGGTAACTGGGTTGTTAAAGGCAACTTCTCTGCCAACACAGACGGCCATGTCGGTGTCGGGGCAGGTGCGTTGTACCAGTGGTAAGCTAACGGCTCTTAGCTGAAGTAAAGCAAAGGTCGTCTGAAATCCAAAACAGGGTTTCAGACGACCTTTTTATATGAACGAAGGGAGTGTGAAGAAAGCAATTGCGAATAGGGAGGATTCGTATATTGTTGATATAAGACGGCGGGCATCAAGCAAAACTAAAAACTATAGTGGATTAAATTTAAATCAGGACAAGGCGACGAAGCCGCAGACAGTACAGATATAGTCAATTAAAAATAAAATAGTACAATAATCAACTTTTAAGGTCTAACCATGGCATACTCTGCGGACTTAAGAAACAAAGCTTTAAACTATTA
>CAUSKT010000020.1:0-31944 GCA_963532335.1 uncultured Neisseria sp. | reverse complement strand
CAAGCCAGCGGTCGGTTTGCAGGTGGACGACGGCAAACATATCGTGCGAAATATTCACGCCGACGCTGATGAGTTTCGGCGAAGCCTGAAGGCAGAAGCTGCTGTCGCCGAACAGGCACAGCCCCTCGTTTTCGGCATAGCGGAACAGCTCGATTTTCACCGCATCGGGTTCGGCGAATATGGTGCAAAACAGCCGCTCAAACAGCGACGGCTGCGCCACGCCTTCGCTCAACATACCGTAAAGCCCCGCCAGCCAATCGACATAGCCGAGAAACGAAAAACGGTAGTTTTGCATGATGGCTTCGATGCGGCTCGGATCGCGCTTGCTGATCAGGCGCACAAACTCAAACCCGACCTCCGGCAGCCGCGACCGAACGGCCTCATGCAGACGGTGGGCGAACAGGTTTTTATGGTTGTGCGGATTGCGCAGGATGCCGAGGAATTTCAGCCGCAATATCCGCCACAATGCCTCGGGAACTTTGACCGTATCGGGTTCGCCCGTTTTCAGACGACCTCTGGGCAATGTGCGCAGATGATTGCAGGCTTCTTCGTAGCCGCTTTCGTGGCGGTTGAACCAGCTTTCCAAATTGTACTGGTTGGCGGTGTTTTCGACGAAAGTCAGCGTGTAGAGGTTTTTCGCCGCCAGATTGCCGATGATGTTGACACTCGCCGCCGCACCGCGACTTTCGCTCCCGCCGCGAACCTTGTCGCCGGAGCGGGAGCGTCGGGCGGCAGCCGGTTCGCGGAACATGGACAAAGGCAGCTTGTAAACATTCTGATTCTGCGGACTAACCTGCGGATTATGCGCGTGCTGCCGCTGCTCGGTCTGGGCGATATAGTGATGTTCCTTGGTCGGATTCGCCGTCAACAGCGCATAAGGCTTTTCGCCGCATTCGGAAAATTCGCAATCACTGAGGATAAAGGCTTGTCGGGTCATGGTGTCGGAGGAGGCCGTCTGAATGTGCCGATTATAGTGGATAGGGAGCTAAGGGGGATTATACGGAATGATGCTTCTGCTTGCAGAATACGCCGATAGAATGCCGATAGTAGGAATCCAAAAAACACTTCGCCGCCGTCATTCCCGCGCAGGCGGGAATCCAGAAGCTTGGATTTACAGTAATCTTTAAGTATTTCTGAAATACAGAGGTCTGGATTCCCGCCTGCGCGGGAATGACGGTAATTGGTTAGTATTTGTACGCAAAAGGACGCAAAAAGGCCGTCTGAAAACAAATATAGCGTGGTTCGCTAAATCGTTTTCAGACGACCTTAAATCAACGGACTGTTCAACCCATCTATTCTTCTTTTTGGAAGACATGGTTGCGGTGATACTCGAAATATTTTTCGCTTTCAGGTTCGATTTTTAATTGCATATCGGGAAAAATCCCAAGCCGCTTTTGATTTTCCAGATCAATTTTTGGACTGATTTTTATCGTGCCGTCGGCATCAAACGTAATCAGTCCGCTATCGAATAATGCGTCGATATGGGGTGCGAGCATCAGACCATTGAAGGGATCTAACCTCTCTTCATTATTGCACTTGCTCCAAGGTTTGATATGGCTGGCAATAAGTAAAGACCGAACATCTAGATCTGTCAGTGGACAGCTCGGATACAGTTCGAGTAGTTTTTGCCGGAATCTGCCTTGCCCTTGACGGGCTTTTATTAAGGTTTCGATTTCGGTTCGTTTTTCTAGTTCAATTTCAGATGCTAATTGTTCTTTGAGTTTACCGAGATCTTGTTCCAAAGATTGGGTTGAGTTTATTTGAAAATTTGTTGGTTTGTATAATTCAAATATTCCTCCTTTTTTCCACCATAAAAAGTCTTGGTGCATTGATTCGTGATAATGCTTCCTTGAGTTTGAATTAACACTAAGTACATGCAAAGAAGCACGTGTATCATCATTATAGTCAGGAGTAATCTGCCATTGGTTTTTTAGTTCTTCAATCTGTTCATCTACATCTTTTACCTTAAATTGTGTTTTGCCCATATCATGCAGATGTAAGACGATTCTTTTTATAATTTCTATTGTCCCATCAATATGTTCCCCATTGATCTGTGCGGAATATTTTGTTTTTGCCATTTAAGTCTTCCTATCAAAGTTAAGTTTTCTAATTTAATTATTTGGGGTAATGCATTGATTTTCCTATGATCGTCATTCCCGCGCAGGCGGGAATCCAGAAGTTTGGATTTACAGTAATCTTTAAATATTTCTGAAATACAGAGGTCTGGATTCCCGCCTGCGCGGGAATGACGGCGGTCGGCTCGGTCTTATACGCAAAAGAACATATAAAGGTCGTCTGAAAATAGATATAGCAGAATCCGCTAAATTGTTTTCAGACGACCTTTCTTTAAAGCCGAATCAAATCAGCCTGCCGGTTAACCCAAAGCCTTCCTTGCTCCGGCGAAGAGGCGGTACCAGCCGGACAGTTCCGTCCAGTCTTCCGGTTTCCAGCTCATTTGTGCGGCGCGGTACACGCGTTCGGGGTGGGGCATCATGATGGTAACGCGGCCGTCGGCGTTGGTAACGCCGGCGATGCCTTGCGGCGAGCCGTTCGGGTTGAGCGGGTAGGTTTGGGTAACTTGGTTTTGTCCGTCGACGTATTGCAGCGCGATGCCGAGGCCGTCTGAAATTTTGCCGCCGTGAAGCGCGAAGTCGGCGCGGCCTTCGCCGTGGCTGACGACGACGGGCAGGCTGGAGCCTTGCATTTCGTTCAGGATCAGGGAGGCTGATTTGGGGACGTGAACCATGCTCAGGCGCGCTTCGAACTGTTCGCTCAGGTTGCGTTTGAACTTCGGCCAGCCTGCCGTGCCGGGGATGATTTCGGCGAGGTTGCTGACCATTTGGCAGCCGTTGCACACGCCCAATGTCAGCGTGTCCGGGTCGGCGAAGAAGGCGGCGAACTGGTCGCGCAAGGCGGGATGGAACAGGATGGATTTCGCCCAGCCTTCGCCTGCACCGAGTACGTCGCCGTAGCTGAAGCCGCCGCACGCCGCCAGCATTTTGAAGTCGGCAAGGTGGACGCGGCCTGCCATCAGGTCGGACATATGCACGTCGTAGGCATCGAATCCGGCGCGGGTGAAGGCAGCGGCCATTTCGATTTGCCCGTTCACGCCCTGTTCGCGCAGGATGGCGATTTTGGGTTTGGCGCCGCTGTTGACGAAAGGCGCGGCGATGTCTTCGTTTACATCAAACTTCACGTCGGCAAACAATGCGCTGCGTTCGTTGTCGCCAATCAGGGCGAACTCGCTGTCGGCGCAGGCAGGGTTGTCGCGCAGGCGTTGGATGGCGTGGCTGGTTTCCTGCCATGCGCGTTGCAGGTCGGCGCGGGTTTGTTCCAACACGATGCCTGCCTGATTGCGGATAACGATTTTTTCGTCAGAACCGATGGTGGCAACGGTATGCAAGGGCAGTGCCGCCGCTTTGAACAAGGCTTCTGCTGCCGCGACATCTTGTTTGGCGATTTGAATCACTGCGCCCAGTTCTTCATTGAACAATGCGCGTATGCTGGCTTCGTTGACGTCGGCTTGGTTGGCAACCAGTGAAGTCAAATCCACATTCAAGCCGCACCGTGCCGAAAACGCCATTTCCACCAGCGTCGCAAACAAACCGCCGTCGCTGCGGTCGTGATACGCCAAGAGTTTGTCTTCGGCGACAAGCTGCTGAATCACGCCGTAAAAGTCTTTCAGACGGCCTGTATCGTCCAAATCGGGCGCGTCGCCGCTCATATTGTTGTAGACCTGACCGAACGCGGAGCCGCCCATACGCGCTTTGCCGAAGCCCAAATCGACAAACAGCAATACGCTGTCTTCGACGTTTTTCAATTCGGGCGTAACGGTTTTGCGCACGTCTTTGACAGGCGCGAACGCGGAGATAATCAGGCTCAACGGCGAAACGACGGATTTTTTCTCTTCGCCGTCCTGCCACACGGTTTTCATCGACAGGCTGTCTTTGCCCACGGGAATGCTCAAATCCAATGCTTGACAGGCTTTGGAGACCGCTTCGACGGTGCGGTAGAGTTTTTCGTCTTCGCCCTCGTTGCCGCACGCCGCCATCCAGTTGGCGGAAAGTTTGATATTGCCGATGTCGCCGATGTTGACCGCCGCGATGTTGGTGATGGCTTCGCCGACGCACATTCTGCCCGAGGCGGGCGCGTCAAACAGGGCGACGGTCGGTTTTTCGCCCATGCTCATCGCTTCGCCGCGATAGGTGTTGAAGCCCATCATGGTAACGGCGCAGTCGGCTACGGGGGTTTGGTATTTGCCGACCATTTGGTCGCGGTGGGTCATGCCGCCGACGCTGCGGTCGCCGATGGTAATCAGGAAGTTTTTGGCGGCTACGGTAGGCAGGCGCAAAACGCGGTAGGTAGCTTCGGTGATGTCGATATTGCCCGCGTTAAACGGTTTTTCAGACGACCTCACGGTTTTGTCGCTGCGCGTGGTTTTGGGCGGTTTGCCGAGCAAGACGTTCAGCGGCAAATCGACGGGGTTGTTGGAGAACAGATCGTCGCGCACTTTCAAATGGCCGTCGTCAGTCGCCGTGCCGACTACGGCAAACGGGCAGCGTTCGCGTTCGCAGATGGCGCGGAAGGTGTCCAAATCTTTTTCCAAAATCGACAACACATAACGCTCTTGCGATTCGTTGCACCAGATTTGCAGCGGGTTGAGGCCGTGTTCTTCCAGCGGCACTTCGCGCAGCTTGAATACCGCGCCGCGTCCGGCATCGTTGACCAATTCGGGGAAGGCGTTGGACAGGCCGCCCGCGCCGACGTCGTGGATGGAGATAATCGGGTTTTTGTCGCCGAGCTGCCAGCAGCGGTCGATCACTTCCTGCGCGCGGCGTTCGATTTCGGGGTTGCCGCGTTGTACGGAGTTGAAGTCCAAAGACGCGTCGTTTGTGCCGGTGTTCATCGAAGAAGCCGCGCCGCCGCCCAAGCCGATAAGCATACCCGGGCCGCCCAGTTGAATCAGCAACGCGCCTTCGGGGATTTCGTCTTTATGCGTCTGCTGCGCCTGAATGCTGCCCAAGCCGCCGGCGATCATAATCGGTTTGTGGTAGCCGCGAACCTGACCGTCAAACTTCTCTTCAAAAGTGCGGAAGTAGCCCAAGAGGTTCGGGCGGCCAAATTCGTTGTTGAACGCCGCGCCGCCGATGGGGCCTTCAATCATGATGTCTAGCGGCGAGGAAATGTGTTCCGGCTTGCCGTAGTCTTGTTCCCACGGCTGTTTGAGGTCGGGGATGTTGAGGTTGGAGACGGTAAAGCCGGTCAAGCCCGCTTTCGGACGCGAACCTTTGCCCGTTGCGCCTTCGTCGCGGATTTCTCCGCCCGCGCCCGTCGCCGCGCCCGCAAACGGCGCGATGGCGGTCGGATGGTTGTGCGTTTCCACTTTCATGATGATATGGGTGTCTTCTTCGTGGAAACGGTAGCCTTGGTTTTCCGCCGCATTCGGATAGAAACGCTCGATTTTCGCGCCTTCGATCACGGACGAATTGTCTTTATAGGCAACGACCGTACCTTCGGGATGCGCGTTGTGCGTGTCGCGTATCATGCCGAAGAGCGATTTCGGCTGTTTTTCGCCGTTGAGGATGAAATCGGCGTTGAAGATTTTGTGGCGGCAGTGTTCGCTGTTTGCCTGCGCGAACATCATCAGTTCAACATCGGACGGATTGCGCTGCAAAGCCTGATAGTTTTCAACCAGATAATCGATTTCGTCGGCAGAAAGCGCCAAGCCCATTTCGGTATTGGCTTTGACCAAAGCCTCTTTACCGCCGCCCAAAACATCGACGCTGGAGAAAGTTTCGGATTCGAGATGTTGGAATAATTTGGAGGCCGTCTGAAAATCGGGCAGCACGGATTCGGTCATGCGGTCGTGTAGCAAAGCCGCCCATTGCTGTTTCTGCTCGTCATTCAGACGACCTTCCAGCCACACCGCCATGCCGCGCTCGATGCGCTCTATGCCTTCCAAACCGCAGTTTTCCGCGATATTGGTCGCCTTGGAAGCCCATGGCGAAATCGTACCCAAACGGGGCGTTACCAAAAATAAATGCAAGCCCTCGCGCGCTTCGGGCGTTTCTTTAACGCTTTGCGCCGCCAACAAGGCTTGCAGTTTTTCGACAGTTGCGGCATTCAGTGCTTTCTCGCTGCCGACAAAATACCAAAATTCGCTTTTCAGTTTCACTTCGGGCAGGCCGAGTGCGGCCGCTTTTTGCAAGAGTTTTTCAACACGGAAATCGGAAAGGGCGGTAACGCCGCGCAAGGGCAAAACAACAGACATGATTCAGCTCTCAAATGCGGTTGGGAAAGGCTGTATTATACGCCGAATGGGTCTGGGTTGCTTGGTAATTTGGGTGAAAATGTTGACAATTTTTCAGACGACCTGCGCTGGGTGGGGCGGAAGGGTCGTCTGAAAAATCTTGATTGAAACCTATGCAATGCTTTGATTTAAATTGTTTTTGGGAAGATTTAAAGCAAGGGATTGCAGGTTGATTTGAAAAAACGATGCCGGGTTGCAGAAAGTTTATTCAAAAAAATTTATCGTTTATTTTTCTGATAAATCGGCATGAGTTCAGGCAGCATTCTGCGGATGGCGTTGATGCGCGTCTGATTGGCAGGGTGGGTGGACAAAATCGCAATGGACGAGCTGCCTTCAAGTTTGCTCATCTTTTCCCAAACGCTGATGGCAGCCTCCGGATTGTAGCCCGCCTGAGCCATCAAACGTACGCCGCCTGCGTCCGCTTCGCTTTCCTGATGGCGCGAAAAGGGCTTGGAAGCAAGTAAATCCGTACCCAATCCGACGATATTGGCATCGACTCCTGATGCGCCCGCTAAAATAGAACCGCCCAATCCCGTCAGCACTTGGCCGCCAATTGCTTTTTTGCCATGTTCCAGCAGGGCGTGGGTCATCTCGTGACCGATAACGGCGGCGATTTCGTCGTCCGTCAATTTCAAACGCTCGACCATGCCGGTGTACATCGCCATTTTGCCTCCAGGCATTGCCCAAGCATTCAATTCATCGCCGCGGAAAACATTCATCTGCCAATTGAAAGGTGTGCCGGTTTGGTTGGCCTGGTTGGCATAGGGCTTCAGGCGCTCGAATACGGCTTTGATACGGCGCGAAGTGTGGGAAGTGTTGTCCAAAACGCGCTGCGACTGCGCTTGCTGTACCACTTGCGAATAGTTTTTGGCGGCAGCCTCGTTGAGCGATGCCGTATCGTATCCCACCATATCGGCAACGGAAGTACAGCCGGTCAAAGCCATAATGGCTCCCAGCTGCATCAACTGTTTTTTGTATATTTGTTTGTTCGGCATTTGCATCTCCTAATATTGTTAAAATCAAGATTCTTCAATCGGATTGCATGCGGTATTTCTGCACATCATATAAAAAATGCCGCCTGATTTTCAGACGGCATAACAAATATTTTAAGAGCGGCGCTGCAACATCCAAGATTCGATCTTACGCGCGTCGTTGACTCGGGTTGTCGAAGTCGGCGAGTTCAGCAATACGATGGTAATCGGTTGGTTTTGGACGTTTGCCTTAACCACCATCGAACGTCCTGCTTCGCGGATATAACCGGTTTTCTGAAGCTCGATGTTCCAGCTACCTTCGCGGACGAGGGCGTTAGAGTTTTTATAGTTTTGGCGACCGTTTGCCGTCCAAACCGAGCCGTAGTTGGAGGTTGAGTTTTTGCGGATAAGCGGATATTTGCTTGCCGCGGCGACCATTCGGTTCAAATCGTGGGCAGTTGATACGTTTTGGAAATTCAGACCGGTAGGTTCGTAGAAACGGCTGCTATACATGCCCAGGCTTTGCGCTTTTGCATTCATGGCAGCAACAAACGCCGACATACCGCCCGGATAGGT
The DNA here is from genome assembly GCA_963532335.1 of uncultured Neisseria sp. GTDB lineage: Bacteria > Pseudomonadota > Gammaproteobacteria > Burkholderiales > Neisseriaceae > Neisseria. Next base: position 24,087 of record CAUSKT010000020.1, on the reverse strand, counting down.
GCGGCCCAGCGCGTGTGTTGCGCGGTTTTCGCTGCTCATCAGGCTCAGGTGCAGCAATTCGCCGCGCGTCAGCGTCGTGCCGACGGCAAGGCGGCTACCTGTGCCTTTCAGGCGGTCGATTTCATCAGCCGTAATGGTAATGCGCTCGTTCATATCCAAACGCGCGTCCAAAACGACCATTGCGCTCATTAGTTTGGAAATGGACGCAATCGGCATCACGCGGTCTGCGTTTTTCTGATACAGGATTTCACCTGTTTTATTGTTAAAAATCAGGGCGGCCTGCGATGTCAAAAGCGGCCCCGCCATCATCGCCTGAGCTTCGATTTTTTGTGCGTGGCTTAATGCGAAAGCTTCCATCGGGTCATTTTGGGTTGGAAAATTCTGTTCCAAAAATTGACCCAAAACGTCCATATCGTCTGCAGCGGCAGGGGCGGCGGCAACAGCCAAAGCCATACCCAAACAGGCTGCACTCAGTGTTTTATAAAATTTCATAACCGACATACTTCAACCAGTAGAATTTAAGACAATTGAATTATTAAAGGAGATATTTTGCTTAAAATACAACAAAATGTAAAGTTTAATATGGCTTATTTTGCGTTTGTTTGCATCTTTTTCCCAAATTGAAACTATCTTAAGGATGGGAAATCATGGCGTGTTGCCATGCGTCGGAGGGTCGTCTGAAAACCTTACGCCAAACAGCTTCCCATACGGTATTTGATAAACCTTAAGATACTGATTATACTTACCGACTTTGCCGAAAACCGTTCCCGCAACATTCGGATAACGGTTTGCCGATATTGCTTGAAAACAGAAGACAAATTATGACTGAAGAAAAACGCTCCTGCTCGTTTTGCGGAAAATCCGAGCATGAAGTCAAAAACCTGATTGAAGGCGAAAACGCTTTTATCTGTAACGAATGTGTAGAAACTTGCGGCGTGATGCTGCAAAGTTCAGACAACCTCTCTGAAGAAAAATCTGCAACGGATGCGTCCCATCTAAACAACAAACTGCCCACGCCTGCCGAAATCGTCGCCAACCTCAACGACCACGTTATCGGTCAGGAACAAGCCAAGAAAGCCTTGGCGGTGTCGGTGTACAACCATTACAAACGCCTGCGCCACCCTAAAGCCAATGGCAACGTCGAGTTGTCGAAATCCAACATCCTGCTTATCGGTCCGACCGGTTCCGGTAAGACTCTGCTGGCGCAGTCGTTGGCGCGCAAACTGGACGTGCCGTTCGTGATGGCGGACGCGACTACGCTGACTGAGGCGGGTTACGTCGGTGAAGACGTTGAGCAAATCATTACCAAGCTTTTGGGTAAATGCGATTTCGATGTTGAAAAAGCCCAGCGCGGCATCGTCTATATCGACGAAATCGACAAAATCTCGCGTAAAAGCGACAACCCGTCAATTACCCGCGACGTATCCGGCGAAGGCGTGCAACAAGCCTTGCTGAAACTGATTGAAGGTACGGTTGCCAGCGTTCCACCCCAAGGCGGTCGCAAGCATCCGAATCAGGAATTTATCAACGTCGATACCACCAACATCCTGTTTATCTGCGGCGGCGCGTTTGCAGGTTTGGAAAAAGTAATCCGTCAGCGTACTGAAAAAGGCGGTATCGGTTTCGGCGCATCCGTTCACAGTAAGGACGAAAATGCCGACATTACCGGATTGTTTGAAATCGTCGAGCCTGAAGACTTGATTAAATTCGGTTTAATTCCCGAGTTAATCGGTCGTCTGCCCGTTATCGCTACATTGGCGGAATTGGACGAAGACGCATTGGTGAACATTTTGACCGAGCCGAAAAATGCCTTGGTGAAACAATATCAAACCCTGTTCGGCATGGAAAATGTCGAATTGGAATTTGAAGAAGAAGCCTTGCGCAGCATTGCCCGTCAGGCAATGGAACGTAAAACCGGCGCGCGCGGCCTGCGCTCCATCGTTGAACGCTGCCTATTGGATACCATGTATCAACTGCCTGATTTGAAAGGCGTAACCAAAGTTGTCATCGATAAAGACGTGATTGAGAAAGGCAAACAGCCCAAGCTCTTGCGTGAAGACGGGAGCGAATATCAGGCAAATGCCCAGTAAAAGAACGAATCGATCATACCGATAAAATATAAAAGGTCGTCTGAAACCCTGTTTTCAGACGACCTTTTTTGTTTTTTCAAGATAATTCGTTTCAATAGCAAACATCTATTACATTCGATAACATAAATATTCCAATTTTTGCCAAACTGGTCTATGATACCCAAAAGAATTGTTTACAATTCTTTGATTGCAAATCATTTGCAACGGTCAGAAGAAAAAACAGAAAAAAGGAACAAAGAGATGTTAGAAGCCTATCGCAAAGCCGTCTCCGAGCGCGCCGCCCTCGGTATCCCCCCCCTCCCTTTGAACGCGCAGCAAACCGCCGATTTGGTCGAGCTGCTGAAAAACCCGCCCTCAGGCGAAGGCGAGTTTTTGGTCGAACTGCTTGCTCACCGTGTTCCGCCCGGTGTGGACGATGCCGCCAAAGTCAAAGCCTCATTCCTGGCTGCCGTTGCCGAAGGTAGCGTATCCAGCCCGTTGGTTTCCCCCGAATATGCGACCGAACTCTTAGGTACGATGCTCGGCGGTTACAACATTCACGCCTTAATCGAACTCTTGGACGACGACAAACTCGCGCCAATCGCCGCCAAAGGTTTGAAACATACGCTTCTGATGTTCGATTCTTTCCACGACGTTCAGGAAAAAGCCGAAAAAGGCAACAAATACGCGCAGGAAGTCTTGCAATCTTGGGCGGATGCCGAATGGTTTACCTCTCGCGCCAAAGTTCCCGAAAAAATCACCGTTACCGTCTTCAAAGTTGACGGCGAAACCAATACAGACGACCTCTCTCCCGCGCCCGACGCGTGGAGCCGTCCCGATATTCCACTGCACGCGCTGGCCATGCTGAAAAACCCGCGCGACGGCATCAATCCCGACAAACCGGGCGAAGTCGGTCCGATTAAATTGTTGGAAGAACTCAAAGCCAAAGGCCATCCGGTTGCCTATGTCGGCGACGTGGTCGGTACCGGCTCTTCACGCAAATCAGCGACCAACTCCGTCATTTGGCATACCGGCGAAGACATCCCGTTCGTACCGAACAAACGCTTCGGCGGCGTATGCTTAGGCGGAAAAATCGCGCCGATTTTCTTCAATACTCAAGAAGACTCCGGCGCGCTGCCGATTGAAGTCGATGTTTCCGCGCTGAAAATGGGCGATGTCGTCGATATTCTGCCTTATGAAGGCAAAATCGTGAAAAACGGCGAAACCGTTGCCGAATTCAGCCTGAAATCCCAAGTATTGCTGGACGAAGTGCAAGCCGGCGGCCGTATCAACCTGATTATCGGTCGCGGTCTGACCGCCAAAGCGCGCGAAGCCCTGAAACTGCCTGCTTCCACCGAATTCCGCCTGCCGCAAGCGCCTGCCGAAAGCAAAGCCGGTTTCACGTTGGCACAAAAAATGGTCGGTCGTGCCTGCGGTCTGCCCGAAGGACAAGGCGTGCGTCCGGGTACTTATTGCGAACCGCGCATGACGACGGTCGGCTCGCAAGACACTACCGGCCCAATGACCCGCGACGAGCTGAAAGACTTGGCTTGTTTGGGCTTCTCCGCCGATATGGTAATGCAGTCTTTCTGTCACACCGCTGCTTATCCGAAACCTGTCGATGTGAAAACCCATAAAGAACTGCCCGCCTTTATTTCTACCCGTGGCGGCGTGGCTCTGCGTCCGGGCGACGGCGTGATCCACTCATGGCTCAACCGCCTGCTGCTGCCCGATACCGTCGGCACCGGCGGCGACAGCCACACCCGTTTCCCTATCGGTATTTCCTTCCCCGCTGGCTCCGGCTTGGTTGCTTTCGCCGCCGCCACCGGCGTAATGCCACTCGATATGCCTGAGTCCGTATTGGTACGCTTCAGCGGCAAGCTGCAACCGGGCGTAACCCTGCGCGATTTGGTGAACGCCATTCCGCTTTACGCGATTAAACAAGGTTTGCTGACCGTTGCCAAAGCCGGTAAGAAAAACATCTTCTCCGGCCGCATCCTCGAAATCGAAGGCCTGCCTGATTTGAAAGTGGAACAAGCCTTTGAATTGACCGACGCATCCGCCGAACGCTCCGCCGCCGGCTGTACCGTGAAGCTCAACAAAGAGCCGATTATCGAGTACATGAAATCCAATGTCGTGTTGATGAAAAACATGATTGCCGACGGCTATCAAGACCCGCGCACTTTGGAACGCCGCATCAAAGCCATGGAAAAATGGCTGGCGAATCCGGAGCTGCTCGAAGCGGATAAAGATGCCGAATACGCCGCCGTGATTGAAATCAACATGGACGACATCAAAGAGCCGATTATCGCCTGCCCGAACGACCCGGACGACGTATGCTTCATGTCCGAACGTTCCGGCACCAAAATCGACGAAGTGTTCATCGGTTCGTGCATGACCAACATCGGCCACTTCCGCGCCGCCTCCAAACTCTTGGAAGGCAAGAGCGACATCCCCGTCCGCCTGTGGATGGCGCCGCCGACCAAAATGGACGCGAAAGAGTTGTCCGACGAAGGCCACTACGGCGTACTCGGCCGCGCCGGCGCGCGTATGGAAATGCCGGGTTGTTCGCTGTGTATGGGTAACCAAGCCCAAGTACACGAAGGCGCGACCGTCATGTCCACTTCCACCCGCAACTTCCCGAACCGCTTGGGTAAAAACACCTTCGTTTACCTCGGCTCGGCAGAGTTGGCGGCGATTTGCTCCAAACTGGGTAAAATCCCGACCGTTGAAGAATATCAAGCCAACATCGGCATCATCAACGAACAGGGCGACCAAATCTACCGCTACATGAACTTCAACGAAATCGACAGCTACAACGAAGTAGCCGAGACTGTGAATGTTTAATAAGTAGGTAAAACCGTTTCAGACGACCTCTTCAATGGCTAACCCTATGAGGTCGTCTGAAAACAAAAAACAGAACAGTTTTCGCTGTTCTGTTTTTTTATAGTGGATTAACTTTAAATCAGGACAAGACGACGAAGCCACAGACAGTACAGATAGTACGGCAAGGCGAGGCAACGCCGTACTGGTTTAAAGTTAATCCACTATATTCTTGAGCTTAACGCCGCTCCTGCCTGCGTATCAGCCAAACGGCGAGCAGGGCGAAGGCTATGGTGGGTAGTGCGCCGGCGAGGAAGGGTGGGACGCCGTAGAGTTGGCTGGTAAAGCCGAAGAGCCGTCCGGCAAAGTGGAACAGCAAGCCGAGGCAGATGCCGCCGAAGAGCTTCAAACCCATATTGCCGTGGCGGGTGGTTTGCGGGGTGAAGGCGAAGGCGACGAGTGCCATGACCCAGGCGGCGACGGGGTAAACCAATTTGCGCCACCAGGCGATGGCGTAGATCTGGGTGTTTTGGTTGTTGTTTTCGAGGTGGCTGATGTAGGTGGTCAGTTCGCCGACCGACATTTGGTCGGGTTTGACAAGCAATACGTCCATCAGGTTGCGCTTGACAGCGATCGGCCAGTTTTCTTCGTTTGCGGTCGAGGTTTCGACTTTGTCTTCGCTAAGTGTGCTGCGGCGGATGTTTTTCAACTGCCAACTGCCGTCGTTGTTTAAAACGGCGGATTCGGCTTCCGTTGCCTGCGTCAGCTCGTTTTTGTCGTTGCGCACCCAAATTTTAATGCCCAGCAGGGTATGGTCGGGCAGCATTTCGCGCACGTTGATGATGCTGTTTTTTTCTTTGAGCCAAAGCCCGGTATTGCCGGTGCTGATTTTGCCGTTGATGGCGGCGGATTTGATGTTTTCGGCTTTTTGGCTGAGGGTGGGGGCAATCCATTCGCCGAGCGCGGCAGTGGCGATGGCGAAAATCAGTCCGAACTGCGACAGGATCAGCAGCAGTTTTTTGGTGCTCATGCCGCTTGCTTTGATGACGGTCAGTTCGCTGCCGGCGGCAAGCTGGCTGAGGGAGACGAGTCCGCCGATGAGGACGGCGAGGGGCATGAGTTCGTAGGCGCGCGCGGGCATCTGCATGAGGACGTATTGCGCCATGGTTGCGCCGTTATAGCTGCCTTTGCCCAAGTCGCCGACTTCGTTGATGATCTCGAAAAAGCTGTACAGGGCGAGGAAGGCCAGGAGGGCGTAAACCGCCATAACCGCCATTTGGCGGATGATGTAACGTGAAATCAGGTTCATTTTCCGCCTTTCAATGTCAGACTTTTGCCAACCGCCCGCCAGAAGGGCTGGCTGGGCATGCTGCGGACGCGCAGGAGTACGACGGCGATGGCGAACATGATGATGTGCATGGGCAGCAGTCCGAGCCAGAAATGGATTTTGCCGTCTTCCACGGCATTGCGCAGGAAGGTCAGTCCGTTTTGGTAAATCAGGAAAAGCCCGATGGCAACGAGGATGTTGTAGGTGTGGCCGCTGCGCGGGTTGAAATAGGAAAGCGGCACGGCAAGCAGGCAGAGCAGGAGGACGCTGACGGTCAGCGAGATACGCCACATCAATTCCGCCTGATGTTGCGGGTTGCTGCTGCCGATGAGCTGCGATGTCGGGATGGTGCGGCGGTGGGAAACGGGGTCGATGAGCTTGGGCGTGGTGCTGATAATCAGGCTGAGGTTTTGGAAGGAAACGCGGTTGTAGTCGGCTTTGCCGGGCGTGCCGCTGTAACGGTAGCCGTTGCGCAGGTCGAGCGTGCGCTTGTTGTCGTTCAGTGAGAAATTGCCTTCTTTGGCGAAGATAATGTTGTCGTTGCCGTTTTTATCCTGTTCGCGCAGGAACAGATTTTTCATGATGCCTGATTCGGTGTCGAAGGTTTCGACGAAATAAACCCTGCCGTTGCGCTTGCCCAGGCTGTTGAACTCGCCTGCTTCCACCATGGACAATTCTTGCTTCTGCTTGAGGAGTTCGGCGTATTCGCGGCTGCGCAGTTCCGCCCACGGCATCACCCAAAGCTGCATGACGGCAATCAGCAGGGCAAACGGTACGGCAAACTGCATGACGGGGCGTATCCATTGCCTCAACGCCAATCCGCAGGAGAGCCAGACCGACATTTCGCTGTCGCGCCAGTAGCGGGTCAACACGGTCAGCGTGCTGATGAACGCGGTCAAAACCAACAAAAGCGGCGTCATGCCGATGACCCAGAAGCCGACCAAAGCTAATACGGCATCGATGGCGACGCGCCCGTCGGCGGCACGGCCGAGCAGGTTGATTGCCTGCGTGGAGACCAACACCGCCAAGAGGACGACGAAAATGCCGACGGCGGTAAAGGAGAGTTCTTTGATGAAGTTTCTTTGATAAATCATAGAGTCGCGGCTAGGAGCGGTAAGCGGTTCGGCGCAGGCGGATTGTCCGCGCAAGGTTTCAGACGACCTCTCAAATGGAGTACAATCTTTCCAACCGTTTTCAGACGATCTCTTGATGCAAAGGGTCGTCTGAAACTACCCGAAACCATCTCAATCAGGAGAATAAACATGGAATTTAGCACAAAAGCCGGAACCTTGCAGCCGCAACAGGCAGGCGCGCAGTTATTTGTCTGCACCGAAGAGGCGCAATTAAACCACCCGACCGCCCTTGCCCTTTTGTCTTCGCTTGAAGAAGGTCAAACTTTTGCCGACACCAAAATCCCGACGGACAACGGTTTGCAGGCAGTCGCCGTCGTCCGCCTCGAAAAAACCGATCGCGCCGCGCTGAACAAGGCCGCTGCCGAAGCCGCCAAATGGGCGCAAAATCAGGAAACAGTCAATGCGGACATCCATGCCTTCGATGAAGCGCAAGCCGCTGCCGTTGCCGAAGCCTTTGCCATCGCGTTCGGCAACGCCGCCTACCGTTTCGACCGCTACAAAAAAGAAGCCAAGCCCGCCAAATTCGTACAAGCCGTGTTCCACACCGCACACGAAGCCGCCGTCAAAGAAGCCCTGCGCGTCGCCGAAGCGCAGGTTTACGGACAAAGCCTCTGCCGCGACTTGGGCAACGCCGCGCCCAACGAATGCACGCCCGAATTCTTATCGCGCACCGCCAAGGCAGAAGCCGAAAAACTGGGCGCACACGCCAAAATCATCGAAAAAGACTACATCAAAGAAAACATGGGTTCGTTCTGGTCGGTCGCCAAAGGCAGCGTGGAAGATCCATATTTGGTCGAACTGAGCTATTTCGGTGCGGCCGACAAAGAAGCCGCGCCTGTGGTATTGGTCGGCAAAGGCATTACCTTCGACACCGGCGGCATTTCCCTCAAACCCGGCCTGAACATGGACGAAATGAAGTTTGACATGTGCGGCGCGGCAACCGTCATCAGTACCTTCTGCGCCGCCGTCAAACTGCAACTGCCGATCAACCTGATTGCCATCGTCGCCACTTGCGAAAACATGCCTTCCGGCGCGGCCAACAAACCGGGCGACGTCGTGAAAAGCATGAAAGGCCTGACGATTGAAGTGTTGAACACCGATGCCGAAGGCCGTCTGATTTTGTGCGACGCGCTCACTTACGCCGAGCAGTTCAAACCCAAAGCCGTCATCGACGTCGCCACCCTGACCGGCGCGTGCATCATCGCCTTGGGACATGACGTCAGCGGCGTGATGGGCAACAATCAGGATTTGATCGACAGCCTGCTTGCCGCCTCCCGCAACGTGGACGACAAAGCATGGCAACTGCCGCTCTTTGAAACCTACAAAGACCAGCTCAAATCCAACTTCGCCGACATTCCCAACATCGGCACGCCCGGCGCAGGCACGATTACCGCCGCCACCTTCCTGTCTTACTTCACCGAAGACTACCCGTGGGCGCACCTCGACATCGCGGGTACGGCATGGAAATCCGGCAGCGAAAAAGGCGCGACCGGCCGCCCCGTTCCCTTATTGCTGAACTATCTGCGCAACGTGAAATAAACTTTGACGCCTGCGGGGCAAGCAACCGACCCCGCAGGTCGTCTGAAAACGGAACGCATCAACTAATGCAGGCTGTTCGAAAACATATCGGGTTTGGTAACCCCATTATGCAGCGTTGTTGTTCATCGTCCAGCAGTCGGTAATCTTACCGTCTTTGATTTTCAGAAAATCCGTACCGACTTTGACGGCAGTTTGGTTACCGAGCGTAGCGGTTACACGCCAATATGCAGAAATTGTGTCGCCGTCGCGGAACGGACCGAGTACGATTTCATAATGCAAATCTGCTTTAGCACGAATGGTAGCTATCCAAGCCTTTGCACTGGCTATGTCGGTTACGGGCGCGGGTGGTGGAGTGGAATCAGCGGTCAGATGTGCTTTGAAGTTGTTTGACAGCAGTTCATCGGCAATGTTGAGATTGCCATTCCACATCTGTGTCCATGCAGTATAGATTTTTTGTGTTTCGGTCATGTTTTTGTCTCTTAACGGTGTTGGGTAATAAGGAAAATCCTGTGCTGAAAAGCTGGGAAATGATGCTATGCAATCTTACCTGTCGTCAATATTGATACAAACGCTACCTGAATGCAGCCTGCGCTTTATCTGCCCCAAAAAAAACAAACGGAGAACCATGATGAAACCGCTATTTGCCGCATTGTCCGTCGCCTTTCTGCTCGGCACGACCGTCAACGTCCACGCCGCGGAACAGGTCAAACCTACCGACCGCAGCGTCCAAGTGTACAAAAAAGCCGACTTGGCAGAGTGGAACCGCGAAAACGCAGCCGGAGGCAAAGGCCCGCTGCTCGGCCGCTTCGCCTTCAACCGCCACCAGACCGCCGCCCAAGACGCGTTCAGGGAAATCGGCTGGCTGACCCTGCCGCAGGGCGCATCCATCGGCGAACACAAACACACCGACAACGAAGACGTTTACATCATCGTATCGGGCAAAGGCGTGTTTACCGACAGCACGGGTAAACAAACCCAAGTCGGCGCCGGCGACATCACCATCGCCCGCCCCGGTCAGTCCCATGCGCTGAAAAACACTGGCAAAGAGCCGTTGGTCTTCCTTGACCTGATTGCCGAGACCGCCGCCGCCCAAGCTGCCAAATAGCAGTCATCAAACCGACAAGGTCGTCTGAAAACCATATTGCGTTTTCAGACGACCTTTTTTGCTGTTTAAGCAACATGATTCGTTCCAAGCAAACGGGGGGATGGCGCGCTGCCGCTGTTTCCGTCTTTTTTATCATTTTCAAGATATTGGGTTTCAGACGACCTTTGGTTTTCGCTGTTTGCATGGGCTTGGGTTTGGCTGTTTTGCCGAATCAAATGCGGTTTGTTCCTTGAATTCTTGTCATATTAATGATGTGATGTTATATAATAACAATCTATTTGAAATATGACGGGAAACCCAAAATGACACAAACCACGCTTAAACCTATTGTTTTAGCATTACTGATCATCAATCTTCCTGCCGTCGCCCAAGCGCATGAAACCGAGCAGACGGTGAACTTGGAAACGGTCAACGTCGTCGGCAAAAGCCGTCCGCGTGCCACTTCGGGGCTGCTGCACAGTTCGACTGCCTCCGACAAAATCATCAGCGGCGATACGTTGCGGCAAAAAGCCGTCAATCTCGGCGACGCGCTCAACGGCGTGCCGGGCGTCCATGCTTCGCAATATGGCGGCGGCGCATCCGCGCCTGTGATACGCGGGCAGACGGGCAGGCGGATTAAAGTGTTGAACCATCACGGCGAAACGGGCGACATGGCGGATTTCTCGCCCGACCATGCCCTGATGGTGGACACTGCCTTGTCGCAACAGGTCGAAATCTTGCGCGGGCCGGTAACGTTGTTATACAGCTCGGGCAATGTGGCGGGTTTGGTGGATGTCGCCGACGGAAAAATCCCCGAAAAAATGCCTGAAAACGGCGTATCGGGTGAACTGGGGCTGCGTTTGGGCAGTGGCAATTTGGAAAAACTCACGTCCGGCGGCATCAATGTCGGACTGGGTAAAAACTTCGTGTTGCACACGGAAGGGCTGTACCGCAAATCAGGCGACTACGCCGTACCGCGTTACCGCAAGGAAGAAGGTCGTCTGAAACGCCTGCCCGACAGCCATGCCGATTCGCAAACAGGCAGCATCGGGCTGTCTTGGGTGGGCGAGAAAGGCTTTATCGGCGCGGCGTACAGCGACCGTCGCGACCGTTACGGCCTGCCTGCCCACAGCCATCTCTACGACGACTGCCACGCCGACATCATCTGGCAGAAGAGTTTGATTAACAAACGCTATTTGCAGCTTTATCCGCACCTGCTGACCGAAGAAGACGTCGATTACGACAATCCGGGCTTGAGCTGCGGCTTCCACGACGACGATAATGCACACGCCCATGCCCACAGCGGCAGACCGTGGATAGACCTGCGCAACAAACGCTACGAAATCCGCGCCGAATGGAAGCAGCCGCTCCCCGGTTTTGAAGCCCTGCGCGTGCATCTGAACCGCAACGATTACCGCCACGACGAAAAAGCGGGTGATGCGGTGGAAAACTTCTTCAAGAACAAAACGCAAAATGCCCGCATCGAATTGCGCCACCTGCCCATAGGTCGTCTGAAAGGCAGTTGGGGCGTGCAATACCTGATCCAAAAATCCAGCGCGCTTTCCGCCATTCCCGAAACCGTCCAACAGCCGATGCTGATCGACAACGATGTGCATCATTACAGCTTTTTCGGCGTAGAACAGGTAAATTGGGACAACTTCTCGCTTGAAGGCGGCGTGCGCGTGGAAAAACAAAAAGCATCTATTCAGTACGACAAAGCCCTGATTGATCGGGAAAACTACTACAACCAACCCTTGCCCGACCTCGGCGCGCACCGCCAAACCGCCCGCTCGTTCGCGCTATCCGGCAACTGGTATTTCACGCCACACCACAAACTCAGCCTGACCGCCTCCCATCAGGAACGCCTGCCGTCAACGCAAGAGCTGTACGCACACGGCAAACACGTCGCCACCAACACCTTTGAAGTCGGCAACAAACACCTCAACAAAGAGCGTTCCAACAACATCGAACTCGCGCTGGGCTACGAAGGCGACCGCTGGCAATACAATCTGGCACTCTACCGCAACCGCTTCGGCAACTACATTTACGCCCAAACCTTAAACGACGGACGCGGCCCCAAATCCATCGAAGACGACAGCGAAATGAAGCTCGTGCGCTACAACCAATCCGGCGCCGACTTCTACGGTGCGGAAGGCGAAATCTACTTCAAGCCCACACCGCGCTACCGCATCGGACTTTCCGGCGACTACGTCAGAGGTCGTCTGAAAAACCTCCCGTCGCTGCCCGGCAGGGAAGATGCCTACGGCAACCGTCCACTCATCGCTCAAGCTGACCAAAACGCCCCGCGCGTTCCCGCCGCACGGCTCGGCTTCCACCTGAATGCCGCGCTGACCGACCGCATCGATGCCCATCTCGACTACTACCGCGTGTTTGCCCAAAACAAACTCGCCCGCTACGAAACGCGCACGCCCGGACACCATATGCTCAATCTCGGCGCAAACTACCGCCGCAATACGCGCTACGGCGAGTGGAATTGGTACGTCAAAGCCGATAACCTGCTCAACCAATCCGTTTATGCCCACAGCAGCTTCCTGTCCGACACCCCGCAAATGGGACGCAGCTTCACCGGCGGCGTGAACTTTAAGTTTTAAACGAGACGGATTTCTGGCGAAACCTTAAATGTGTTCAGAGGCAGCCGTTAGGTTTGCTTTTGGGGATGTCGGGTTTCGCGGAAATGTGAGAAAGGTCGTCTGAAAACCATATTGCGTTTTCAGACGACCTTTGAGTTTGTATAGTGGATTAACTTTAAACCAGTACGGCGTTGCCTCGCCTTAGCTCAAAGAGAACGATTCTCTAAGGTGCTGAAGCACCAAGTGAATCGGTTCCGTACTATCTGTACTGTCTGCGGCTTCGTTGCCTTGTCCTGATTTAAATTTAATCCACTATAGTGCCGCTCAAACCTTATCGGTTGAAAGCTCAAGACGGATAGCGCGACAGGCTCAAGTCGTCGCTGCGGATTTCGGTGTCTTTGCCGCACACGATATCGGCGGTCAATTTTGCCGAGCCCAGCGACATGGTCCAGCCCAAAGTACCGTGACCTGTATTCAGGAACAGGTTGTCAAAGCGGGTGCGGCCGATTAACGGCGTGCTGTCGGGCGTCATCGGTCTGAGTCCGCTCCAGAACAATGCCTGATTCAAGTCGCCGCCTTCGGGGAACAAATCGTTGACGACCAAAGCCAGCGTTTCGCGGCGTTTTTCGGACAGTTTGATTTCGTAGCCGGACAATTCCGCCATGCCGCCGACGCGGATTCTGTTGTCGAATCGTGTGATGGCGACTTTGTAGCTTTCATCCAAAACAGTGGAAACCGGCGCGCCGTCTGAGTTTTTGACGGGCAGGGTCAAGGAATAGCCTTTGACGGGGTAAATGGGCAGATCGAGGCCCAACTGCGCCAAAACCGTTCTGCTGAAGCAGCCGAGCGCGCAGACGAAGGCATCTGCTTCAAACCGTTCTGTTTCGGTTTCGACTGCGCTGATGCGCTGACCGTTGTGTTCGATGCGGCGGATGGTTCGGTTGAAATGGAACTGTACGCCTTTTTCCAGACACAGTTTGTACAGGTTTTGGGTAAAGAGATGGCAGTCGCCGGTCGCATCCGCAGGCAGGTGCAGGCCGCCGGCAATTTTGGCGGTAACGCGTGCAAGTGCAGGCTCGAATTCTGCGCATTCTTCGGGTTTCAGACGACGGTAGGGCACGCCGTATCGTTCCAAAACGGTAATGTCTTGTTCTGCCGCTTCGACCTCTTTGGCTTGGCGGAAAATCTGCAAAGTCCCTTTTTTGCGTCCTTCGAAATTCATGCCGGTTTGCGCTTCAAAACGGCGGAACATTTCACGGCTGTATTCGGAAATCCTAACCATGCGCTCTTTGTTGATTTGATAGCGGGATGCTGTGCAGTTTTGCAGCATTTGCCACAGCCATTCGACTTGATACAGGCTGCCGTCGGGGCGGAACAGCAGGGGAGGATGGCTTTTAAACAGCCATTTCAGTGCTTTGGTCGGAATGCCGGGTGCCGCCCAAGGCGTGGTATAGCCGTAAGAGAGCTGGCCCGCATTGGCAAAACTGGTTTCCATTGCCACGCCTTCGGCGCGGTCGATTACCGTTACCTCATGTCCGGCTTCCGCCAGATACCACGCGCAAGATACGCCGGCAACTCCGGCACCTAAAACAAGCACTTTCATTTTGTTCCTCCGCCGACTGGTTTGATATAGTGGATTAAATTTAAATCAGGACAAGGCGACGAAGCCGCAGACAGTACAGATAGTACGGCAAGGCGAGGCAACGCCGTACTGGTTTAAAGTTAATCCACTATAAATACAGATATCGGGTCGTCTGAAACACCTTTCAGACGACCTCAGGCATCAATGCGGCAACGCTCCGTCTTTGACTTTCTGTTTGAAGTCGCGCGTTTCATTGACGATGACTTTAATCATCAAAAGGAGTGCGATCAGGTTGGGCAACGCCATCAGGCCGTTGAACGTATCCGAAGCCAGCCATACCAAATCAAGGCTCAAGACTGTACCCAGCATGACGGAAGAGACATAACCGACGCGGTACAAACCGGCAAACTTCTCGCCGAATACATAAACCGCGCATTTCTCCCCGTAATAGCACCAGCCCAAAATGGTTGAGTAGGCGAAGAAAATCAGACCGATGGTGACAATCCAGCCGCCGATGCCGGGCAGCATTTTTTGGAAGGTGACGGTCGTCAGTGCCGCGCCGCTCAATTCAGGTTTGACAAACTCGCCGCCCGCGCCGAGCAGGCCCATCACCAAAATGATGCCGGTAATCGAACAAACGACGATGGTGTCCAAAAACGTACCGGTCATGGAAACCAATGCCTGACGGACGGGATGGTCGGTTTTCGCGGCTGCGGCGGCAATCGGTGCAGAACCCATGCCTGCTTCGTTGGAGAACACGCCGCGCGCCACGCCGTAGCGGATTACCGTGCCGATAGCGCCGCCCGCCACTGCCTGCGCGCTGAACGCATCGGAGAAAATCAGCTTGACGGCAGGCATCAGCGCATCGGAATTGATGACGATAATGGAAATACCGCCCACCACATAAAACACCGCCATAGCGGGTACGATGAAAGAAGCGGCTTTGGCGATGCCTTTAATTCCGCCCAAAACAACGATGGCAGTCAGAACCGTCAACGTAATGCCGGTATAGACAGGTTCGACGCCGAAGCTCGTCTGAACCGCTTGAGCGACCGAGTTGGACTGTACGGAACTGCCGATGCCGAACGAAGCGAATGTGCCGAATAAAGCGAACGCCAACGCCATCCATTTCCAGTTTTTACCCAAACCGTTTTCGATGTAATACATGGGGCCGCCGGACATTTCGCCTTTGGAGTTGGTCACGCGGTATTTCACCGCCAACACGCCTTCGCCGTATTTGGTCGCCATGCCGAAAACGGCGGTCATCCACATCCAAAATACCGCGCCCGGGCCGCCGGTCACTACGGCAGTCGCCACGCCAGCGATATTGCCCGTGCCGATGGTGGCGGACAGGGCAGTCATCAAAGCAGCGAAATGGGAAATATCGCCTTCGTGGTCTTCGCCGTCTTCATGCTTCTTTGACGGCACGAAAGCCTGCTTCAGCGCATAGCCCAACATGGTGAATTGCAAGCCCTTCAGCATGACGGTCAGCAAAATGCCCGTACCGACCAGCAGCACCAGCATGACAGGCCCCCAGACCCAGCCGCTGATGGTTTCGAAAAAGGCTTTGAGGTTGTCTAAAAACCATTGCATGAGTTTCTCCTTTGTCTGTTTTATATTTTTTACGCACCACTATTTTTGTAGTGTCATGTAATTTCAGCACAGAATATTCAAGAACACAATATCTTTCTTTTTTAAAAGATTTTCGCTGCTATGCCTCAAGCGTGTGCCAAATCAGGCTAAACATATTGTTTACAATCTGAAAAATATAGTGGATTAAGGTTGCCAACCTGTAAACGCATACGGTTCAACTGAAAAACCGAGGTCGTCTGAAAAAAACGGCGGACGCTTTGGGGATGGAAATACGCCATAGGCGCATCGGTATGGTTTGGCGATAAAAAACTGCACCTTAATATAGTGGATTAACTTTAAACCAGTACGGTGTTGCCTCGCCTTGCCGTACTATCTGTACTGTCTGCGGCTTCGTCGCCTTGTCCTGATTTAAATTTAATCCACTATAGTTTGGAGGGGATGTCCAACTTTTGGGGTGCAGTTCGGTTTTCAGACGACCTTTGGGAAACGGCCGTTTGTCGGAAGGATTTGACGCCGTTATGGTTTGACGGCTTTTCCGTTGATGGTGACGGATGTGAGTTTGAGGTCGTAAGTTTTGCCGTCGTCGGTGTAATTGATTTCGGCGGGGATGTTGTTGAAGGCGGGGGCGAACGAATAGGTTACGGTGTCGTCGCCGCGTTTGACGCGGTATTTGTTGATTGTGGTGGTACCGCCGCCGATTTTGTAGTTTTCGCTGCCGACTTTGGTCATGCCGCTGACGGGGTAGAGTTTTTTGCCGTTGGTGATGTTCAGGCCGGACGGCAGGCGGGCATCGTTGGCGGCAAGCTGCCAAGCCAGCGTAAAGAGGTCGAGTGTCGTGCCGCCGGTTTTGGCGGTTTCGCTCGAACCGGCTTTGCCGTAAGTGATGCTGTTGCCGCTGAATTTGGCTTCGGCATAGAGTTTGCCGCCGCGGACGTCTTTATAGTATTTGGGACGGAGGGTGTTGCCGCTGATGGTGCCGCCGGATTCGAAGCGGATGCTGTACATCGGGACTTTGATTCTGGACACGATGGTGTATTGGTTGCCGCTGCGTGTGAAGGTCATGGTGGCGGGTATGCCGTAACTGCCGGAGTATTTCAGGGTGGCTGATTGGGGCAGTCCTGCGGCATAGGCGTTTGCGGCGCTTAGGGAGAGGGCGGCGGCGATTAGCAGGGTGGGTGTTTTCATGATGTCATTCCTCCTGTTTGGGTCGTCTGAAAGGATTTCAGACGAGCTTGGGTTATTGGAGATTGCCCGAACCGAACATAAATTCTATCTGGCTCTGGTAATAGCTGTTGCCGTTGCGTTTGTCGAAGTCTGCGGCAAACTCGCGGGCATGTTGCGCCGCTTTTTCGTCAAAAGGAGAAAGCGCGATGAGGTAGTCCAAATAGAGCATATTGTCGTTTGGGGCATGTCGAATGATGGTGTCGCCGTGCCGGTTCATCAAATCGAGGGCGCGTTGCGACTGTCCGAGTTTGTACGCCAGTTGGGAAAAGAGGGGGATCAGGCGGACGAACTCTTCGTCTTCTTCGACGTTGATTTTGTCTATGGCTTCGTCCAAAAGGCGTTCCGCCTCCTCGTATTTGCCCAGCCTTATCATGCTGTCGATGACGGGGTAGTAGGTAAGGTGCGGCACTTCGGCGCAGGTCATTTCGCCCGTTAAGATGGGCTGGGCGGTATCGATGGCTTTTTGGTACTGCCCGATAAAATGGTAGAAATTGACCTGCTCGGACTGTTCGCACGCGGGGCAGTCGGAAAATTCATCTACGGCGGTTTGCTGCCATTTTTGGAAATTTTCTTGGGCGGCGGCGTGGTCTCCGGTCAGGATGTTTTGCAGCATCAGGGTTTTATAAAATGATGAAAGACTGAACCGCATGTTTTCATAGTGGTAACGCATTGTTTCGTTCGCTTCCTCGATTTCCTTTTTGTCGAGAAAGAGGTCGCGGGCAAGCATGGGAATGATCCATTTGAATTTCCACTGGCAATCGATTAAATCGTCGAAGCCTTCGGGAAAGCCGTCGTCTTCAGGATGCTGCTCGTAGCTTTCGTCACAGCGGTCCAAGTGATGGTCAATCAGCCAGTTTAGGCAGTGCAGCTTGAAACCGGGAGAAAAAGAGCGGTTATTGAGCGGGTCTCCGACAACAAAATCGCATACCGCCCGCGTTGTTTCGGGGTTGTTTTTGAGGCTTTGGTTGAATAAGTCGATGGCTTTACTTTGGCGTTTACGGTAGTCGGATTCGGAAATGATATCCGAAAGGGTCAACCGGTTTTGGCTCATGGTGTTTCCTTGTAGGGTGCTGCGCATTGGGCAGGATTACGCGAGTAAGGTTTGTCCTTCGGCGTTGCGCTCTGAATTGAATACGCGGTTGCCTTCGATTTTCAGACGACCTGCAACGAAATCGGCAACGGCTTGCGGGAAAAGGCGGTGTTCGACGGTTAGGACGCGTGCGGCAACGTCGTCGGGTGTATCGCCGTCGAGGATCGGGACGATGCCTTGCGAGATAATCGGACCGCAGTCCAGCTCGGGGGTTACGAAGTGGATGGTGCAGCCTGCGACGCGGCAGCCGGCTTCAAGGGCGCGTTCGTGGGTGTGCAGGCCGGTGAAGGCGGGGAGGATGGACGGGTGGATGTTGATCAGGCGGTTTGAGTAATGGGCGCAGAATTCGGGCGTGAGGATGCGCATAAAGCCTGCGAGGACGACCAAATCAGGTTGATAGGCATCGATTTTCTCCATCATGGCTTGGTCGAAAGCGAGGCGGCTGGGGAAGTCTTTGTGGTTGAGGCTGTCGGTGGCGATGCCGCGTTCGGCTGCCCAAGCCAGTCCGGCGGCGGTTGCGCTGTTGCTGAGGACCGCGGCGATGCGGGCATCTGGAATGGCGGCATTGACGATGGCCTGCATATTGCTGCCGCGGCCGGAGATGAGGATAACGATGTTTTTCATGGCGTCGGTTGTAGGAGGTTGGTAGGTTTTATTGTATAGCAAAACAAAATCACAATGTTATGGCGCAGGTTTATTGCGGGTTTGATGGGATAGGAGGTCGTCTGAAACGGGGTAAACCATGTTTTGCGAATATACAGAACAGAAATGCCCGAAACGGATTCGGTTCGGGCATTGGGTTAAAGCGCAGGCTTATTGGACTTTTTGAATGTCAACTTGACCGGGAGCGGGTTGGAAATCTTCGGGTTTGCCGATTTTAACCAGCTTCACGTCGAATACCAAAGTGGAATTCGGACCGATTTTCCCGCCCGGCATGACTTGGTCGCGGTAGGCGAGTTTGGACGGGATGTAGAAGGTGGCTTCGCTACCTTCTTTCAAGAGTTGGATGCCTTCGGCCCAGCCGGGGATAACTTGGCTGACGGGGAAGGTAACAGGACCGCCGTTGGCTTTGCTGCTGTCGAAGACGGTACCGTCAATCAGGCGGCCTTCGTATTCGACAACGACGATGTCGTCTTTTTTAGGCTGTTTGCCGTCACCTTCTTTGGTGATTTTGTATTGCAGGCCGGAAGCAGTGGTTTTCACACCTTCTTTAGTGGCGTTTTCTTTGAGGAACGCTTC
This sequence comes from uncultured Neisseria sp., assembly GCA_963532335.1. Lineage (GTDB taxonomy): Bacteria > Pseudomonadota > Gammaproteobacteria > Burkholderiales > Neisseriaceae > Neisseria. The sequence goes on along the minus strand of CAUSKT010000020.1, from coordinate 4,793 downwards.
GCCTTTTTCCAGGTTGGCTTTGGCGTCAGCCTGAAGTTTTTCCGCCGCTTTGACTTGTTGTTCTTTCAGGAATTTCATCATGACTTCTTGTGCTTGGACTTCAGTCATTTTGCTTTCTTTGCCGTCATAAGAGGCTTGCAAGGCTTCGATGAAGACTTTCATGTCGATTTCCGCGCCCTGATCTTTCATTTGTTTCAGGGAGCTGCCGATGTCCATACCCATTGCGTAGCTGGCTTGTTGGACCGGTGTGCCGATAGAGGATGCGTCTTTTGCGGCAGATGCGCCGGAAGCCGCGGATGCCGATGCGGGTGCAGAGGCTGAAGCAGGTGTATTGGCGTCTTTTTTGTCGCAGGCGGTCAGTGCCAATGCGGCGGCGATTGCCAATGCGCTGAATTTGAAAGTTTTGTTCATGATGTTTTCGTCTTTTAAAAGGGATCAGTAAAAGAAAGTCGGGATTATAGCCCAGTTTGAATCAAAAGGAATCAAGGCTGTTTAAATTTTCGGCTTATCGTGTAAAGCCGTTTTCAGACGACCTTCGATTTTAGGCTTTGCCCGTCATATCGTGGTGTTCGATGGTAAAGCCGTTTTTTCTGTATGCGCTGAAGCGTTCGCGGGCGTCGGCGAGCTCTTCCAAGCTGCTGCCTACAATTTCAAGCACGCGGGCGGGGACGACGGGGGCTTCGTTCCAAAAGTCGGGCGAGAGGTTGAGGACGGTGGCGTTTTCAGGGACGGCGGGTAAAGTATCGCCGAACGCGAGCCATACGGGTGTTTCAGACGACATGGGTTGGTCGGGTTGCCAAATTTCATGCGGAATGAAGCTTTCGGGAATTTGCTGCCAAAGGTCGCGGTCGAGGCGGCGGATGGTTTCATCGGAATCCGACCAGACCAATATTTGCCCGCCGTCGCGTATGGCGCGCGCAATCAGGCGGCAGGCGAAGGCGGCGGGGTCGGCGGCGTGGGTGTAGAAAGTGGCTTTGGGCATGATGCACGGGGCAGGGGAGGAAATGGGGGATTATAGTAAAAACGTTGTGAAAGGGCTATGGTAGGGCTGCCTTACCGGCTTGGTTATCAAACGTATTGATCAGCCGTCTCTTGCCTGCGTCAGAATATTCAGGCATCCGTACGCTTGTCAGGATGCCTTGTCAAATTTCAGACGACCTTTTGGGATGGTTGTTTGTATAGTGGATTAACTTTAAACCAGTACGGCGTTGCCTCGCCTTAGCTCAAAGAGAACGATTCTCTAAGGTGCTGAAGCACCAAGTGAATCGGTTCCGTACTATCTGTACTGTCTGCGGCTTCGTCGCCTTGTCCTGATTTAAATTTAATTCACTATAACACGATGGAAAATTTACTGAACGGGAAGCCTGAAATGTCCGGTAATGGTATAGCGGTAGAGGATGTCGTCTTCACGGGTTCCCAAACCGATATTGTGGATAATCAAGGGTCTGTCTCCGATTTTGCGGTCGGAGACGATGCCGATGTGGGGACGGTTGCCTTTAAGCTCCCAAGTCACAATGTCGCCTGCCTGATAATTCGTATCCTGTACCGCCCAGCCTTGGCGTGTGAAATAAGTCATGAGGTTGGGTACGCGGCGGTGGTCGATGTTGGCATCGGGTTGTTTCAAGCCCCAACGGTTGGGATAGGCGGAGAAGTTCCGGCTCATGTCTTGATGGACAAGTTCTTGCAAATCCATATTTTGGTCGCGCAGGGCGCGGATGATGATGTCGGTACATACGCCTTTTTTCATCGGTACGTCACCCATCGGATATTTGAGTTTGGTATAGGCAGAGTCATAACGCAGGGTCTTGCCGATTTGGTTGCGCGCAGATTGGACGATTTTCGGGGATGGTCGGTCGGGTTGGGTAATGGATTGTGAAGAGCCGGTACGGATAAGTGGGATGGTCGGACCGTAAGGGCTGTGATAAAACCAAAAAGCCGCAGCCGTAATCAAGGCAATGGCAACCGCAATGCTGGCAAGAACGAGATTGAGGGAGGTTTTGCGTTTCATGATTTGCGCACGGATTTAATGTAAATGTTATATTCGTTATTTATCAGATTTCGGGGTAGGGTGGCAATCAAAAGAGGAGTAACGGTCTTTATTAGGTATATTCGGACGGGTAATCAATACGTTTTTGAGGGGAAAATGGCATTTTGTTAACGCTAAATCTCCTGTTTAGTCAAAATGATACTTTGGTTTTGCATACCTTTTCCAAGTACGGCATTTTAGAATCCGCCTCTTTTTGAGAAAATACCGCAGCATTAGCAGTAATGCGGTATAAGTCTTACAGCCTGATTGTGAATTCGCTCGAAAATTTTAGGGTAAACCGATAATTTGAATTCCAACCGGTTTCGATATAAAGAGCAGCATGCAAAGTAAACTTCAATATTCCGATATTGTTTAATTTTGTTGTTCTTTTATATCAATCAAAAACATAAACCCACCATACCCAAAAAAGGAATCTCCCCGGTGAAACGAATCTTCTTGTTTCTCGCAACCAATATTGCCGTTTTGGTCGTCATCCGCGTTGTTTTGGCCGTACTTGGCATACACAGTACGGATCAGGTCGGCAGCCTGCTGGTGTACTCGGCCGTCGTCGGCTTTGCCGGTTCGATCATTTCATTGTTGATGTCCAAATCCATCGCGAAAAACTCAGTCGGTGCGGAAGTCATCGTACAGCCGCGCAATCAAGTAGAAGCGTGGTTGTTGGCGACTGTGGAAGCACAGGCGAGGCAGTGGAGCCTGAAAACGCCGGAAGTGGCGATCTACCATTCCCCCGAACCCAATGCCTTTGCAACCGGTGCCACGCGCAACAGTTCGCTGATTGCGGTGAGTACGGGTTTGCTCGAGCGCATGACGCGGGACGAAGTCGAAGCCGTTTTGGCGCACGAAATGGCGCACGTCGGCAACGGCGACATGGTTACGCTGACCTTGATACAGGGCGTGGTCAATACGTTTGTGGTTTTCCTTGCCCGCATCGTTTCCGGCATGATTGCACGCAACAACGACGGCAGCACTTCGCAAGGTACATATTTTTTAGTCAGCATGGTATTGCAGATCGTGTTCGGCTTTTTGGCAAGCATCATCGTGATGTGGTTCAGCCGTCAGCGCGAATACCGTGCGGATGCGGGAGCCGCCAAACTGGTCGGCGCGCCCAAAATGATTGCCGCGCTGCAACGCTTGAAAGGCAACCCGAGCGATTTGCCGCAGCAAATGAATGCGATGGGTATCGCCAGCGATGCCAAAGATTCTTTGCTCAGCACCCACCCCTCTTTGGAAAACCGGATTGCCCGCCTGAAAGCTTTATAATCAGGGCAGGGGTTCACATAATGGAAAGATGATTGAAGGTCGTCTGAAAATGTGAATCGCCCAACCAACTTCGGATATTCTTGAAAACCTGTTCATTCGGTTTGTATCAGCCGGATTCTGTCATATTGCAGAATCCGGCTGTTTTCATTTCAAGCTGTATTTTGGGTGTTCCCGTAAATGAATCTGAAATCAATACGGCGTTTCCTTGTTTGCGATTTTGTCTTGCCCTCCTGATTGTTGACGATTTCACTTATAATACCTTCCCTCATTTTCCATCTTCACACTCTATTTAAATTTCTCAACAAAATGACACACCCAAATTCCCCGCAATCCGAATTTTTACGCGGCATCAAAGAATGTTCGCCCATGCTTATCGGGCTTTTGCCGTGGGCGCTGATACTCGGCGTACAAGGCGGGCAGAAAGGGATGAGTTGGCTGGAAATGCTGCTGATGACGGGCATGAACTTTGCCGGCGGCTCGGAATTTGCAGCGGTCAACTTGTGGGCAAATCCGTTGCCGATACTGATCATCGCCACCGTTACCTTCATGATTAATTCGCGCCATATTCTGATGGGGGCGGCAATCGCGCCTTATATGCGGGATATGCCGCTGAAAAAAGCCATGCCCGCGCTGTTTTTTATGTGCGACGAAAGTTGGGCGCTGGCGTTTGCGGAAATCCAAAAGCGCAAGGCGATGGGGCTGCCGGCGTTCAATATGCCTTATTACGCGGGCGTGTGCTTTATCCTTTATACCACTTGGATCGGCTTTGCGGCGTTTGGCGCGGCGGTCGGGCCGATGTTCGGCGATGTTGCGGCATGGGGTTTCGGCATGGCGTTTCCTGCCGTGTTTTTGGTGCTGCTGCGGGGTATGTGGAAAAGCTTTAAGGCGGCACGCCCGTGGTTTGTCAGCCTGATTGTGGCGGGGGGGACTTATTTGTCGGTGGACGGGCATTGGTATGTGCCGATGGGTGCGATTTCCGGCCTGCTTGCCGCCTATCTTTGGGGAGAAAAGGAATGAAGGATTTGCTCTCTTGGCAGTCGTTCCTGCTGTTTGCCAGTATGCTGGCGGTAACGTATTCCACCCGCCTTATCGGTTTTTTCGCCTTGCGCAACCGCACTTTAAGCCGCCGTGCACAAATCGTGATGGAAGCCGCTCCGGGTTGCGTGTTGATTTCCGTCATCGCGCCTTATTTCGTTTCCGACAAACCGCACGAGCTGATAGCTATTGCGCTGACCGTGCTTGCCGCAAGCAGGTTTTCCATGTTGGTTACCGTGTTGATCGGCGTGGGCAGTTTGGGGCTGTTGGGGTATTTGATGCGCTAGGCGGCTGCGTTTGAGTGAAACCGGTTACACCTGCTTTCAGACGACCTTATCTTGTTATAATGTCGTCTGAAATTTTTTATAAAGCAAAATCATGGCAAACCAAAGACTCATCTACGGCTTCCACGCCGTCAACGCCCGCCTGTGGCAAAACCCGAAATCGATTA